>JBBDNT010000238.1:0-15092 GCA_040877445.1 Planctomycetaceae bacterium
GGGATCGAGGTTTCGACAGCGTCATGGCAAGTACCTGTGGGCGAAGCAACGGAATGAAATCATCGACCGCGGCGCGTGCGCACGCGCCGCGAATGGTGGACGAACCCTTCTATAGCTACTCGGGATCCGACCCCATGTCAATCAAAAATTCCCAGTCAGCGCAGTTTTACCTGCAATTCTTGCCGGACCGGGACAACGCCTGCCGGAATTTCGAACGCGCGGGCGCTTGGAGAACGTGCTGATTCGTCCGATCGTGGCGGTCGGTCGGGGTCAGGCGAGTATCTCCCGCACGATCCGCGCCGGCTCGACGCCGGTCAGCCGCTGGTCCAGCCCCTGGAACCGGAACGACAGCCGCTCGTGGTCGATCCCCAGACAGTGCAGGATCGTCGCGTTCAGATCGCGCACGTGCACCGGATCGCGGACGATATTGTACGAGAACTCATCCGTTTCGCCGTACACCACCCCCGGTTTGACGCCGCCCCCCGCCATCCAGACGGTGAAGCACCGCGGATGATGGTCGCGGCCGTAGTCCTCCTTGGTCAGCTTTCCCTGGCAGTAGATCGTGCGGCCGAACTCGCCCCCCCAGATCACCAGCGTCTCGTCGAGCAACCCCCGCTCCTTCAGATCCTGGATCAATCCGTAACAGGCCCTGTCGATGTCCTGGCACTGCAACGGAAGATCCCGCGGCAAGTTGCCGTGCTGGTCCCAGCCGCGCAGAAAAATCTGCACGAACCGCACGCCGCGCTCCGCCATGCGGCGCGCGAGGAGGGCGCTCGCGGCGAACGTGCCGGGCTTTTTCGAGTCCTCCCCGTAGCGTTCGAAGGTCGACTCCGGCTCATCGGAGAGGTCGGCCAGTTCCGGCACCGAGGTCTGCATGCGGAAGGCCATTTCATACTGGGCGATGCGGGCCTGCGTCTCCGGATCGCCGACGGCCGCGTGCTGCCGGCGATTGAGTTCGTTGACGGCGTCGAGCATGCGTCGCCGCGCCGCGGGCGAGACGCCCTCGGGGTTCGAGAGATACAGCACCGGATCCCCCTGCGCGCGAAGCTGCACGCCCTGGTATTTCGAGGGCAGGAACCCGCTCCCCCACAGCCTCGCGTACAGCGCCTGCGCGTCGCGTTTCGCGGTCCAACTGGGTGTCATCACCATGAAGGCGGGGAGGTTCTCGTTTTCGCTGCCGAGGCCGTAACTCAGCCACGCGCCGAGGCTCGCCTTGCCGGGAAGTTGGCTGCCGGTGTTGATGAACGTGATCGCCGGGTCGTGGTTGATCGCCTCGGTGTGCACGGAGCGGACGATGGCGAGATCGTCCACGATCTTCGCGGTCCACGGGAGCAACTCGCTGACCCACGCTCCGCTCTCGCC
This sequence comes from Planctomycetaceae bacterium, assembly GCA_040877445.1. GTDB lineage: Bacteria > Planctomycetota > Planctomycetia > Planctomycetales > Planctomycetaceae > JBBDNT01. Next base: position 1,363 of record JBBDNT010000238.1, read on the forward strand.
GTGCCGCGCGAAGTCGTAGATCGACGGAGCGACGGGGAAGCGGGTTTGGCCGGAGGTCATCGTCGTCAGCCGCTGCCCTTGGCGGATCGACTCGGGGAGTTCCTTGTCGAACCAATCCGCCATCTTCGGCTTGTGGTCGAACGTGTCGATCTGCGAGGGCGCGCCCGACATGAACAGGTAGATCGCACGCTTCGCCTTGGGAGCGAAGTGCGGCAGCCCGGGCAATCCGCCTGGCGCTGGCGCGGTTATCGAATTCGCCGCCGCATCGGCCGCGATCGCCGAGCCGGGCGGCATCAGCGAGGCGAGAGCCGCCGAGCCGATGCCGTATCCCGCATGGCCGAAGAACTGCCGCCGCGTTTGCGCCGCGAAATATTCGCGGAGGGGATCCATGCGTCGCTCCCGTCGAATCGAACCACCGCCAGTGTCGCCCGTCGCATGTGGGATTGTCAATCCGTCCGCCAATGGTCGTTGCCTCGGCAGCGACATGTTTTTGATTGCCAAAACCGACTAATTCGATCAAGCAAAACCCGGCGAAAAGCCGAAGTTAAGGAGTATGGGAGAAACCGATCCTGGCGCTCTTGCCGGATTCGACGTTCGGAACGTCGCGGTCACGATTGCGATCTCAACGGAGGTGAAGGCCATGCGCCGGCGAATCAGCATGGTTCTATGCGCTGTCGCCGCGGGAGCGACCTGCGCCGTGGGCAATTCGGCTGGCGCGGACGACTTGGAATCCGCCGGTCGGGCGAGGGCGAATTCCTCGGCGACCGGTGTCGCCGTCCCGTCGTTCGACGCGCCGCCCTCCCCCGGAAACTCGTCCGCCGCGCTCGCCGACTCACCGGCATGGCTCAGCGACGACCTTCCCGAAAAGCCGTTCTCCTTCGGTCCCGATCCCGGCGAGCCGCGCGGCACTCTCTTCCAATGGAGCTACGGCACGAGTTTCACCGGCGGACCGCCGCTCGATGGTCCGTTGGAGACGGACCGACCCGACTTCACTGAAGCGACCACCACCGTCGGCCGAGGGGTGCTGCAAATCGAAGCGGGCTACACCTACTCCTACGACGCCGATGGCGGAACGTCCGTCCGCGCGCAAAGTTTCGGCGAGCCGCTGTTCCGTTACGGCGTGTTCGCGGACTGGCTCGAGTTCCGTCTGGCGGTGTTTCCGGTGGATGAGCGGACGGTGACCGCCGCATCCCGCACGCGAACGGCGGGAACCGAAGACCTGTATGCCGGCTTCAAGTTCGCCCTCACGCCGCAGGAGGGCGTTCTGCCGGAGATGGCGCTCATCCCGCAGGCGACGCTCCCCACCGGCAGCAACGCGTTCACGAACGACGAGATGCTTCCCGGCGTGAACTGGATTTACGCCTGGGAGATCAACGACTGCCTCTCGACGGCCGGGAGCACGCAGTGGAACCGCGCCGTCGACGGCGGCACGAGCCGCACGTATTCCGAGTTCGCCCAGTCGTGGACGGTCGCCTACTCGCTGACGGAACGCGTCGGCGCCTACACGGAGTGGTACGCGCTCATCCCTTCGGGCGCCGATACGGAACGCACGCAGCACTACGCCAACGGCGGCTTCACGTTCCTGCTCGACGACGACCTGCAGTTCGACGTCCGCGCCGGCAAGGGATTGAACAGCGCCGCGGACGACTGGTTCGCCGGCGCGGGCGTCTCGATTCGGTTTCGTTGAGGCGCATCGCACGTCGCTGTTGCCGGATTTCGAGCTCCACCTCGCGGCGGTCTTTCAGGCCGGGGAACGATCCGACGGCGCCGACTGACCCGCGGGAGCGGTCGCGACCTTTGGGACACGAGATCATCAGTGAAATCCGTGTGATCCGTGGTCGCCTGGGATGCTCGGCAATCGGCTCGGCTCCCTTTGACCGCCCGCGCCCGCCCCGATACAGTCACTCCATGACCGACTCCGCCAGACGACCCGCGCCCGGCACGCCTCCCGACTGGTCGCGACTGGGGCCGGCGCTGCAGCAGGCGTGCGATGTGATCGCCCGGCTCCGCGGGCCGGACGGCTGTCCGTGGGACCGCGTGCAGACGCTCGACAGCATCAAGCCGCACACGCTCGAGGAAACCTGCGAACTGCTCGAGGCGATCGACTCGGGCGACGACGCGGCGATCGTCGAGGAACTCGGCGACGTCCTGCTGCAAGTGCTGCTCGACGCGCAGATCGCCGCCGACGAGGGGCGGTTCGACCTCGTGCCGGTCGTCGAGGGGCTGACGGCGAAACTGGTCACGCGGCATCCGCACGTGTTCGGCGACGCCGAGGCGAAGACCGCGGCCGACGTCGTCCGCACGTGGGAAGGGGTGAAGCAGGCGGAGAAGCCGCGCGAGTCGGCCCTCGACGGCATTCCCGCCGGGCTGCCGCAACTCGCGAAGGCGGCGAAGATCACGAAGAAGGCGGCCCGCGTGGGGTACGACTTCCCGCACCGGGCGATGCTGTTCGACAAGCTCCGCGAGGAGATCGACGAACTGGTGCGCGAACTCTATCCCGCGGGCGACATGCCCGACATTCCCGCCGCCGTCGACATGGAGCCGGTTCCCGACGAGCCGATCGACGACGCCGCCCGCCAGGCGCGCGTCGAAGGCGAGATCGGCGACGTGCTGTTCGTGCTGGCGAACATCGCCCGCCGTTGGAACGTCGATCCGGAAGAGGCCCTGCGGAAAAGCAACGCCAAGTTCGCCCGCCGGTTCCGGCACATCGAAACCGCGCTCCGCGACCGAGGCCGCGGCATCCGCGACTCGAACCTCGAAGAGATGGAGGCGCTGTATCAGGAGGCGAAGCGGTTGGAGTGAACGCGCCTCTCACTTGGCGGCGGGCGCGAAACCGCAAGCGTTCCGCAAGCGTTCGGCGAGCCTCCCGCGTGAGCGGGGGGAGAACGATTCATACGAACGCGCGACTCGAAAGAAGACGTTTCCATGCGCATCGGCCTATTCGGCGGCACGTTCGATCCCGTGCATTACGGGCACCTGTTGCTCGCGGAGCAATGCCGGGAGCAGTGCGAACTCGACGAAGTGTGGTTCCTTCCGTCGGGGAATCCGCCGCACAAGCGCGGAGAGGGCATCTCGCCGGGGAAGGCCCGGGCGGAGATGCTCGAGTTCGCCGTCGCCGGCCTTCCCGAGTTCCGCGTGGACCGCATGGAACTCGAGCGCGCGGGGACGACCTTCACCGTCGACACTCTCGAAGAACTGCACCGCCAGGATGCGTCGCGCGCGCTGTTCTTCCTGATCGGGGCCGATTCGCTCGCCGATCTGCCGACGTGGCGCGAGCCGCGGCGAGTCGCCGAATTGGCGACGATCGTCGCGGTCAACCGCGGCGACCGCCCGCTTCCCGATCCGGCGGCGCTCGCGGCGACGCTGGGGGAATCGCTCGCCTCGCGCATCCGGTTCGTGACGATGCCCGGCATCGACCTGTCTTCGACCGACATCCGCCGCCGCGTGCGCGCGGGCGAAAGCATCCGCTTCATGATGCCGCGGGCGGTGGAGGCGTACATCCGAGAGCATGGTCTCTATCGGGAATGAACGCCGCGCCCGTCCGCGGCGTCCAGCACTTCCCGCACGCGGCGAAGCAGCACGTCGACACGGAACGGCTTGGGAAGCAATGGTCGCAGTTCCTCTTCCGAGGAACGCTCCAACAGCGTCGCCTCCGAATATCCGGACATGTACAGCACCGCCGGCGGAGGGAACGGCGCGGCGTGGCGAACGCGGCTCATCAGTTCCGGGCCGGTCAATCCCGGCATCAGCACGTCGGTCAGCAGCAGCCGAATCTCGCGGGCATGCTCCGGCAGCAGACGCACCGCGTCGGCGCCGTCCGCGGCGGAGAGCACGCGATAGCCCTTCGCGGCGAGGATGCGCTCGATCAACGAGCGCAGCGCGTCTTCGTCCTCGGCCAGCAGGATCGTCTCGGTCCCGCCGGGAATGTCTTCCAGCGGCTCGTCGACCGGAATCGGCTCAAGCGCTTCGCGGCTGCGCGGTAAGTGGATGGAGAACGTCGTTCCCGCGTCCGGCGCGCTGGCCAGTTCGATGAACCCGCCGCTCTGGCGGACGATCGCGTGGACGGTCGCCAGCCCCATCCCGGTCCCCTTGTCGCGGGGCTTGGTGGTGAAGAACGGCTCGAAGACCTGGCGCTGCGCGGCGGGGGCGATGCCGCAGCCGTCGTCGGCGACTTCGAGCACGGCGTAGTCGCCGCACCGGGCGTCGGGATGATGGGCGGCTTCATGCGCCCGCAACTTGCGGTTGCGGGTGGCGATGCGGATGCGGCCGCCCGCGGGCATCGCGTCGCGCGCGTTGACGACCAGGTTCAGCAGGACTTGCTCGAGTTGCGTGGGGTCGACCTTCACGCGGTGCAGGTCGGCGGCGAGATCGAGTTCGAGATGAACGGTCCGCTCGAGCAGCCGGTCCAGCAGCTTGCGCATCTCCCGCACGCGCGGATTCAGTTCGATGACGGCCGGTTGCAGCATGTCCTTGCGGCTGAACGCGAGGAGTTGCCGGACGAGCGCCGCCGCGCGTCGTCCCGCGCCTTCGATCTCGCGCAGCATGTCGCGCAGATCGGATGGAGAAGCGCATGCGTCTTCGCGTCGGCCCGCGCCGTCGGGTGCTTCGGCGGATGCGGCGCGCGGGGCGGGATGATCGAGGACGTGTTGCGCGATCTCGGCGTGATCGAGAATCACGGTGAGCAGATTGTTGAAGTCGTGGGCGATGCCTCCCGCGAGGAGACCGATCGCGTCCATCTTCGACGATTGCCGCACGCCCTCTTCGTGTTCGACCCGCTCCCGCGCGGCGCGCTCGTCCCGAAGGCGGAAGCCGATCTGAAGGGAAATGGAGGCGAGCGCCTCGGCCAACTGCGGATCGAGAGGCGGAAGGCTCGGCGCGAAGCCGATCACAGCCGCATCGACGCGGTCGTCGACGAGCACGGGAATCGCGATGGCGTCGCCCGAAACGCGACTTCGCACCGCGCCCGGAATCGCGAGGCTCGGCACCTGGAGAATGCGGCGTTCTCCGCGAACCAATCCCGGGAGGCCGTCCCGCTCCGCGAGCGAGGCGGCATCTTCCGCGCCTTCGACCTCTTCGTCATCGGCGTCGGTGTCGGAATGAATTTCGGCGCTCGAGTCGCGGTCGGCGTCGGTCTTCGGCGAATCGTCGGGAACGCGATCGACGGGCGATTTCCAGTTCGCCATGCGGCGCCACGTCGCCGATCCGGGTTCGAAGTCCCACCATTCGCACCGCGACCAGCGGCAGGACTCGGCGAGCCGGGCGGCGATCGGGGCGGCCGCGTCGGCGATGCGTTCGGCCCGCGCGAGAATCCGCGTGACGTCGGTGACGAGGCGGAGCCGTCGTTCGGCGCGGCTCCGTTCGCTGACGTCGATGCCCGTCAACAGGACGCCGGCGACGGCGCCGAAATCGTCGAACAGCGGCGCGCCGCACAGCGACAGCTCGATTGCATCCCCCCACCGCCGTTCCGCCGCGATCGATTCGATTCGCACGGTTCGTCCGGCGCGCACTCCGGCGAGAAGCTCTTCGAAGACCTGGCGGCCGCGGCCGGGGAAGATCGTCAGCGGGCGGCCGCGCGCTTCGGAGGACCGCCAGCGGAACGTCCGCCGCGCCGCCCGGTTCCAATCGCGAACGAGTCCGTCGGAGTCGAGGCGGACGATGGCGGCGGGTGAGGAATGGAACAGCGACAGCCACATTCGGGCGCCTTCGCGATCCCGCGCGGTCCGCCGTCGCCGCCGCTCCACGCCGCGCCGTTCGCCCAGTGACGCTCGATCGTCGGCGGCGAAGACCGGCACGCTGAACTCGCTGGATTGGTTCATCGTCGGTCACACTTTACCCGATTGGCGGAAGTCGAATTCGACGCGGCGAGCTTCGTAGAGCGAACTTCAGTTCGCCGTGCGAAGCCCGCGCCCGTGCGCTCGGCGAAGCCCCGTTGATTCTCGCCGACCTGGATCGATGGTGTGATCGACGCCGGGCCGTCGATTTGCGATGGCGGGCACGACGTACTGAAGTTCGTCCTAACCCCCGATCGTCGACCTGAAAGTTCGAATTGGCCACTACGGCCCCGTCAATCTTGCATTCGGCGGTTGGAGCCGTCGTGGGACGGATTGGCGGTCTTCGTACGATCGAGCGTCGCCGACGTGGCGGCCTCGATACCCCTTGTGACCTTTCCATCACATTGCCAATCCATCCTACGGGCGACCCACGATTTCGAACTTGAAGGCGTACTGCGCCATTCGGATCGAGTGTCATCATCTGCGGATGCCCGTTCATCGACCGCTGGAGTTCGCCGGTGATGCGTTCAGCCCTCTTTCGACCGCGGCGAGGAGCGGTTCCCCGCCATAAGGCTTCGTCAGGAAGTCGATTGCGCCGGCGGCGAGCGCGCGGCCGCGGTCCGTCTCGTCGCCGGAGATCATGATCACCGGAACGTCCCGCATGCCCGGGACGCGGCGGAGTTCGGCCAGCGTCGCCGGCCCATCGCGTTCCGGCATTCGCATGTCGAGCAGAATCAGATCCGGTCGGCCATCCTCCGAGGTCGCCGCCCGCAACGCCTCGTCTCCGCCGTCGGCGGTCCGGCAGTCGTACCCGGCGATGCCGAGCCGCATCCGGAGGCCTTTCACCACGGCGGGCTCGTCGTCGACGATCAGAATTCGGGCCGGTCGCATCAGGTATCTCCCGCATCGATGGGAAGGTGCATCGCCAGCTCGCTGAAGTGTCCGCCGCGCACTGAGATGGTCGCGCCGGCGTGGCGGGCGAACTCGTGAGCCAACCCCGCCGCGATGTCGAGCGCGGCGGGATCGAACGGATCGGTCGTTTCGAGTTGCTCGATGATGCCGCGGCGGTGCCTTCGCGGCGGCAAGCGGCCGGAATAGCCGATTCCCACACTGACGCATCCGGCGACCTCGCCGGACGACACGCGCAGGAGCAGGGGCGGCGTTCCGTCGCTGCGGCGCAGCGCGAGACGGCACAGCGCCACGAGGGCCGCGCCCGCGAGCGGCGGATCGCAGCGGACGTGCGGCGATCGCGGCGGCGCGAACTCGATGAAGTCGATCCGTCGGACCGCGGCGGCGCGGACCAGGTGCAACCGCGACTCCCAGACGATTTCCTCGGCCGAGCAGGTTCGCGGGTCGGCTTCTCGAACTCCGGCGTGAAGTCGCACCACTTGCTGAAGCGAGTCGAGCAGCACTCCGGCGTCTTCGTCGCGTTCGATCACCAGCTCGAGCGCGTCGCGCTGGTCTTGATTGACGGGGCCGCAACATTCGTCGCGCAGCAGCCGCGCGTAGTCCGTCGCGACCGAGAGCGACCCGCGCAGCTCGCGGCCGATTTCCTCCATCAACAGGTAGAGCCGCGACGTTGCGGACAGATCGCTTTCGCCGAAGCGGTTCCGGCGATCGCCGTGCGGAGCGCGCCGTGAAGCGCGCGCGGAAGCGGCGGGCGATCGTGGCGGAAAATCATCGCCCGACTCGGCGAATCGTTCGGCAAGAGCAACGGGAGACATGGGGATTCCTCGTTCGTGCGGACGAAACAACGATAGGACTCCCGCCCGCCGCACGCCCGCCTTGCATCGCTCCTTCGTCCGGATTGCGAAAAATTCGCAATTCGGCCGTTTCCGGCCGGCGCCCGAGCCGCTCCGTCCGGCCACGACCTAATTTTCCAATATCCCCTCGCGCCCTTGGGCGCTCACCGGGCCATTCTCGCCCGATTCAGCGATAGAACGAGGACTCGTCATGCAGTGCCTGATCGCTTGCGACAACCCGGCGGCTGCTGCGAAATTGCGACACGCGCTGGTCCACCTGGGACGATCCTGTCCGATCACGAACGTCGTCCCGCTGGACCGCGCCCCGCTCGAACTCCAGGCCCCGAGCCGCGATTGCGGGCTCGTCCTCCTCGTGTTGCCGGAAGACGACGCGCGCGACGACGAACTCGTGCGCGGCATTCGCGCGGCGACGGCGGCCCGGCTGGTGGTGGTGGGAAACACGAACGATTCGGGACGCATCCTCTCGGCGGTTCACGCCGGCGCGAACGATTACCTCGACGAAGCGGGCGACATCGGCCGGCAACTGGCCGACTTCCTGCGGCGAATCGAGTCCGCCCCCGTCGGCGGCGAGTCCGAAGGACGATTGACGATGGTGGCCCGCGCCAGCGGCGGTTGCGGAGGAAGCCTCGTCGCGGCCAATCTCGCCGTCTCCATCGCCCAGCGGAACGGCAGTTGCGGGCTGCTCGATTTCGTCCTGCGGCAAGGAGATCTCGCGGCGCTGTTGAACCTGAAGCCCCGGCACACGCTCGCCGATTTGTGCCGCAACGTCGACAAGCTCGATCGCAAGATGTTCGAGAACTCGCTGGCGCGGCACGAGAGCGGCGTGCACCTGCTGGCCGCGCCGTTCAAGGTGGCGGAGATCGAGCACGTGAACGCCGAAGGAGTGGCCCGCCTGGTGCGGATGGCCCGCGCCGCCTTCGACGACGTGATCGTCGATGCCGACCACGTGTTCCAAAGCTCCGGCCGGCAACTCATCGAGGGGAGCACGCGGCTCCTGTTGGTGATGCGGCTCGACTTCACCTCGCTGCGAAACGCCAGCCGGCTGCTCGATCACTGGCGGCAACTCCAGGTTCCGATCGACAAGGTGATTCTCATCGCGAACCGCACGGGCCAATCGCGCGAGCTCCCCGCCGAAAAGGCGGAAGCGGTGCTCGGGCTGAACTTCGCGCACTTCGTGCCGGACGACCCGAAGACGATCAACCTCAGCGTGAACTGCGGCTTTCCAGCGGTGCTGGAATCGCCCAAGTCGAAGCTCGCCGGAGTGTTCCGCGAGATCGCCCGGGAGATCGCGGGAGCCGAAGCCGCATCGGCGGCGGAGGAGCGGGAGGTCGGCCTCGCGCCCGGACCCTCGCTGCTGGAGCGGCTGGGGGTCGACCGATTGCTCACCAGCGTGCCCCGGCTCGCTAGGGCCGGAGAATGACATCCCCGCGGCGAAACTCTCGCGAGTTCCGCCGCGAACACCATCGGAGCGCCGAACATGCGGGACAGACGCGTCGCTGACGACTTCGTGAACGAACTCGACAACCTCGACGATCTCGTCGGGGCGCTCGCCGACGATGACGATCCCGAATCGCGCGAGCAGTTCCAGCGGCTCAAGAAGGAGATCCACAAGCACCTCGTCACGCGGATGGACCTCAACTCCGTCGGCACGATGAACGACTACGAGCTCCGCCGCGAACTGCGCCGCGGCATCGACGAGCTGTGCAACTACCGGGCCGACCTGCTCAGCCAGACCGAGCGCGAGCGGCTCACGAATGAAGTCATCGACGAGACGCTGGGACTCGGGCCGATCGAGCCGCTCCTCCGCGACCCCACCGTCACCGACGTGCTCATCAACGGGCCGAAGACGGTCTACGTCGAACGCCGCGGCATGCTGGAGCGCACCAACGTCGTCTTTCACGACGACCAGCACCTGCTCGAGATCGTGCAGCGGATCGCCAACCGCGTCGGCCGCCGGCTGGATGAAGCCAGCCCCATGGTCGATGCCCGCCTGGAGGACGGCAGCCGCGTCAACGCCGTCATCCGGCCGCTGGCGATCGACGGGGCGTTGGTCTCGATCCGGCGGTTCGGGGCCAAGCCCCTTTCGGCGGGGGATCTCATCGCGCGGGATTCGGCGGCCCCGGAGATGATCGAGTTCCTGGCGGCGTGCATCGAAGGCCGGATGAACATCATGGTCTCCGGCGGAACCGGCAGCGGAAAAACGACTCTGCTCAACATGCTCTCGAGCTACATCCCGCACCACGAGCGCATCGTCACCATCGAAGACGCGGCCGAGTTGCAGCTGCAACAGCCGCACGTGGGCCGGCTCGAATCCCGCCCCATCAACGTCGAAGGGAAAGGGGAAGTCACCGCGCGGGAGCTGCTGCGCAACACGCTGCGGATGCGGCCCGACCGCATCATCATCGGCGAATGCCGCGGCGTCGAGGCGTTCGACATGCTCCAGGCGATGACCACCGGGCACGACGGCAGCCTGACCACCATCCACGCCAACGACGCCCGCGACGCCATCGGCCGGCTCGAGATGCTCGTCGGCATGGCGGGGTACGAGCTGCCGATCTGGTTCATTCAACGGCAGATCGCCTCGGCGATCGACATCGTCGTGCAGTGCGCGCGGCTGCCGGGCGGGTTGAGAAAGGTCACGCAGATCGCGGAGATCACCGGGATGGAGGGGGGGACGATCAACATGCACGACCTCTTCACCTTCGAGCAGGAAGGTCTGGACGAGCAGCGGCGGGCGGTGGGACGGTTCCGGGCGACGGGAATTCGTCCGCGCTGTCTCGAACGGCTGGCCGCCTCGGGAATCGAGCTGCCCTTCGACATGTTCGAGCCGCAGGTGCTGACGAGCGACCGCTACGACGCCATCGCCACGAGGACGAAGCCCCGATGAACACGAGCACGATCACGCTGTTGACGTTCTCGGCCGGCGCGCTCGCCGCCACCGGGATCGTTTCGCTGCTGTTCGATCTGGTGCTGCGGAACCGGATGCGGATCGACGAGCGGCTGAACGACGAGTTCCGCGAGAAACTCAAGCAGCGGGCGCGCAAGTCCCCGCTGTTCAAGAACCTCAACCCCTTCGCCGACCGCCCGGACGACGACGTGAGAACGCTGTCGTCCCGGTTGCGGGCGATGATCGAGCAGGCCGGCTCGACGTGGTCCGTCGAGCACTTCGCCAGCTTGACGCTGCTGTTGGGAACGCTCGTCACGGCGGGCGTCTGCCTCGCGGGGGCGGCGTTGTGGAGCGGGATCGCCGCCGGACTCGTCGCCGCCGCCGCGCCGCTGGCGTACCTGTGCGCGCGGCGCAATCGCCGGCAGCAGCGGCTGTGCGAACAGTTGCCGGAGGCGTTCGAGCTGATGAGCCGCGCCGTGCGCGCCGGCCAGACGATCAGCAGCGCCTTCCAGCTTCTGGCGCGGGAGTGCAAGCCTCCGTTGTCGGAGGAGTTCGCGTACTGCTGCGAGCAGCAGAACCTGGGGCTGTCGCAGGAAATGACGCTCCGCGACCTGGCCCGACGCAACGACGTGATGGAACTGCAGATGTTCGTGGTGGCGATGCTCGTTCAGAGACAAAGCGGCGGGAACCCGGTCGAATTGCTCGACAATCTTTCGGGGACGATCCGCAAACGGCTGCAACTCGTCGGGAAGGTGCGGGCGTTGACCAGCGAAGGCCGACTTCAGGCGGTCGTCCTGTCGGTGCTGCCGCTCGTCGCGTTCGGAATCCTGCTGATCGTCAACCCGGGATACGCCCAGGAGCTGCTCGACCGGCCGATGCTGATCGCGGGCGTGTTGACGTCCGAAACCATCGGGGCGTTGTGGATCCAGAGGATGATCAAGATCGACTACTGATCGCGTGCGGGCGGGCTGGAGATCGTTTTCGAATCGCAGTGCGTCATTCGGATCGAAATTGGCGGTTGGCGGCAAGTAAGACGGATTGGCAATCCTTCCAACGGCAAGCGAGCCGGCAGAACGATCGACCTCCGGCAACGTTCGAAGCCTCACCGCCGGATTGCCGATCCGTCCTACGGACAACCCACAACTTCGATCTGGACGACGTAATAGCAGCCTCTGAAAACCGGAGAGCGTCATGTCCGTCGAACTGATTTCCATTTGCGCGTTCGTCGCCGCCGCCGCGGTGGTGCTGTTGGTGATTCAATGGTGGGGTCGCCACGACGACCGCATCGAAGGCCGGGTCGAGGATCTGCGCCGTGCCGCGCCGTCCGTGTCGCCGCGCAAGGCGTCGCGGTTCGATTCGCGATTCCGCAGCCTGCGCGGCGTCGTCCCGCGGATCGCGGACCGGCTGATGCCCAATGACGAACAGCAGCGGCTGCGGATTCAGTCGCGGCTGATTCAGGCGGGCTACTATCGGCCGTCGTCGCTGCACCTCTACCTCGTCGCCAAGCCGCTGGCGATCGCGCTGCCGGCGGCGTGCGGCGTGGCGGCCGCGCTGTTCGGTTGGTGCGACATGCGAACCGGGCTGTTGCTCGGCGGGTTGGGCGCCGCGGTGGGCGTGCTCGCGCCGGGGTTCTGGCTCGAATCGCGGAAGTCGCGGCGGCACGTGCGGTTCAGTCGCTCGCTTCCCGACTTCCTCGACCTGCTGGTGACCTGCATGGAGGGGGGCTTGAGCTTCGAGGCGGCCCTCAAGCGCGTCACCCGGGAAATGCGCGTCGCTCATCCCGAACTGGCCGCCGAAATGGAGCGCGTCGAACGCGAAATGGAACTCGGAACCGCGCCCGACGCGGCGCTCAAGAACCTCGGCGAGCGTTCCGACCTCGACGCCTTCGGCATGTTGGGTTCGTTCGTGCAACAGGCGCGGAAGTTCGGCACGAGCATGGGGGACGCGCTCCGCGTTCACGCCGAAGGTCTGCGAATCCAGCGCGAGCACCGCGCCGAGGAACTCGCGCAGAAGGCGTCGGTGAAAATCCTGTTTCCCACGCTGTTGTTCATCTTCCCGGCGGTGTTCGTGGTCCTCGCCGGTCCCGCCGCGATCCAGCTCGCAGAGGTCTTTTCACCGAAGGCGACCGATTCGCCGTTGGTCAAGTAGGACGGGCTTCAGCCCGTCCACGTTGCGGTGTCGGACGGAAGGAATCAACGCATGCGCCGAATCCCACGCACTCACCGACGATCGCGGCTCGGCGCCGCCGCGCTCGAGTTCGCCGTCGTGCTGCCGGTGCTGATCCTCGTGGTGTTGGGCTGCATCGATTTCGGCCGCGTGGCGCACAGCGACGTCACGCTCAGCAACGCCGTCGGCGCGGGGACCGCCTACGCCGCGACGCATCGCGTGACGCCGGAAACGCACGCGTCGTGGAGCGCCGCGATTCGCGAGATCGTGCTCGAGGAAATGCAGAACCTGCGCGAGTTCGACGAGTCGCGGTTCGAAATCGCCAGCGACTTCCACCACGATCCCGGCGGCGACGTGGTCGTCGTCATCGAAGCCACATACCCGTTCGAAACGGCCGTCGTCTGGCCGGGATTGCCGCACGCGTTCGACCTGCGGCAACGCGTGGTCGCGATGCAGTATCGCTAAGAAAGCCCTGATGATGTCGCTATCGAACAGTCCAGCACTCTTCGCCCACGGCGCACCCGCGAGCCTCCCGCGTGAGCGGCGCGCGAGCCTCCCGCGTGAGCGGCGCGCGAGCCTCCCGCGTGAGCGGGGGGAGAACGCGCGCCGCGGGGCGACGCTCGTCGAAACCGCGATCGTCCTCGGCGGGTTCCTGCTCGTCCTGTTCGCGATGCTCGAACTGGGGCTGGTCGCGATGAAGCACAACTCCCTGGCGGAAGCGGCCCGCACCGTCGCCCGCGAGGCGGTCGTCCGAGGTGAGAAGGCCCCGCCCCGGCGAGCCGCCTGGGGACCGGCCGAATACGAAGGGACCGCGGCCGACGCTTCCGAAATCGCGGAGACGCTGCGGTCGATCCTCGTCGCCATGCCGCACGACGAAGTCGACCTCCACGTCGAATGGCCCGACGGCGAGAACACGCTCGGGAAACGCGTGCGAGTGACGGTGGCGCACCGGCACGCATCGGTCCTGCCGTTCCTGTTCGGCAACGGAGAATACGCGCTGTCCGCGACATCGATGATGCGGATCGCGCATTGAAGATGGAGTTGAGAGTCGAGAGTCGAGAGTCGAGAGTCGAGAGTCGAGAGTCGAGGAAATTGGAGTACTGAGTACTGTCGCTCCTCCCCACTTCCCACTACCCACTAACC
>JBBDNT010000239.1:0-15076 GCA_040877445.1 Planctomycetaceae bacterium
GGTCGGGACGATACAACCCTCGGGTTTCCCATCCGAAGCGTTAGTGGGCCTCTGAGGGGCCTTCCTGGAGGTGAGATGGATCAGGCCAGTCATGGAGGGTGAGATGAGTGACGGATCGACGGCGAGATTCAAGACGCCTCCGGAGTTGGCGAAGGAACTCGGGTGCAAAGGTTCAGACGGTCCACGGTTGGATTCGATCCGGCGAACTGCGTGCCGTGAACCTTGCTCGCGCTGGAAGCAAGCGCCCTCGATACAGGATCGCCCCCGCGGCGATCGTGGACTTCCTGGCCGGCCGGGCCGTGCAGCCGGCGGCAACGCCTGGACGGCGACAGCCGAAGCGGCGATTACCCCGAGGGCTTCATCAGGTACTATGGGAGTCGGACCTGACGTGTCGGCAAGTGTCAGTGACACTGCGGCGGGGCAAAATGGGCCAATTGAGGCCAGTTTTCAGAGACCGGCGGAAGTGCGTTTCGTAAGGTAAATCGCTGGGTTTCGTGCAATTCGCCGGAACGCTGGGCTTGAATCCTAAATCCCGCGCGTCTGCCAGTTCCGCCACTCTCGCGGAGTCGGGGCGGGAGTTTACCAGATTCGTAGCGATTCGCGGAACAATGTTGCGATCGCTTCCGCGTCGACCGGGCGGGGGGAGAGTTTCGTCACGCGGTGCTGCGGGAGCGTGCCTTCCACCAGTCGCGGGATGTCCGCCTCGGAGTAGCCGAGCGCCGACAGGCCGTTGGGGATTTCCAGCGTCCGCATGAACTCGATCACGCGTCGCGCGAGGATTTCGCCGGCGTCTTGCGGATCGACGTTCGACACGTCGGCCCCCAGCGCTTGGGCGGCGCGGAGGTGTCGCCGGGGGTTCGCCTCGGCGGTGAATCGCACGACCGCCGGGGCGTTCAGAATCACCGAAATGCCGTGCGGCACGAGCGGGTGATCGACGTCGTAACCGGGGGGCATGTAGTCGCGGACCATGCCGGCTACCGGGTACGACATGCCGTGCGGCAGATGCACTCCCGCGTTGCCGAAGCCGATGCCGGCGAAGGACGAAGCGAGCAGCATGTTCGATCGCGCCTCGTCGTCCGCCGGGTCGCGGAAGGCGCGGGGCAGGTACTCGGCCACCAGTTCGAGCGCGCGGAGCGACCAGATGTCGCTGATCGGGTTGCATCCCTGATAGGCGGGCCGCTCGATCGGCCGCGCGGGAAGCGGCCGCTGGTCGAACGGGAGCGCCGTGTACGATTCGAGCGCGTGGCTGAGCACGTCGAGTCCCGAGGATGCGGCGACGGCGGCGGGCATCGTGCGGGTGTTGTCCGAATCGACGATGCCCAGCGCCGGCTTGAGATGGCGATGGGCGATGCCGGTCTTCGTGTGCCGTTCGAGATAGTCGAAGATCGCGATGCCCGTCGTCTCGCTGCCGGTTCCCGCCGTGGTGGGAACGGCGATGAGCGGCTTGAGCGGCCCGGGAACCGGCTTCCCCTTTCCGATCGGGGCGTTGACGTATTCGAGAAAATCGGCCGGATAGGTCGAGTACAGGTTGGCCGCCTTGGCGGTGTCGATCGCGCTGCCGCCGCCGACCGCGACGAAGGAGTCGAACCTGCCGGCGATCGCGACCTGGGCCGCCTCCTGGAAGCTGAAGTCGGTCGGCTCGACGATCACGCGGTCGTATCGCTCGAACTCGATCTTCTCCTTCGCGAACGACTCGAGTACCGCCTGTCCGGCGGGCGTGTCGACGAGCTTCGGGTCGATGACGAGCATCGTCCGCTGGAGGCCCATGTCGCGGAGGTCCATCCCGATTTCGCGGGTGATCCCCTTGCCGAAGCGGATGTTCGAAGCGGAAAGCTGGAAGGCGGTGTCGCGGGGCATGGCGGCGATCGCTGGCGGGGCGGGGGTCTATCGAAGGACCGTCGAACACGAACCGTCGACCGCGATCATACCCGCGGAGATCGGTCGGGTCGAGAAACCGTCCCGACTTCCAGGCTTCCCCGGCAGCTCGATCCCGCCCCCGCGGTGCAACCGAAGCAATGCCGGCCCGTCACGATGCGGCGCCGCGCCAGGCTCTCGAGCGCCGCCGCGTCGAGCTCGCGCACGTTGCGCGGCAGTCCCGGCGCCAGCGGCAGCTCGAGCATCTGGTTGAAGTCGCAGTCGGAGAGCCGCCCCTCCCAGTCGATCGAGAGCATCGTGCGGCACATCACGCCGGCCGCGGCCGCGGGGTTGAACGCCCCGACGAGCCGATTCAGATAATCCTCGTACTTCCCCTGCTCCAGCAGGTCTTCGAGAAACCGGCTGATCGGCATGTTCGTGATCGTGTGCAGCCGGGTGAATTCGATTCCGTGCCGAGATCGCAATTCGCGGCGGTAGTCTTCTTCCAACGTCTCCTGATCGGGCGGCAGAGACGGGCCCACGGGGTTGTAGACCAGCGTGAGGACGAGACCGCTTCCGTCGCGACCGTAGCCGAGCGAGTTCAACCGCCGTAAGGCGTCGATCGAGCGGCGATACGTTCCCGTTCCCCGCTGCGCGTCGGTGTTTTCTTCGAGATAGCAGGGCAGCGAGGCGACGATTTCGACGCGCTGCGCCGCCAGGAACTCCGGCAGATCATCGAAGCCCGGCGCGAGCAGAATCGTGAGGTTGCAGCGGTCGATCACATGCCGGTCGAGTCGCCGCGCCTCGCTCACCAGTCGGCGAAAATTCGGATTCATCTCCGGCGCGCCGCCGGTGATGTCGAGCACGGGAACGTCGCTCGCCGCGAGCAGATCGAGGCACGCCTGGGCGATTTCGGCCGACATGCTTTCGCGGCGATCGGGACCGGCATCCACGTGGCAGTGCCGGCAGGTCTGGTTGCACAGCTTGCCGACGTTGACCTGCAGGACTTCGATGCCGGTCGCCCGCAACGGGTCGAGACCGCGCCGCGTTAGGGACTCGTCGAAGCCCGGCAGCGCGCCCGGCGCTTCGAGGATCTCGCGCTGGCGATCGGCGGCGGACAGCGGGTGATGGCGGCGGAGCAACGTGAGCGGCGTCAAGCGGTCGATTCCCTTCCGGCGTCGCCGATTCGAATCTTGCACGGGATCTTCGAAGGCAATTGAAGTATCGAATGCGGCGGCGTGCGAATCAAGCCGATGAGTCCGCGACACCGATCTATTACGTCGTCCAGATCGAATTTGGATGTTGGAGGCATGTAAGACGGATTGGCAATCCTTCCAACGGCAACCGAGTCGGCAGAACGATTGACCTCCGGCGACCTTTGAGGCCTCACCGCCGGATTGCCGATCCGTCCTACGGGCAACCACAACTTCGATCTGGATGAGGCACTATGGCGGCGATGCCGATTCGACCCGCTCGAACACCACCGTCGGCGGACCGGTGAGCAGGGCGAATTGCCGTGGTCGGCGACGCGCGGCCGTCTCCAGCGCGAGCGCGTCGCAGCCGAGATGTTCGGCGGCTTCGTCGATCGTCGCCATCCGGCGTTCCTGCAGGAATTCGGTCAACCGATCGGCCGCGGCGGCGTCTTCATCGGCTGCCGCATGATCCGACGCGTCGTCGCTCGCCGCGGCGCCGGTCACCAGTTCGGCGAATTCGCTCAACTCCGGCTCGAGGTGCGCGGCGAGCCACTCGCGGACGGTCCGCGGGGTGACCGTTTCCCCCGCCGCGGAAAGGTCGCCGGATTGCGCTTCCGACAACAGGCTCGCCAGCGCATCGAGGGCCGCCAGCAATTCCGGCGACGGCTGATGGAACGCCGCCCCGTTCGTCCGCAGTTCCGACAGATACTGGTTCGCCTTCTTTGCCCCGGCGCCGATCGGCGAGCGCGGGTCGCGCACGAGAATCAACTTCCGCAACTCGGCTTCCGCGTGCTGTTTCCGCAGCCGCTTCAACCGGGCGGCCAGACTAGTCATGCTCCCCTGCGTACACAGGCTGACGCCGGCCCGCGCGTTCGTTGCTTTGTCCGCGAAGAGCAGATCGACGTCGGGCAGCCGCGGATCCCGTTCCTGCTGCTTCCAATCCGGGGCGGCGACCGAGATCAGGAACGGGAGCCCTCGCGCGAGAATCGGTTCCGTGTTGTTGGCGTCGTTCTTCGCGATCGCCTGGTCCAGACGACCGTCCCATTCGTCGCGGAGGAACTCTTCGACCGGCGGAGCGTCGACCGCAGCGCCGCGTTGCGCGATGGTGAATTTCTCGGCGCACGACTTCAGCAACTCCCGCGGCGTGCACCCCTGATCGCCGACGATGGTCCGCACGTCGGACTCGCTCAACGGCCACAGCGCACCATGCCCCGCGCGCAGCGCCGCGAGCGGTTCCACCGCATCGAGCCGCGACTGCACGAGTTCGACCGATTGCGGGAAACGCAAGAGATCCAGGCCGAGCGTCGCACGACTGCCGATGCGATCGTAGTCGGCCCCGCGAACGTGCTTGCGAATGTCGTCCAGGAACGACGACTGCATGCACGACACGATCAATACGTTCTCGGTCTCGTCGTGCAGCGCCGCGACCAGTTGACCGAAGGCGAACAATCCGGCCTTGTCCTCCGGATCGGCCTGCAACGACTCGACCTGATCGAAGCACAGCACGACCGGCACCTGCGGTCCCGCCAGCGCGCAGAATGCGCGGATCGCCGCGCGGGCCTCCGCTTCCGGTTCGGCGGTTTCCTCGTCTGACGGCTTCAACCCGAGCTTTTCGAGTGCGCTGTCCGGCAATTGCTCGCCACGCAGCCAGCCCAGTGTCTCGCGGCGATGCGTGCCGCCGAGAAAGTGGCGCAGGACCGTCGTCGCGGGGTAGTCGAAGCCGTCGTGCTCCGCGAGATGATCGAGCAGTTCGTCGACCGCGTCGGGATGCTCGTCCCAGAGGTACTGCCACCACAAGTCGAGATGGCCGATCGCGGGACGCTTTTCCGCCATGCGGAACCGCAGCAACTGGTCCAGTTGGCAAATTCGACCATCGGACGCGCGGAGCAAGTCTTCAGTAAGTCGCCGCCGCACGTGCCGCCAGATCATTCCCGGACTCGTCTGCAGGCGGATCGAGGAGAAGATCTGCCGGGGACGCGGGGGGTCGGTCGGCGGCGTATCCTGGGAAGTGAACTCCATTCGCAGCCGGCGCAGCAGGTGCGTCTTCCCGCTGCCGGCCTGGCCTTGAATGAGAATTCCCGCGCTGCGTCCGCTGCTGCGCAATTCGTCGACCGCCCGGCAGCACTCGTCGAAGACCGACGCATGAATCCGCGGCACGTCGACGCCGTCGGCACTCCACGGATCGGCGACGACGCTTTCGCGGAACGGGTTGGGAATGTCGGCGGGAAGGGACATGGCGGAGGCGGTCGGCAGTGGGCAGTGGGCAGTGGGCTGTCGGCTGTCGGCTGTCGTCACTCAACTCTCGACTCTCAACTCTCGACTCTCAACTCTCACGGACACTGCGTTGTAGTAGCGTCCATGGCCGTCGAGGACGAATCGCCGGCGTTCCTCTTCGTCGAGGCTCATCGGGTAGTCGTGGCGGTGCAGGGCGACGCGTTCCTTTCGTCCGAGGTCGAGCAGGACACGATCGAACGTGGACTTTTCGACGGAGTCGAATTCCGGCTGGCGGCGGAGATCCGTGATCGAGACGAGCGCTGCGTGCGATGCACTCGTGATCGCCTGCATCCGTTCGATGACCAGCCGCGCGAGTTCGTCGTCGCGCGGCACGGGTGGGCGGCCATTTCCTTCGTCGACCGCGACGGACGTTTCCGTCTGCGGCGCGGTCGCGCCTGCGTGCGCTGTCGCCGAGGCGATTGGTCGTTCGGCGGGCGGTGCAGTCGATGGTGCGGGTTCGGTCGCTTGGCCGTCGAGCACCTCGCGGCAGGCGGCGCGGAGTCGCTGTTCGTCGATGCCGACCTTCGACAGTTTCTCGGCGAGCTTGTCGAGGGCGTGCGTGACGTATTCGCGCGGATCGGCCGGGCGCATGCTGAAGCGCTCGGTGCGCGAGTTGAGCAAGGGGGGTAGCTTATGAACGTGCCCCTGCTGTTCGAGTTCCTTGAGGATCTCGCCTTGCCGTTTTTCGGAAACGCCGGGCAGAGACGTCTTGACGCTTCTCTTCAACTCGGAGCGCGTCAGCGGGCGGCGATCGAGCGCCTGGCGAATTCGCGTGCGGGCGAACTCGTCGAGCGATCGCGTCCAGTAGCGAACCTTTCCCTGGTAAGGGGGCAATTGATGAATTCGCTTCGCGGCGACGAGTTCGTCGAGGGTGCGCTGCAATTCATCCGGCTTGAACCGGAAGGGACCGGTAAGCGCCTCGCCGATCTGCTTCGCCTTCAGCGGCTCGGGCGAGGCGTCGAGCGCCTTGACGACGATGCTCGCCGTCTCCGTCGATGGAGGAGCGCTGGTCACGGTGGTCATTCCGCCAGACTAACGCGGCGACGCGGAGAGCACAAACGAACGGCGGTACGATGGGCGGAATCCTCGAATCGGACTCGGGGATCTGCAAGCTGTGCTAATCGATGAAGCAACGCGAGCTTTCGCCAGCACTCCCCCCGCTGACGCGGGAGGCTCGCTCGTCTTCTTTGCGTTTCTTTGCGGACTTGGCGACTTTGCGTCGAAAGCATTTCGGTTGCGGTCGTGCCGTACTGCGACTTCCGCCACGATTTCGAGAACCGGGTTCACGAACCAGGCGTCACTTCGGCGCCGCGGCTTTCCAGCCGCCTTTCAGCAATCGCCGCATCTCCGCCAGCACATCGCGATGGGCGGCGCTGCCGATGAAGTTCACGTATTCGTGCGAGTCGGCTTCGAGGTCGTACAACTGGGCCGTCTTCTCGTCGCCCCATTCGACGTAGGCGTAGCGCTCGGTGCGAACACGGCGGCCGATGACCTGCGGCTTTTCCTCGTCGAGTGCCCGCTGCGCCTCCGATGGATTCTCGACGGTCTGCCCGGGGAGCGGGCGTTCCGTCTGCGTGAAGGCCGCCTTCTTCCACGGCCGTTCGGGATCCTTCAACAGCGGAACGAAGCTCGTTCCCTCGATCGAATCCGGCACCGGCAAACCGCACGCGTCGGCGAGCGTGGGGTAGACGTCGATGTGCTCGACCAGCCGCGGCGAGACCCGCCCCCCGCGCACTCCGGGCGCGGCGACGATCAGCGGGATGCGGCAAGACTCCTCGAACAGCGACCGCTTGCCCCAGAAGCCGTGCTCGCCGAAGTGCATGCCGTGATCGCCGACGAGCAGCACGACGGTGTTCTCCCACAACTTCATGCGGTCGAGCGCGTCGAGGAGCACGCCGAGTTGCGCGTCGGTGTAGGCGTAGCGGGCCTGGAAGTCGGCGATGCGTTTCCGCTTTTGCTCGTCGGTCCATTCGTCGTGCTCGGGCCGCGTCTGGTCCCATGCCCGGGCGACCGCGGGGATGTCTTTCCGGTGTTCGGCCGGCTCTTCGCGGAGGACGACTTTCTCCGGCGGGTACGCTTCGTAATACTTCGCGGGCACCCGCCAGCCGGAATGCGGCTCCTTCAATCCCACCGCGATGAAGAACGGCCGGTCCCGCGGCTGCTCCATCAGTTCGATCGTGCGGCGGACGACTCGGCCGCCATTGAAGTTCGCGTCCGGATCGTCGCGGTCGCGTTCGGAAAGCGCCGGCTTGGGATCGCCTTCGGTCAGCTCGAATTCGACCTGCGTCGAAGCGAAGCCGACCGAATGAACCACCTTCCCCACCGCCGCGGTGAAATAGCCCTGCTCGCGGAAGTAGTGAGGCATCCACGCGGCGTCGCGCAACTCCTTCTGGAGCGTTCCGGGGCGGCGGCCGCTGAGGAACGACGTCCGCGACGGCATGCAGAACGGGTTCTGGCAGTAGGCCCGGTCGAACCGCACGCCGCGGGCGGCGAGGCGCTCGATCTGCGGAGTCCGCACGAGATCGCTGCCGTAGGCGCTGATCTTGTCGTTCATGTCGTCGAGGGTGATGAAGATCACGTTCGGCCGTGGCGATTCGGTTTGGGCGGCGAGATCGGCGGAATATGCCGCCGGCCACGCGAACGCCACCACGACCGCGACGGCGCCCAGTGATGATTTCCGCGCTGGCGTCATCGATCGAGTCTCCTCATTCAGTAGTTCCAAGTTCCAGGATTTCGCTCAGACGGGCCGTCATTCCCGCGAAGGCGGGAATCCAGTCCCACGCCGCAGCGGCAACGGTACGTGAGGCCAACTCCCGCATCCGCTGGATGCCCGCCCCCGCCTTCGCGAGGGCAGGCACTTCGCGGGCATGACGCGCGGTGCGGCGTCGCCGAACTGCCGACACGGAACTTGGAACGACTGTCATTCGGAATGGGATCGCCTTTCAGGCATGGGCGTCGCGGCGGCGAGCGGTTCACTGGCTGGAACGCGCGGGGCGAGCTTGCTCCGCGAACAGCCGCCGCATCTCCGCCACCGTGGCGGCGTGCGCGGGATCCCGCGCCAGGTTGACGTGTTCCCGCGGGTCGTCTTCGTGATCGAACAGCATCGCGTCGCGACCGTCGTTCCACTCGGCGTAGCGATAGCGCTCGGTGCGGACCCCGCGCCCCTTCTGATACGCGTTGGTCCACGAATAGGCCGCCGGCTTCCACGCGCGTTCAGGATCGTCCAGCAGCGGAGCGAAGCTCGTTCCCTCGAGACCTTCCGGCGGCCTTAGCCCGCATAGATCGACGAACGTGGGAAAGATGTCGATCATCTCGACCAGCCGCGGCGAGACCGCGCCCGTCTTCTTTCCGGGCGCGACGACGATCAGCGGCACGTGCAACGACGCTTCGAACAGCGTCCGCTTGTCGTAGATCTTCCCCTGGTCGCCGAGATGCCGGCCGTGATCGCTGACGAACAGCACGACGGTGTTCTCCCACGCATCGAGCCGATCGAGACCGTCCATCAATTTGCCGATGTCGGCGTCGAGCGTCGAGATGGCGGCGTAGTACGATTGCAGGTGCTTGCGATGCTCGGCGTCGGCGATGTCCGCCCGCGTGTTGATTCCCTCGAAGGCGGCGGCGGGGAGATCGTCGCGGACGTTCGCCGGCTCGTCGACCGGCGGGATGCTCTCGGGCGGATATTGCGCCATGAACTCCGGCGTGGTGCGGCGAAACGAGAGGTGCGTGTGCGCGGGACCGTAAGCCACGAACAGCGGCTTGTCCTTGTGCTCTTTCATCAGTTCGAGAACGGCGTCCGGAGTGAACGCGCGGGACCGCACGTCCCACTTCATGTGCGACGACGGGCCGGTCGCGTGCGACATCTTCCCCACCGAGATGCTCGTGTATCCCCGCTTGCTGAAATACTCGGGCATCCACTCGACGCCGGGAAAGCCGTCCCGCTTCCAGAGGGGGTCGCCGAGTCCGCCGGGGGTGTGCCTTCCGCTGAGGAACGAACCGCGCGCGGGGCTGCACACCGGATGCTGCACGTAGGCCCGCTCGAACCGCACGCCGCGCTTCGCGAGCCGGTCGAGATGCGGTGTCTTGACGAACGGATGCCCGTAGCAGCCCAGGTCGCTTCGCAGATCGTCCACGACGATGAACAGCACATTCAGCGGACGCGACCGTGCCGTTTCCGGCTCCGCCGCGGCGGAAGCCGCTTGCGGCAACGCGAGCAGCGCCATCGCGAACCACGTCGCACAGCACGCCGCACGGGTTCCGGTCATGGCGAGTCGTCGGACGGATCGCCGGACATGGTTGTGCTGCATGATGCGTGGCCCTTGGAAATCCGGATGTGGAGCGCCGCGACGCGCGCGGGAGGTTCCCGCGTCGGGCGCTTTGATCGTTCGCGCCGATTGCATCATTCACGATTCCTGTTGGCCGTCAGTGTCGGTGGCCTGCCTGTGGGAAAGACTCTTGCCGATTCGAATCGCGGAACAGTCCGCGGATCCGGATCATGGCGGGTTCCGCCGCGCGGAACGATCCGCAGCGACCCCGCCGGCGTCGAACGGCGACGGGGACGAATCAAGAGCCGGGGTTCGACGCGCGCGGCTCGAGCGGCACGCGCTCCTCGGCATGATATTCCAGCCGCACGCTCAACAGCCGATAGTTGCCGGGATCGGCGATGAACAGCCGCCGGTCCGTATGCGTGGCGAGATACGGCGCGTAGAACAGCGCCACTTCATCTCCGCCGATCGAGCGGACCGGCGAGCGGGGGGCGTCAGCCCCCCGGTGCGCACCGCCCGGCTCACGCCGGCCGCTCACCAGCGGCATCCCGTCATCGGCGTTGCCGTACCGGCCGATCCGCAGAATCAGGTTGCCGGCCGAATCGAGCACGGCGACGCTGTAGTGGTCGAGTTCCGGCACGAAGCTTCGCGCGAGGTAATCGAGCGCGAAGCGGGCGTTGTAGCAGTTGCAGCCTCCGGTGCCGGGGGCGTTCTTGCCGGCGAAACCCACGCCGCCGTAAAACCATTCGGCCCCCTCGACCCAGGAACGCGCGGCGAATCCGCCGGCGAGGTCGGGGGCGCGATCCGGCTTCAGTCCGTCCGTCAGCTTCAGCGGAATCTTTTCCGAGTTGCTCACCATCTTCGCCCGCTTGGGCGCGACCTTCACCAGTGTGGAGGACATGTGATTGAAGTATCGCTGTCCGTCGAGCACCCGCGTCGCCCCGGAGAGGAAGTACAGGTTGCCGTCGCGGTCCATTTCGACGCCGTCGAGGTTCGTGAGTCCCGGCACGGCGTCCTCGTGCAGGAACTTTCCGTGCGTATCGAAGGCGTGCACCTCGCCGAACCGCACGCGGCCGGGGAAGATCCGCGGGACGTAGGCCTGCCCGTCTCCCTTGGTGGCCTCGGTGTACACGTCCTTTCGGACGAGCGTCGAAAACTCGTTCTTGTCGTGATTGTTGACGGCGATCGCGATTTCTCCCTTGGGCGAAATGCCCATCCCGCCGTGATGGTGCAGCCCGGCCTGCATCACGGGCAGCCGAATCGCCGACGCGATCTCCGCCTCCTTGCGGTCGCTGCTCGAACTGGTATGCAGCTTGGCCTTCTGTTCGCCGTAGTCGAACGGCACTTCCATCCAGTTTCGCGCGGGATCGTGGCGGGCGACGTAGTAGAAGGTCCGCAGGTAGGCCATGCCGTCCGGGCCGAACGCCATGTCCTCCGCGTCGAAGGGCAAATCGTCGATGGCGATCTTGCCGGTCGCCGGGTCGATCCGCACGAGGTCCTTGAACGACTTGCCGACCGCGGCGTCCGCCTCGGCCACGTACAAGATTCCCGTTTTCGGGTTCACGTACAGCCGCTGTCGGAAATAAGCGGGCGCATCGGTCTGGACGACCGATTGCTCGGCATCTTCGGCGAAGTCCCGCTTGAGCTTGAGTTCGTCGTCGTCGAGTGTGAACAGGCGGATGTTGTTCGACATGAGGTTCCCCTTGTCGGCGCTCAATGCGTCCCGCCGCCCCCACTCCGCCACGATCCAGATCGTCGGCTTCTCCGCCCAGGAGTCGAGCGCCGCCCGGAAGGGATAGCCCAAACCGCGACTCGGCACCGAGGGCAGCGGCAACTCGCACACCAGCTTCGGCACCGGGTTCTCGAACGACTCGAGAATGGTCAGCGCCGAGTCGAACGTCTCGCTCGCGCGCGGCTGCCGCGCGGAACTCGGCACGCGGAATCGCGGACGGTTGCCGCGGCTCTTGCCGCCCGAGTCGTCCGGCAAGTACCACGAGAAGACGTACAGCTCCTTGGTTCGGTGGTGGATTTCCAGGTGAGCCGGCGCGGGGGTGTCGATCGACTTGAGGTGCGTCCCGTCCGGCGAAAAGACCTGGATGCGATCGTTGCCGTAGTCGCAGACGTGGATCCGTCCTGCGTCGTCCACGGTGACGGAACTCGGCATCCGGAACCGGCCGGGCGCATTCCCGGCGTCGGACGTTTTCGATCCACCGAGAAACACTTCCAGCTTGTCGCCCTTCTCGAAATCGACCCGCGCGACGACCGGAAGCCAGTCGTAGGAGCTGATGAGCACGATGTCCTTGCTGGCGGTCGATCCCTGCGCCCGCACGTACCCGGTGAGGTACAGCCAGCGCCCGTCCGGACTGAAGGCCGCACTCCGCGGCGGAACCTTTCGGTCGTCGCGGCCGAAGCTCCCGCGGGCTTCCTGCTCGAACGTCACATCGGGACCGCCGAGCGGCAAGCCTCCCGTGCCGCCGTCCGTTGCCAGCCGGTTCAGCCGGAGCCGCGCCAGGGCGATCCGCCCATCGCGGACCGCCATCGTCGAGGCGGCGTTGCCGGACACGGCGCCGTGCCAGTTGTTGTGCTTGTCGGTCCCGACGCCCAATTCGTTCAATCCCGCGTTCTTGCCGGAACTGAGGAGCGTCGCCTGATGGTGCCCTTCGCGCATCGGCAGCGACCGTCCCGAATGCGGCAACTCGCGACGAGTCAGCCCCTGCACCTCGTCGAGCTTCCCCGCCGGAAAGGGATACACCGCGCGGGCGTAATTCCCGTCGTGATCGTAGAGGTTCACGTAATCGAGCACTTTGCCGTCGTACACGTAAACTCCCTCCGCGGTCGCGACCATCGGCAACGCGTCCGGGCCGACGCGCTTCTTCGGCTCCCAGTACAGCGTCCGCTCGAACCGCGGCTTGAGCCCCAGCGAGACCCGCACCGAGCACGACGCCTTGTCGTCGATGTACCGCCCCTGGTCGTCTTTGCCGTCCCACACCAGCGTTTGCGCCAGCGAATCGGCCTGCAGCGGCGCCGGCGCATTCGGCCCCAGCACCCCCGAGGCCAGATGCCGCACGATCCGCCCGGAAGCATCCTCGACGACGACCGTCACGTCGCAGTTCCCCTTGGATGTGAAGCGGACCGTCACCCGGTCGCCGTCCCGTTCGATCCGCGGCTTCTCCGCGAACTCGAAAACCTCTTGACGCTTGATGCGGAACTCGTCGATGTCGGCGGCTTCGGCCGGCCGGAGCGTGGGGAGTGCCAAGAGCAGACCGGCGATGCAGATCGTGGTGCGATGCATGTCGGGATCTCGAACCGGAAAGCGGGAAGGGTCAGGGTCAACAACGATTCTACCGTGGCCGAGCCACTGCGAACAGCGTCGCTCTCCGCCCCGCGGCGCGTGCCGTGCGGCGATCGCGGACTGCATCGTCATCGCCCAACCGGCTCAGCGATCGGCGGACCGATCGAGTCGAAGACCCTCGTCGATCGATTCAGCGGCGCGGTTCTCCTTTTCGCCCGGCATTCTCGATGACGACGCCCGGCAGCGCCCCTGTCGGCTGATCGTGTTCGACGACGACCGTGCCGCCCACGAGCACCAGGTCGAGACCAACGCTCGTGCGGTGCGGATCCTCGAACGTGGCGCGGTCGCGGATTCGTTCCGGATCGAAGACCACCACGTCGGCGTGGAATCCTTCGCGGATCAGCCCACGATCGCGGAGTCCGAGAATTTGCGCCGGCAACGAACTGGAGGAACGAACCGCGTGCTCGATGGAAATCGCCCGCCGCGCGAGGGCGTAATGGCGAATCTTTCGCGGAAAACTGCCGTAGTAACGGGCGTGGTCCGGTTCGTCCTCCGGAAGGGTGATGCGGGCGTCGGTCGCGGTGGCGGTCCACGGGGTGGCGGCGAACGCTTCGACGTCCGCCTCGGACATCGAGAACCCCCGCAGCCGCACGCCGCCCGGCACGTGCGCGTCTCCTGCGAGCTGCAGCTTGAAGACCATCTCGACCGGCTCGATCTTGGACTCGCGGGCCAGTTCGTGCAGGCTGCGGCCGACCTGCGTCGAGTCGGGCGACTCCATCACCACGATGTTCTCCGCCCCGCCGCGGCGGACGATCTCGCGGGCCACGTCCTTCCGCAGGTCGGCCGCCGATTCGTCGTCGGCAAGGACTTTTTCGAGCAGAGCGGCGTGATCGACCCGGGGCTGGTCCGCTTTCGGCCCGGGATACTTCGGCGCGAGCGTGACTTCGGCCCCCTTGCCGAAGGCCCAGCCCGGAATCAGCGTGATCCGCCCGTCGCTGCCGGAGGTGTTGTATGGGTACTGGTCGGCGTAGATGCTGATGCCTTCCGCGCGGGCGCGGTCGATGAGTTGGATGAGCACGCCGCTGGAACCCCAGAAGTCGGTCCCGCGGGCCTTGATGTGCGTGGCGACGACGGTCGCCTTCGTCCGGCGGCCGACGTCGATCAACTCGAGGATGTTGTCGACCATCGTGGGTTGGCCGGGGGGATGGCGGCTGGGGACGTACCACATGGGGTCGGCGCCGCTGGCCCGCTCGTGGACGATGTACGCTCCGCCGTAGGGGACGATCTCCTCGACGAGCGCGACGATCTCGTCGGGCGTGCTCCAGATTCCGGGGACGTATTCCAGTCCCGCGGTCAGGCCGAACGCCCCGGCCTCCATCCCTTCGCGGACGAGCTTCCGCATCGCATCGATTTCGCCGGGCGTGGCCGAGCGGCGGAAGTTCTCGCCGAGCGTTTCGCGGCGAATGGTGTTGTGCCCCACCATCAGGATCGCGTTCATTCCGATCCGCCCCTGAGCCAATCGCCGCTTCTGCTCGGGGACCGCGAGCGGGCTGTAACCGTCCGGGTTGAGGACCGCCGTGGTGATTCCCTGCGTTACCAGATTGGGCGCGGCCCGCCGCCGCGCGTCTTCGGAAAGAAATCCTTCCGCGGCATGGCTGTGCAGGTCGATGAAGCCGGGACAGACGATCTTCCCATCGGCGTCGAAGCGGCGTTTCGCATCCCGCGCGGACAACTCGCCGATCGCGACGATCCTTCCGTCGCGAATGCCGACATCGGCGGCGAACCACGGGTTGCCCGTGCCATCCATCACGCGGCCGCCCACGATGACGAGGTCGAGCGGCGCGTCCGGGTCGGCAGCGACGGCGGCGGTCGGAAAACATACCAGCAGCGCGGTCGAAATCCAGCGGAGCATGCAGCCTCCCGGCCGTGTCGTCAGGCGGTCGCGGAAGCGGATTCCCGCCGAGATGCGGCCCGCCCGCGATACTCGCCGAGTGTAGTCGCGGGAATTCGCGGCGGCAATCGGATCCCCACTGCAATCGTTCGAGTTCCGTTCGCCGTGCGCGAATTCGGGGAGACCACGGATGCCACCGATGGAGGCAAGCGATTCGCGGAATTCGTCGACCGCCGTCCCGTCTTCGATCGTCTCCGGTCTTCTCCGCGTCCTCGGCGCACTCGGCGGTTCGATTCTTCCGCGGCGCAGG
>JBBDNT010000240.1:0-4401 GCA_040877445.1 Planctomycetaceae bacterium
GCTGCCGGATGCGCTTCCCTGCGCTCCACGTCCCGCCCGGCAGGCGGGACGTACTGGTATGTCCCCTTCCCGAACGTTGGGAAGCGTCCACGCCGATTCGGCCCGCGATTTGCATTTTCAGCGGTTTCGAGTATCATCTTGTTCCGTCACTCATCGTCCCCTGATTCGAGGAGGAATTCGTGGTCAAGCTGCGTTTGCGCGAGAACGAGTCGATCAATGAAGCCGTCCGGCGGTTCCGCAAGCTCGTCGAGCACGCCGGAATCAAGAAGGAAATGCGCCGCCGGGAATACTACGAAAAGCCCAGCGACACTCGCCGCCGCTCGCGCCGCCGCGCCGAACGCCGCGCCCGCCTCGCCCGACTCAGCGGCGCGTAGACGCGACCGCCCTCGTATCGATTTCTCCTCGACCTCGCCGACACCGTCATGCCCAGTTGCGTTCTCGCCTACTCCGGCGGCTTGGACACTTCCGTCATCCTCGGCTGGCTGCAGGACGAGGGGTACGACGTCCATTGCGTCTACGTCGATCTCGGCCAACCGTGCGAGGACCGCGACGCGATTCTCCGGAAGGCCCGCGACCACGGGGCCGTCTCGTCCCGGCTGATCGACGTGCAGGAAGAATTGTGCCGCGATTTCGCCTTCCCCGTCATGCAGTGGCAGGCGCGGTACGAAGGCGTGTATCTGCTGGGCACTTCGATCGCCCGGCCGTTGATTTCGAAGGTCTGCCTGCAGGTCGCCCGGGAAGTCGGGGCGGACGCTTATGCTCACGGCGCGACGGGCAAGGGGAACGATCAATGCCGGTTCCAGCTCGCCGCCGAGGCGCTCGAGCCGGACGTCCGGACCATCGCCCCGTGGCGGATCGCGAAGTTCCGCGAGCAGTTCCCCGGCCGGACCGAGATGATCGAGTATTGCGAGCGGAAGGGGATTCCGGTCAAGGCGACCGCGGCCAAGCCCTACAGCTCCGACGAGAACTGTCTGCACATCAGCTACGAAGCCGGCAAGCTGGAAGACCCCGCCGTCCCGGGGTTCGACGTCGTCGATTTCGGCATGAGCGTCTCGCCGCGGGAAGCGCCGGATGAGATCGAGCGGATCGCGCTCGGCTTCGAGTCGGGCGTGCCGGTTTCGCTCGACGGCAAGAAGCTCTCCGCCCGCGAGATGGTGCAAGCGCTCAACGCCGTCGGCGGACGCAACGGCGTCGGGCGGATCGACATCGTCGAGAACCGCTTCGTCGGGATGAAGAGCCGCGGCGTGTACGAAGCCCCCGGCATGACGATTCTGTACGAAGCCCACCGCGCCCTCGAACAACTCACGCTCGACCGCGACCTGGTCCACCTCCGCGATCGCCTTTCCCCCGAAGTGGCCGAGATGGTCTACTACGGCTTCTGGTACGTCCCCAAGATGGACGCGCTGCTGGCGTTCATCCGCGAGACGCAACGGCCGGTGACGGGTCACGTCGACGTCGCGCTCTACAAGGGGAACGTGATGATCGCCGGCCGCACCAGCGCCCACAGCCTCTACGACGCCGACGTGGCGAGCATGGAGAAGGGAGGCTCTTACGACCAGACCGACGCCGAAGGTTTCCTGCGGATCATGGGCTTGCCGAGCCGCGTGCAGGGCCGGGTGAACCGTCGCGAATACTGAAGCGAGGTCGCGAATTCCGCTACGCGACCGCGGCGGGGACCGTCGCGTAATGCCGGTTGATGAGGTCGTTCTGCAGCCACAGCAGCTTGTTGAAAGCCCGGGCGGTCCGCGTCTTCGTCGCGCAGTCGAGTCGCAGCGAGAGAATCACGTCGAGCAGCGCGTCGGAGACGAACCCCATCAAGGCGTTCATCTGCACGAGCGGCACGGTCAACTCGGCGTTCCCCGCCTTCTCGGTGTGGATCTTGCCGACCATGTCGAGATAGGCGACCATCTTCCCTTCGTAGGGGTCGCTGACGAGCTTCGTGAGATACCGCGCGAGATGCTGCTTGCGGAACTCGATCAGCTCATGCTCCTGGGTGAGCGTCTCGACGTCTTCGGGAAGCGCGCCTTCGTAGCCGTGCTGCCGCGGAACGAAGTGCCGCTTCGTCGCGTCGTAGCTGAAGAGCTTGTCGTACACGGCATCGACGAGCGTGTCGACGACGGGGGCGAGGTGCGGGGCGGCGGCGTGGATGGCGCTCACGTCGGCGGGGCCGAACTCCATGAACTCGGCGAGATAGCCGAAGCGGTAGGCGAGATCGTCTTCGAGCCGGGGTTCGTCGATGTGCTTCATGGAGAGTTCCTTTCGCGGCGGAAGCCGAAGCATGGAGACCGAAAAACGAGTTGAAAGGTGAGATTCCGGACGGATTCGGACAACAGGACAATCTTGTCCTGAATTGGTTCCGAGTATAATCGACGGCGGCCGGCTGTCAATCGAAAAAAGGGGACGGGTCCATTTTCCGCAGCGCGATATGCACGAGAATCGTTGATTCCATTGCGGAAAATGGACCCGTCCCCTTTTTGATTCCCGAATTTCCTCGAAAACGACCTCATGCTCTCTCAAACCGTCGAGTACGCCCTGCGGGCGATGGTCTATCTCGCCTCCGAGACCGGCCATCCCCGCACCACCGAGCAAATCGCGGCCCGCACGCGCGTGCCTCACGCTTACCTGGCCAAGCTGATGCAGAGCCTCAGCCGGGCGAAGCTCGTCCACTCGCAGCGGGGCGTGCATGGCGGATTCATGCTCGCCCGCGATCCGTCCGAGTTGAGCATTTTCGACGTCGTCGACGTGGTCGATCCGATCGGACGGATTCGCGAGTGTCCTCTGGGATTGGCGTCGCACGGCGTAAGGCTTTGCCCGCTGCATCGCCGTCTCGACAACGCCCTCGCGGAAGTCGAGCGGGCCTTCCGCGAGACGACGCTCGCCGAAATTCTCGCGGAGCCCTCCGCCAGCGTTCCGTTGTGCGACGTGTCGGTGCGGGAATGATCGAGAGCGGGTATCCGCTTCGATGCGGTGTTCGATGCGTGATATCCCCTCGCGCACCGCGCCTTGATCGTGAGGCGTTCGCGATCGTCGGTCAACCACCGGTTCCGGCCGCCGTTCGCCTCCGTAGTGCGTCGTCGATTTCGAACTTGAGGGTCGATCGACAGGGGCGGGTAGGACGGAATTTCATTCCGTCGTACCCGCCCATCCCCCGTAGGACGGAATCGTATTCCGTCCGCCAGTCGAACCAGACCGTATCGAATGGCCGAGTATCGTCGCGATCGGAAATCATCGCATGCCGCACGTCTGGCTGCCGGGCACGACGGATTACAAATCCGTCCTACCCGCCCGTCCGATCGACCGTCCCACCAGCCACAAGATCGAATTCGAAGGCGTACGACGAACCTATTCCGCGATCTCCAATCCTTCCGGGATCGCGTCGGTGAGGTGGAAGTCGATGATCAGCGGCAGATGGTCCGAGGCCTGCTTCGCGAGCTGCGAAGCCGCCACCCGCGCGTGCCGCACCGTGATCGGGCCGCGGTAGAAGGCCTTGTCGAGCGCGCCCATCGGCATGTAGGCGGGGAACGAGCGGAACCGCGACGGCGGGGCGGTCGCCTGCTCGAACCCGTGGTTGGCGAACGAATTCGTCGCCAGCATGTTCCGCCAGTCGTTGAAGTCGCCGGCGATCAGCGTGGGGAGCGACTCCGCTTCGTGGAACAGATGATGCGTGAGCAGCCGATGCACCTGCCAGCGCCGCTCGCGCTCCGCCAACCCGAGGTGCCAGTTGACGAGGTGCAGAAGTCCCTCGGGCGTGTCGATCACCACGAGCTGCGCGCCGCGCGGCTTCTTGCTGTTCATCCGCAACGACACCTGGTGCCGCGTGCGGAACGGCCAGCGCGAGAGGATCAGGTTCCCGTAGCCTCCGACCTTCAGATGGACGTTCAACTGGTACAGCGCGGCTTCCGCGTTGAAGTAATCGGCGAGCAGCTTGGGTTGATCGTGCTGCCTGGAGCGGGGCACGTTGCGATCGACCTCCTGCAGGCAGATCAGGTCCGGATTTTCCTGCTCGATGACCTCGATCACGCGCTCCAGCGAATACCGCCGGTCGCGTCCGCCGATTCCCTTGTGGATGTTGTAGCTCAACAGCCGCATGATTTCCCGTGCGATTCGTAGTACGTCGTCAACCTTGATCTTGTGGACGACCGATGGGCGGGTAGGACGGAATTTCATTCCGTCGTGCCCGCCCGCTTCCGAACTTGCGGTCGATCGTTCTGCCGACTGGCTTGCCGTTGGAAGGATTGCCAATCCGTCTTACATGCCGCCAACTTCCAAATTCGATCTGGACGACGTATCACCGCTTTCCGCACGCATTCGTGCGAATCCATTTTAGAATGCCGGCCGTCGCCGAGAAAGCGGGAATGCGAGAGAACGAGCGAAGCGACCCGGACGCGTGGAGCGTCCGGG
>JBBDNT010000240.1:4411-14897 GCA_040877445.1 Planctomycetaceae bacterium
TGGCCCATTGCGCGTATCAACGATCGAGGGCGTACGCCCCGCGACGACCGTCACGACCGTCGCGACTGGTCCCCGCACGCTCCTTATCTTCGCGTCAAGCCGCAATTCGCTGGAGAATCGCCCGCGAATCGCGGCGCCGCGCGATGGTCGAACGATCCTCCGCGCGCGAACGAGCCGATAAGCGATCAGGGCAGAAACTCCTTCGGCAGGTCTCCGTCATGCATCGCGAGCAGAAGATCGGATTGGGGCTGGGCGTGCTCCTGGTGGGGGTCGTCGCCGCGTTCTTCTTTCGCAACGAGGAAACCGCGGACGAAGTGCCGCGTTTGGGCGACACGACGGTCGTCGACGCGCGCGTCGCCGAGCGGGAGAACATGCCGTATCTCACCGGCGTCGAGCCGGCGCCGTCCGATTTCTCGGAACGCCGCGCGAACCGCCCCGTCGCTTCTCCCGAAATCGCGGGAGACGCGCGGACGTCCGATCCGTTCGATCTCGCTCCGCCGCCCGAACCGATCTCGACCTCTCCGGTGTCGGCTCCGGCGTCGGTCGCTGCGGGTGACGCGCGCCGCGGCGCGGCTTCCGCGAGCGGGCCGAACCCGTCCGTTCCGCCGCACAACAACGCCTGGAACGTGCGCTCGCCGCGGCCCGAACCTTCGGGATCCCCCGCGGCGCGATCGGTTGGAAGCGATGCCGCGCGCGATCGCGGCGAGAAGACGCACGTGGTTCGACCGGGGGACACGCTGACGGGGATCGCGGCGCGCTATCTCGGCCACTCGGGACGCTACCTCGAACTGTATCGCCACAACCAGGACGTGCTCGCCGATCCGCACGCGCTGCGAGTGGGAATGACGCTGCGGATTCCGCCGGCGAACGGCCGGCTTCCCGAACCGCCGCGTCCGTCGCCGTCCTCTCCCGCGCCCGCCGCGCCGGCGGTTCCCAGCGGCACGGGGCCGACCGCCGAATCGAATCCCGGCGCGCGGCCGGTCTCGACCAGCCGCCCCGGTTCGCCGGCCTCCGACGCGGCGAACGCGGGGGACGGGATTCTGCGGCCGCCGACCGATCCGCCCGCCGCGACGCCGGGAACCGCGCCGACTCCGCCGTCTCGTCCGCGATTCGTGCCGGTGCCGCACTCCCCGTTGAATCCAGGCCCCCGCCGCCTGAGCCAGGTTCCGCCAAACGACCTGCCCCCGTAGGAAAGGAACTCCGGCGCCCGACCTACTCCGAACCGCCCACCCGCACGCTTGCGGTTTCGCGCCGTCCGATCCGGCGAGTTCGGCTTGCCAGTCCGCCTTCCAGTGGTTATCGTTCCTCACAATTGGAGATTCAGTCGCGGTCGGAACGACGGGCCGCGGGAGGCTCGTTTCCGGAAGGATTCCGGTGTCGGCCGTGCATTTCCACCATGCCAGGAGAGCTCAAGGATGAGCCGCTTGAATGTGTATTGGCCCGATGCGGCCGAGCGCGAGGACGTTCCCTACGGTCCGGATGGCGAACCGCTGATCCTTTCCTTCTGCCGGGCCATCGTGGCTTCGCGACGCGGCGAGAGCAATCCGGCGCTGCTGCGGGCCCGCTCGCTGCATCGCAATCGCTGTTGCCCGGAATGCGATCATCCGGTCGTGCAGCCCCTCGAACTGGCGGACGCCTTCGTCGGCCGCGGGCGAATTCCGGTTCCCGGCACGGCGACGCTCGTCGGCTTTCGTTGCGGGCGGTGCGCGGCCGAGTGGCGGCCGTGATCGCTCACGGCGCTCGGAACAAATACGCCGCGATGTCGCGGGCTTCTTCCTCGGTCACGCCGAGGTCGGGCATCGCCGTGCGCGGGTTGATGGCGAGTGGATCGTCGATCCAGTCGGCCACGTTCGCCGGCGTGTTGGGAAGCATACCGGCGACGAACATCTGGTGGCGAAAGTCCTCCAGCGACGGTCCCACGCGTCCGGTGGCCCGGCGGATTCCCGGAATGCGATGACACGCGCCGCAACCATGTGCGACGATCGCCTGGCGGCCGCGCTCGGCGTCCGCCTCGGGGAGCGAGACGACCGGCTCGGGCCGCGCGCGATGCCGGCCCCGCGCGGCGAGATCGAAGGCGACCACGCCGGCGAGAATCGCCGTGCCCAGCACGATCGGCAGATTGAATCCGGAGAGCATGCGGGTCATCGAACCGTTCCCGTCGGGTGCATCGGCCGCGGATCGAGGGAGGCCGATTCATCGGTCGTTCGCAGCCATTCGGCGAACAGGATCGCCGCCACGATCACGTACGAGAAGCAGGCGGGCATCCACATGATCGCCCCCGCCAGTTGCTGGTCCTCCAGCGGCGTGAGGCCCCACAATTGCGTGCGGCCGTCGTAGTCGGCGTACCAGGGCGTTCGCGCGAGCGTCATGAACACACCCAGCAGCATCGCGTGCAGCGTGGTCGTGAACAGGTACAGCACCGCCAGTCCGCGATCGAGCCGGAAGCGGCTGAGCGGATCGAGCAGCACCCGCCAGTAGAGACACGCCGTCGCGAAGAACGCGAGGTGCTGGAAGTCGTGAATCAGCGGATCGCGCAAAGCCGCCTCGTACAGCGCCGGCAAGTGCCAGACCCACATCGTCACCGCATACACGATCCAGACGAGCAACGGCTGCCACAGCGCGTACCACGGGAAGCCCCACAGATCGAACTTCCGCCGCACGCGCGAGAACGCGATCCGCCCCCGGCGTGCAAGTCCCCACAGGCAGACGAACAGCGGCGCGGCGGACACGATCAGCGGGGCGGCGACCGTCATCAGAAGCATGTGCTGCACCATGTGCACCCACGCCAGTTGATCGCTGAGTTGATCGAGCGGCGAGACGAGCGCGACCACGAGCGCGAGCATTCCGCCGGAAAACGCCAGCACGCGGGCCTTTCCCACCACCGAACGCTCGGCCGATTCCCGCGCTTCGATCCGTCCCCGCAATCGCCGAATTCCGAGCGCGTACATTCCGCCGAGCAAGCCCAGGCCAATCACGATGAGCGGGTCGAAGTTCCAATCGCTCCACCCGACGCGCCGCCCCGGATGCGCGGCATGGGCGAACGCGGTTGCAGGCGTGGCGGCGAGAGCGAGCAGTGCGCTCCCCTGTCGGGTCGCGGCTGACCGGGCGCGTGGACGTGAACTCGTCATCGGCAATCCCCGAGAAAGAACAATACCGGCAACGTCTGCGCGAGAATCACCAGCAGGAAAATGCCGCTGGAGTAGAACCCGATCCGCGCGAGGAACGAGTCGGTTCGCTCGAGTTCCCCCGCGTTCGATTCGAATTCGCCTGCGGCGCGGCCGGCGATCCACACCGCCGCGACCGCGATCGCGACGGCCGGAATCGTCACGCCGATGATGCTCCACGCGACCGCGGAAATGCCTCCCCACGAATGGCCGGCGAGGCCGCCGAAGCACCCGAACTCGGCGATCGCATACGCCGCCAGCAGATGCGCCGTCCATGCGAACGCGCCTCCCAGAAATCCGAACCACAATGCGGCCCGGCCTTGTCCCGATTCGACAGTCATCGGTGAACCTCATCCACCCGCTTGCGGTTTCGCGTCCCTCAAATCACCCACGGCGACACATGCGTCACCGCGAACACCACGGCGGCGGCGATGGCCGTGAAGACCGCGTGCATCGCCGACAGTTCGATCATCAACGGCAAATATCCCGGCCGGCCGTCCGATTCATGAATCGCCTGCTTCAGCGTCGCGCCGCCCATCGCCAGGCCGAGCGAAGCCAGACCGATCACGAACCAGTGCATCACGAAGAACAGCGATCCATACGCGTGCGTTCGCGGGGAGAAGCGTTGGCGGGAAAGCTCGAACGCTTCGATCGCCACGAACGCCAGTCCGCAGAGCAGCGCCGCCGCGAGCGCGGGAATCACGATCCGCGGAGCGCCGCGACGGACGGAGCGCCATCCGACGCCCTGCGCGACGGCCGCCGCGATTGCCAGCGCGGCCGCCGCGCCCGCCATGCCGAACTCGGGAAGCGGCGTTCCCGCGGGAGGCCACTCGGGGGCGAACAGCCGGATGTAGAAGTACGAGTAGACCAAAGCCCCCAGTGCGCTGGCGAGCATCGCGAGCACTCCCAGCATTCCCCACCAGCCGGTGGCGCGGGCGCCCGTCGGAAACATCGGCAGCCCCGCTTTCTCCGCGATTCCGCTTCCCAGCACGCGTTGCGACACCCAATCGCGCGGGTGAATCCACGCGATGGTCCCGATGACCGTGGCGACCGCACCGGCCCCCGCCAGCGTGTACGACTTTCCGAGCACGCCGACCGCCGCGATCGTCAGCGCGACCGCCGCCCAGAACGGAAGATACGTCGGACCGGGGAGGTATTGAATCGCCTGCGGGCGGGCCTCGACGGCATCGGTGACGAGCGTGGCGCGGTATTCGACCGGCGCGGCAGTCATCGCTGCGAGGGCGCGCTCGACGGCGGAGTCGCCCGGCGGCGATTGGGATTCGCCTTCGTTTTCTTCCGGCGGAAACCACAGCGGATGCCGGTCGGCCACGCGCGGCGGGCGCAGGAACGTGTACGGCGGAGGCGGCGACGAGACCGACCACTCGAGCGTGTCGGCTTTCCACGGATCGGCGGGCGCCGCGGCCCCGTGCGTCAGGCTCCGCGCCGCGTCGATCAGGAACAGCAACACCCCGATGCCCAGCAGCCCCGCGCCGACCGTCGCCGCCAGGTTGTACCAATCCAGTTCCAGCACGGCGGGATACGTGTAAACCCGCCGCGGCATCCCCAGGAAGCCCATCACGTGCATGGGGAAGAACGTCAGATTGAATCCGATGAACGTGACCCAGAAGTTCCATTTCCCCAGGCGTTCGTCGAGCATCCGCCCGGTCATCTTGGGAAGCCAGTAGTACAGCCCGGCGAAGATGGGAAACAGCACGCCGCCGATCATCACGTAGTGAAAGTGGGCCACGATGAAATACGTGTCGTGCACCTGCAGGTCGAACGGGACGATGGCGATCATCACCCCCGTCAATCCGCCGAGCACGAACAGCACGATGAACCCCAGCACGAACAACAGCGGCGCATCGAACCGCGGGGCGCTCCCCCACAGGTTGGCGATCCACGCGAAGACCTGCGTGCCGCTGGCCAGCGCGATCAGCATGCTCGACGCGGTGAACACCGCCAGCGACAGCGGAGGCAGTCCCGCGGCGAACATGTGATGCACCCACAGCCCGAAGCTCACGAAGCCGGTGACCACCATCGCCGCGGCGATCAGCACGTAGCCGATCATTCGCCGCCGCGCGAACGCGGCGACGATCGCCGAGACGATTCCCGTCGCCGGGAGGAACATGATGTAGACCTCGGGATGCCCGAAGAACCAGAACAGGTGCTGCCACAGCAGGCTGTGTCCGCCGTGCCGCGGATCGAAGAACCGGGTTTCCAGCGCGCGGTCGAGTTCCAACAGCACCGTGGCCGTCAACAGCACGGTGAAGGCGACGAGAATCATCAACCCGGTGATGAGCAGCGCCCACACGAACAACGGCATCCGGCCGATCGTCATTCCGGGGGCGCGGAACTTGAGGATCGTCACCACGATCTCGATCGCGGCGGTCAACCCGGCGACTTCCACCAGGCTCAGGCCCAACAGCCAGAAGTCGCCGCTCAGTCCGGTGTACCGCGAGCCGGAAAGAGGCGTGTAGGCGAACCAGCCGGCGTCGGGCACCGCGCCCACCGCGAAGCTCGCGTAGAAGATCAACCCGCCGAACAGATAGGTCCAATAGCCGAATGCCGTCAATCGCGGGAAGGCGACGTCCCGCGCGCCGATCATCATCGGCAACAGGTACAGGGCAAGCCCTTCGAGGAACGGCACGGCGAACAGGAACATCATCGTCGAGCCGTGCATCGTGAAGAGCTGATTGTAAGTCTGCGGCCCGAGGAACTCGTTGTCCGAGACCGCGAGCTGCACCCGCATCAGCAACGCGAGCATTCCCCCCAGCAGGAAGAACGCGAACGCCGTGAGCATGAACCGCTTGCCGATCGGCTGGTTGTTCACCTCCGACAGCACGCCCGGAAATCCGCGGGGGGATTGCCAGGCGGTTGCGAGTCGTTCCTCGGCGCCGGAGGAAGATGTCACGTGCGGCTCCTGTTTCCGTGAACTGTCCGTAGGACGTCGTCCAACTCGAAATCGGGGGGCGAGGATGGCCCGCACCGTAGGACGGAATTGTATTCCGTCCGCCGAAGCATGGCATTTTTTCGAGTCGGAAGGATGTTCGAAACCCGCCTGCCGGTCGCACGCATTCCCGGAGGGCGGGTACGACGGATTACAAATCCGTCCTACCCGCCCGATCGTCGTCCCCCAAAATCGAATTTTTCCGTCAGTCCTTCGGCCATTCCGCTGGCGGTTTCGCCGCGCCGCGTTCGCGCCTACTTCAAGCTTTCCAGATACGCCACCAGCGCGTGCAGGTCGGCCGATTCCAGGTGCGTGGGAGGCATCAGATTGCCCGGCTTGAGCGCTTGCGGGTTCGCGATCCAGCCGGCGAGATTGCCGCGATTGTTCGGCAACAACGCCGCGCCGATCGTGCGGCGACTGCCGATGTGCGTGAGATCCGGCCCCTTTTCCGAAGTCGTCGCCGTGCCGCGGATCGCATGGCATTTGCTGCAACCGGCTTCGAAGAACACCTGCTGCCCGTGCCGCAGGACCGCGACCCTTTCGGGCGAAGGGGCGGGGCGCGGCGGTTGGCGGGCGGCGATCCATTCGTCGTATTCGGCTTGCGGGAGAGCGATCACTTCCAGCGCCATCAGCGCGTGCTGCGTGCCGCAGTATTCCGCGCACTGTCCGCGATACACGCCGGGGCGATCCGCGTGCAGCCAGGTGACGTTGTCTCGCTCGGGGAGCATGTCCATCTTCCCGTTGAGGTTGGGAACCCAGAAGCTGTGGATCACGTCGCCGGCGCGGAGTTCGATCCGCACCGGCACGCCGACCGGAATGTGCAGCTCGTTCGCGGTGACGATGCCTTCCTCGGGATACTCCACTTCCCACCACCACTGATGCCCGATCACGCGGATGGTCGGCCCTTCCTCCGGCGGTCGCAGCGACGCCTGGCTGCGGAGCGCGATGACCAGCAGCACGAACAGGACCAGCGAGGGGACGACGATGCCGCTCATCACGATGAACCGATGGCCGAGCGCGGGCGGACCGTCGCTCGCGCGAGGCCGTGCGACGGCGATGCCCGTCAAGACGACGACGACCAAGAACACGGCGGCGCACACGCCGCACAGCAACCACCACAACCACGCGACCTCTGCCGAATCGGCGCTCGCGGGATGCAGCACCGACTGCACGTGCTCGCGATGACAACCCGACAGCAATACGGCGGCCAACGTGCCACTGCTGGACGGAAGCGCCATCGAGCGTCGTCGCCGGTGGCGACTCGTCGCTTTCGGGCGTCGCGGAGGTCGTCGCGAGGGTTCTTCAATCCTGAAAGGATTGCACGACACAGCCCAGGGTCGCGAGCGGAGCGAAGCGCACCCTGGGTTGCCGATCGACGGAAACCGTTCGACCCTGAAGGGGTCGCACAACGGCGCGCCGAACGCGATCGGCGAATGTGGAACCCTTTCAGGGTTCGCGCGGAGGATGCCGCCGTGACCCAGGGTGCGCTCGCTGCGCGAGCGACCCTGGGCTGTGTCGTGCAACGCCTTCGGCGTAGATCGCTCGCGCGAATCCTCTCGATGAGCGCTTCGTCTCGGAAGTTGCGGCGCAATAAGCAACCCTCGCGCGTCGGCCCGGTTTTCATCAGCCCGGCCTGCGGCCGGGTGACACCATCTTCGAGGTCGCATTCGAATTTGCACTCGCTGAAAGCAATGATGTGAAAGCATGCGATCCATCATCACAACCGCCGGGCAAAGGATTGCGCCACGTGGCAGAAATCGACCAGTCGCTCCAGTTCTTCGTCGGTCAGCCGGTCTTCGTAGGCGGGCATCGCGATCCCTTCCGGAGGTTTCAGGATGTAGCTCCGCATTTCGTCGCGCGTTCGCGGCTCCTCGCGCAGCGTCGAGAAGTCGGTCCCCACGAACCGCCCCTGCCCGGCGATCGCATGGCAACTCGTACATCCATACGTCGCGAACAGCACCCGCCCCTCCGCGGCGAGCGGCGTGAGCTCCTCGCCTTCGGGAACTTCCGGCGGATTCGGATCGGGCCAGCCCGTGAACGGCGAACGCCGGCGATAATCGGTGAGCGCCAGCATCGCGATCACCGTCAGCACGACGACCCCGGTCCAGATCGGCCGATGCTTCACCCCCCGCGCCGGCCCGCGATCGAGAAACGGCAACGCGATCAACCCGGCGAACACCGCGATTGGAAACAGCACCACGAACCACGGCGCCACCTGCGGAGGCAACAGCGCGATCAACCCGCTGTACCACCAGAACCACCATTCCTCCGCCGGGAAGGCGTCTTCGACCAGGTTCGCCTCGCGCTGCAACGCGGGGGGGCCGAGGGCGATCGTCAGTCCGACGGCGATCGTCAGCACCACGCTCGAGAACGCCCCCGACTTGAGCGCCGTCCATGGGAAGAACGTCTCTCCGTCGTGCGGCGAATGCGCCTCCGCCTGGTAGAGTCGCTCTTGCTCCTCCGCGGTGCGAACCGGCTGGCGGCGTTCCGATTTCGTGATCGTCCCCCGCTGCACCACGAGATACAGGTGGATTCCCGCGAGCACGAAGATCGCCAGCGGCACGAGGAACACATGCAGCGCGTACATCTGCGTCAGCGTCCGCGGGCCCAACTCCGGCCCACCCTGCGCGACCAGCACCAGCGACTCGCCGATCCACGGCACCCGCGAGATCATGTGCAGCATCACGCGGATGCCGTACACCGCCCGCTCGTCCCACCGCAGCAGATAACCGACGAACGCCATGAACAGCACGCAGTAAAACAGAAGCACGCCGATCAGCCACGTCCCCTCGCGCGGGGCCTTGTAGCCGCCGAGCAACACCTGCCGGAACAGGTGATAGAACAGCACGATCACCATCAGCCCGGCCGCCCAGTAATGCAACCCGCGGACGAACCAGCCGAGGATTTGCTCTTCGGTGATGTGCGTCACGCTGTCGTAGGCGGTGTCCGGGGTGGGAGAGTAGGTGAGGGCCATCAACCCGCCCGTGACCACTTGCACGCCCAGCAGCGACAACAGCGTCGCCCCGTCGCCGGTGTACCAGGGAGCGCGCGGCACGCGGCGATACAGGAAGCCGTCGCGAAACGGCTTCCAGGCGAATCGGTCGGCGAGCCACGCGCGGACTCCGTTCACGTCAATGCTCCGAGCGTGTGAATCTTCGTAGGACGGGCTTCAGCCCGTCCACGAATTATGATCGTGGGGGGGGGAGGCCTTAAGCCCGCACTACAATAATGGACGCGATCGTGATCGGCGATTGATTCGCACGCACTCCGGCTGCGGGTCGATCGGCATCAGGTCATCGGGGGCAGCGAGTTCACGTCCAGCTCCAACATGCCGCCGCGGATTCGCGTATCGTAGCGATACAGCGGGCGCGGCGGAGGCCCCGCCAGCGGCGTTCCGTCCTTCGCGAAGATTCCGCCGTGACACGGACAGAAGAAGCACTCGCTGCCGGGATCGAACTTCACGGGGCAGCTCAGGTCGGTGCAGTTCCGCGAGAAGACGACCACGTCGTCGCGATCGTCCGCCGAGCGCCGCCAGACGTAAACCGATTTCTCGGCGAGCGACTTCGCCCAGTCGCGGCGACCGACGCGAAACACCGCCGGCTCGACCGCGCCGATCGTGAAGTCGTCGAGCCGTCCCACGTCCCGCCAGACCGGCCCGCGACGCGGTTTCAAGGCGGGGGTGAGCGCGGCGAGCAACGCCGGCACGCCGACGATGCCTCCCCACACGGCGCCGCCGAGGGCCATCATCGCCGCCAGCGCCCCGCGGCGGTTCACGTCATCGCGCGACGGATCATCGTTCGCGTGCGGCGGCGCGGTCGCATCGCCCTCTCGTTCCGCGGACGGATCGGGGTCGCGAGGTGAATTCGAATCGGGCCGTTCCGGCGGCATGGTCATCGGCAGAGCCTTCGGCTTCATTGTGTCGCCCGAGCATCGGGGGGACATGGGGAGATTTTCGTCGGCAAGCCGGGAGAATCCACCAGCCGGCCACCGGGTAAAACTCGTGACGGTCGGCGTACCGTTCGAAATCGTAGGACGGAGTCAGGCTTGAATTTGGCGGTTTAAGCTTTGGTAAGACGGATTGGCGGCCCTCACGGGATCGAGCCTCGCTGGCGTATCGGCCTCCGCGCGCCTTGTGACCTCACCATGCCATTGCCAATCCGTCCTACGATCGACTCACAGGTTCAAGGTTGAAGGCGTAGTAGGACGGAATCGTGTTCCGTCCGCCAGAGCACCGTCTCAGGCGATCCTTCGTGCAAGGGCCTCACCGAATCGCGCCAGAAGATCGCATCGCGTGTCGCACGGCGGGCACGACGGATTGCAAATCCGTCCTTATAGTTCTCTCCAGGGTGCTTCGATTGCCCGCGGCCGGCGTTTG
>JBBDNT010000241.1:0-14896 GCA_040877445.1 Planctomycetaceae bacterium
TGAATCCGCCAGGCGATCTTGCGGACGAGGTACGCCTTGTGCCTCGACCGCGGCGTCTCGCCGAAGACCTCCGCGTACCGCTCGCGGAGTTGCCCCGTCGTCATGTCCTTCAGCGCAGCCAGTTCCTTCTCGACGTTCGTTCGCATCGCGTACCTCTCTGGTTCTCGGTTGCGTTAACCCCGGAAACGACGAGGCCCACTCAGCCTCGTTTCGCCGAGAACCTCAAGGCAGTCCGCGCGATCGGCGGGGCGATCGTCGGAATTTCGGGATTCGCAACGTCGAGCCAAGCTGCGGTAGCGACGAAGGCCGCGGGCGAGAATGGCGGCCACTTCGAGGAATCGGGACTCGGGCGTCGGTTCGATGTGCGGCGCAGTCGGCATTTGGTAGGCTCCTGAGATTGACCCACCAGTTATGTATGCCGGCCGCATTCCGGGTGTCCGCGATAAAGGCGACTGCCGGTCAGCATTTGCAGATTCACGTGCCTGTTCGC
Organism: Planctomycetaceae bacterium; assembly: GCA_040877445.1. Taxonomy (GTDB): domain Bacteria; phylum Planctomycetota; class Planctomycetia; order Planctomycetales; family Planctomycetaceae; genus JBBDNT01. Next base: position 491 of record JBBDNT010000241.1, read on the forward strand.
TCGGTTCCGCACGAGTCTCGTCGGCATGAAAAGGATCGCGAACTATCGCTCCGGCGACAGGGCAGAAGCATTCGGAGTGGTGCTGATGCAGCTATTCTGCGCCGTGGCACCCGTGCCCCGACCAGAGGACTTCGGGATCGTCGATGCGATCGGCACGCTCCTTCGTCGCGATGGTCGATTCCTTTACGCTGAAGACTCGCTCCTGCTTCAGTTCAAGTCGCGGACGACGACCTCCGTGGAGTATCTCGGCGATCGGTTCCGAGCGCTGCTGGACCAAGAACTCGCCCTATTCATCGCGCACGTCGATCTCACCGCCTCGGATATCAAGCTGTACTGCATTGGTCCGGCGCTCGCTCATCCGAACATCCACGACATGAAGGGGCTCGTAGCGCACTTTGAGCCGATCAAGCAACGGCTCGAAGATGGCGTTTTGCATACCTCGCTCGGCGATCCTGTTCTCTGGTGGTCGGCCAAGGAACTTGCGGACGTGGCATTCGAAGAGAAGGCACACGAGATCATGAAGCGCTGGTTGGAATTCGAACGCTGGAATCGCCGCTACCGCAAGATGGGAATGCAGAATCCGGTCAGATGGAAAACGAACGAGATCCCGACTCCCGGAGGAACGACGATCGTCTGGAATCCGCGGCGCGGCGTTGACGCACTCGAGGAAATCGTGCCTGCAATTCAGATGGTCGGAAGCTTGATGACGACCGACGACTCTCTGATCGAACCGGTACTCAGAATCATGTCGTGGCTGCGTTCTCACGGTGTCGAGGCTGATCCTGCGGGCAACTTTAGGTTGCAGGCGATGATGGAAGAAGGCCGCACCAAGATGAAGGATGCCTTGGAAAGATGTGCAGAAGCGGAAATCGCCGTCCTCTTCACACCCGTCGGTCTCGGGCCAGCCGAAGTCGCCTTCTGGATTCAAACGACTGGACGTGACGGCCCCTATTCTGCGGAGAAACATTCCGGCAGCGTCGATGATCTCGCCAAGCTGGGATTCAAGGTCACCCTCGATCCCGAAGATCGCGAACGGATTTCTTTGGAGCTAAGCGACGGCTGGTTGACGCAGCGGAAGTGCGAGGTCGTCGCCATCGCCGGCGAAATCGCCCTCTTGCGGAAACGCGTCGAGAACGACTTTGGTTCCGCAAACGTCGGATAACCCGGCAGGCGCGACTTTCCCAACGGGCGTTCCGATTTTCGCATTCCGTCCAGCGGAGCGAACCAGCCGTTAACCCGCCGCGGTTGTCTCTCCCCTTCGGGAGAGACTTTCGGCCCCGAGCGACCTCGCGGGGCGGCGGATCGGCCGTCGGAATTGTCTCTGGTCGAGCGGCGCGACGCTGGAGGGAACGTCCCGGCGAAGCGCAACCCGTTGCGGACGCTGGCGATATTCCGCGCCGCCCGCGGTTGTCTCTCCACGTGCGCACGAAAAACCCCGGGGTCGCGGCTTTCGCGACACCGGGGTTCGAGTAGCGGGGGCAGGATTCGAACCTGCGACCTCGAGGTTATGAGCCTCGCGAGCTACCGGGCTGCTCCACCCCGCGCCATCGATTCGGCGGCCGGCTTTTCAACCGACCGCCGCGTTTCTCCGGACGCCTGCCGCGAATGCGACGGGCCGACCGGACAATCATCGGCAATGGCGGCATTATAGTCCAGTCCGTTCGCGCGGGGAAGCCAGACGGCGCCGGATTCTTCGGTTCGGACGAGATTCACCGTTCCGCGCGACGGCCCGCCCATGCCCGGCGCGTCCTGCTTGCAATGCGGCGCGGCGTGGCGAACAATGCGGCGAACATCCATCCCGCGGATATCGATGATGTTCGACTCTTCCGACCCGCTGCTTCTCCACGCGCGGCTTCCCGCCGCGAAGGCGAATCGCCTGTTCGATCTGGCGGGGTTCAGCGATCGCGACGCCGCCTTCGCCCGGCTCCGCGGACTGTGCCCTCCCGTGGAACTCGCGGCGGGTGTTGAGGGCGTCGATGCGGAATCGAATTGCCGACGCGCGCTCGGCGAATGCCTGCCGATGCTGCTCGTGGCGCTCTCCGACACCCCCAGCCCCGACCGCTCGCTGGTGCACGTCGAACGGTTTTTGAGGAGCGTGCCCGATCCCGCCACGTTGCTGCGCCAACTGGCCGAGAACCCCCGCGGAATCGAGATGCTCGTCCGGCTGTTCGGCAGCAGCCAGTTCCTCACCGAGATCCTCGTGCGGAATCCGGATTACCTGGAACAACTCACGCAACAGAAACGACTGGCCGAGCACAAGAGCCGCCGGCAGATCCGCGAAGAGGGAATGGCCCTCGCCCAATCCGCGGCGGCGGCGGGCGCGACCGCGGCCGCGAATTTCGCGGCGAAGCTCGACGCGCTGCGACGTTTCCAGCGCTGGGAGTTGCTGCGAATCGGCGCGTGCGACACGTTCGGGCTGATGGACTTCAAGACGATCACCGTGCAGCTCGCGCTGCTGGCCGACAGCCTCGTGCAGAACTGTCTCGAACTGGCGGCCGCGGAACTCGGCGTCGCGGCCGACGACTTCGTCGTGCTCGCGTTCGGCAAGCTGGGGGGCGAAGAGTTGAATTACAGCTCCGACATCGACCTGGTGTTTCTCTCTCGCCGGGAAGCGACGCGCCTGTGGCCTCTGGGACAGAAGCTGATCCACGCGCTCACCAAGCCGACCGCCGAAGGCTTCTTGTATCGGGTCGACATGCGGCTGCGCCCGTGGGGGCGGTCCGGGGCGCTCGTCAACACGGTCGACACGCATCTCGAATACCTCCGCAAGAACGCGATGCAATGGGAGCGGCAGGCGCTGCTGAAAGCCCGCCCGATCGCCGGCAATCGCGAGATCGGCGAAGAGTTCCTGGAACGCGCGCAGCCGCTCATCTTCGGCGGCGACCCGGAGATGGTCCGCGAGACGGTTCGCGACATGAAGGCCCGGATCGAGGCGGATCTCGATCGCCGCGGCCGCAAGTGGGGGCACGTCAAATCCGGAGAAGGCTCGATCCGCGACATCGAGTTCGTCGCCCAGCTTTTGCAGCTCATCCACGGCGGCGCCAAGTCCGAGGTCCGCGGCATCAACACGCTGGATGCCCTGGTGCGGCTCGCCGACTTCGGCTTTCTCGCGCCTTCCGAATACCGGCAGCTCGCCGACGGATACGTCTTCCTGCGAACCATCGAACACGCGCTGCAGCTCATGTACAACAAGCAGGAGCACGCGCTGCCGGACGATCCCCGAGAGCTGGCGTATCTCGCCGGCCGGCTCGATTACCCCGGCGTGGTCCACTTCCTCGATCACTACGAGCGGCATTGCGAGGAGACGCGGGCGATCTTCACGAAGTACGTCGAAGGGAAGGTCGTCGGCGAGCGGACGCTCCCGCGCTCCCGCGCCGATCTGTTCGCCGATCACCGCGCCCGCATGGAGCCGTCCTACGCCGAGACCTTCAGTGAAGAGGAGATCGCCCGGCACGGCGAGTTGCTCGCGCGGCTCTCCGACGAGAACGTCGTGGAAGTCGAAGCGGCGCCTCACGAGGGAGGCGAGTCGCGAGCGACGGGTGACTGGACGGTGCCGGGGAACGTTCCAGCCGAGAACGCGTCGCCGGCCGTTCGTCACTCGTCGCGGTTTCCGAAGGAGTGGCGGGTGACGATCGCCGGCTTCGACCGCGTGGGGGATCTGTCGTTGATCTGCGGATTGCTGTTCGTGTACGGCTTCAACATCACCGACGGGAACGTGTTCACCGCCGAGCACGTCGAAGCCGCCCACCACGGAAGGCCCGGCCCGGCGGAGAAAGGGCCCCCCACGGACAAGGCGGGAATCGCGACGCCGAAGTTCATCGACGTGTTCACCGTCCGGCCGCCGCGCGAAAGAGAGAGCGCGGAAGCGTGGAAGGCGTACCGCGACGAACTGGGGGAACTGATGAAGCTGAGCGACGAACGCGGGCCGCGCGAGGCGCAGGGCGCGCTCGCCAAACGCGTGGCCGAGACCGTCCGCGACCATTCCGGCCGCGCGCCGCGGCTGTATCCCGTCGAGATCGACATCGACAACGACAGCTCCGGGCGATTCACCGTGCTGCACATCCGGGCCGAAGACACGATCGGCTTCCTGTACGAGTTGACGAATGCGCTGACGCTGTCGGGGATCGACATCAGCCGGGTGATCGTCGGCTCGGCGGGGAACCGCGTGTACGACACGCTCTACGTGCGGGACGAGGCGGGGCGGAAGATCGTCGACGAAAACCGCCTCAAGGAGTTGCGTGCCGCCGTCGTGCTCATCAAGCACTTCACGCACCTGTTGTCGCGGTCCCCCAACCCCGAGTCGGCGCTGTTGCGGTTCCGCGATTTCCTCGAGCAGTTGTTCCGCCAGCCGAACTGGCTGGAGGATCTCTCCTCGCTCGAACAGTCCGAAGTGCTGCACACCCTCGCCAGCGTGCTCGGGGTGAGCGACTTCCTGTGGGAGGACTTCCTGCGGCTGCAGCACGCGAACCTGTTTCCGGTGGTGACCGACATCGAAGCGCTGTCGCGCCGCAAGACTCGTGAGGAACTGGATGCGGAAATCAGTGACGAGTTACGAGTGACGAGTGACGAGAAAAAGGGTACGGCGGCCCCATCCGAAAACTCGTCACTCGTCACTCGTCACTCGTCACTCGCGCAGCGGCTCAACGCCTTCAAGGACCGCGAGATGTTCCGCATCGACCTGCGGCACATCATGGGGCATATCGAGGAGTTCGGGCAGTTCTCGGAAGAGCTGACCGACGTGGCCGAAGTCGTCGTCGCGGCCGCCGTCCGCCTCGTCGACGATGATCTCCGCGCCCGCTTCGGCACGCCGCGGCTCGATGGCGACGGCCCGTGCCCGCTCGCCGTGTGCGCGCTGGGAAAGTGCGGCGGACGCGAATTGGGGTTCGCCTCGGACATCGAGTTGATGTTCGTCTACGAAGGGAACGGCGAGACCGCGGGGCCGGACGTCGTCACCACCGCCGAGTATTTCCAGAAACTCGTCGAGGCGTTCACCAAGTCGATCCGCGCGCGGCGGGAAGGGATCTTCCACGTCGATCTGCGGCTTCGCCCCTATGGCCGGGCGGGAAGCCTCGCCGTCTCCGTCGAAGCGTTCCGCAGTTACTTCGGCCCGGACGGCGCGGCGTGGCCCTACGAGCGGCAGTCGCTGGTGAAGCTGCGGCCGATCGGCGGCGACGCGGAGTTCGGCCGCCGGGTCGTCGCCCTTCGCGACGAACTGATCTACACCGGCGCGGCGTTCGACGTCCGCGCCATGCGGGCGATGCGCGAGAAGCAACTCGCGCAGCTCGTCCATGCGGGAACGATCAACGCCAAGCTCAGCCCCGGCGGGCTGGTCGACTGCGAGTACCTCGTGCAGGGACTGCAAATCACGCACGGCGGGAGCGATCCGTCGTTGCGGCCCACGAACACTCTCGAAGCGATGCGCGCCCTCGCGGCCGCCGGCATCGTTTCCGCGGACGAAGAGGCCCGGCTTCGCGAGGCGTACATCTTTCTGCGAAGGCTGATCGACGCCCTGCGGATGGTCCGCGGAGACGCCCGCGACCTCACCGTCCCCCCGGGAGACAGCGAAGAGTTCCAATACCTCGCCCGCCGCCTGCGCTACGGCGACGACATCGCGGCCCTGCAACGCGACCTCGACCGATCGCTGCAAACCGTGCGCGACCTCGGCCGCCTGATGGAACGCCGCCGGACTCCGTAGGACGGAATTATATTCCGTCCGAGGCGAGAAAAGCCTGATCACGTCGAAAAGTTCCGGTGACCATGGATGAGCGATCGGTGCCGAGCGACGAGTTCGCGTATCGATATGATGACGCATCAGCGGCGGACGGATTGGCGGCGTCCTACGGTCCCGTGCGGAGTTGCTTTTCCGCACCGCTTCGCAATGGTTCCAATAAAGACTGTCCCGAACTCGCAGGAGCCGGTCGTCCATGAAGCCCTTCGATCGCCTCAAGAAGATCCTTGCAAAAGCGCGTCGCGGCTATCGCGAGTCGTGGGCGGTGGATGATCCATCGGAGCCATCACTGCAGGAACTACTCGAACTCTGTGACGGCGATTTCGCTGAGGCTCTGCGCGGCAAGCGGCTTCATCCGCATGAGGATGACGACGGACGAATCGTACGGATTCACGACCATGCCAGCAGCGGCATGAACGACCGTGAGCTGGCTCTCCTGTCGCGATTGCCGCATCTTCGCCGGCTCCATCTCGCCGGCGTCCGGATGACCGACGATGGTCTGGTGGCACTGAAGGAGATGCCGCAATTGACGGGTCTGTTGCTCGATTGCGCCCCCACCCATCCCCTGACCGACGCGGCGCTCCGCCACTTGGCGCATCTGCCGAAGCTTTCCGAATTCAACCTCAAAGGTGCCGCGGTCACCGGCACTGGGTTACGACACGTCGCCGATCCGACCAGCGTCGAGGAACTGTCGTTCGACGACACTCCCATCACCGATGAAGGCCTGAAGACGATCTCCCGCTTTCCCAACCTCCGGCGACTCATGGTCTGGCGGAAGTCCACGATCTCCGACGAGGGACTGAAGTCCCTGCGGGTTTGCCGTCGCCTGGAGGATCTCGACCTCGCCCTGTGCAACAGCCGGGCAATCACGAACGCCGTGGGCGCGGCGCTGTGCCAGCTTCCGGCGCTCGAGTCGCTGTCGCTGGTAGCCTTGCCGAGCAGCGACATTTGCGTCGACTACCTGTTGCGGATGCCGCGACTGAAGTGCGTCCAGTTCGGGGGCGCGATATCGGTCGATTCATTCGAGCGACTGCGTGCTGCGGGGATCGCGGTCGAGCACGGAGGTCTGAAGGACTTTCGACGCGCAACGAACGTGCTTCGCTACATGGACATCGATTTCGGAATCGACCCGGAGCAATCGGCGCTGCGGGCCTACATGCACCCCGACTACGAAGACGTCAGTTGGGAGATCGAAATCCGTTGTCTGAACGAATACCTGCCGAAGATGTGCTCCCCGGCACGTCTGGACGGGCCGCTCTTTGGCTTCAAGGGGACGTGGCGCGAACTGCAGGGTCGCGAGTTTCGAATCGTTTTCGACGAGGATGAATTGCACCCGATTCGCCCGGGCACTCCGGCGAACATCTACGTCAACTGGCATGCGGCGCCGAACAATCACCTGATCCGTTTTCTCGAACGAGACGGAGCACGGTTCCTGATCGAGTGGACCTGCGTCGCGAAGGAAATTCCTGAAGACGACGAGCACGACGTTTATGTCCTGGGCGATATCGAATTCAAGGAATTGATCGTCTTTTCCGAGCGGACGCTGTCGCTCGACGACGCGCGACACATCGCCGCGAGGAAATTCGATCCGGCGGACTTCGACGCCCCGCAACTCGACGAAGGCGCGCGCGACGTCCGCTACGTGTTCGCGGTCAAGGCCGGTGAATGAAGTGGATGCCGAACACGACCCATCATGGGCGGACGGATTGGCAATCCGTCCTACCTGCACGCATCACGGCTTGGCGGGGCGACGCCGCCCGCCGACCATTTCCGCGATGCGGCGGCCGGGTTTCGAGAGAGGGAGCGTCGGAAGTTCGTCGGGATCAACCCAGCGGAGTTCGACGCCGCGCTTCAATCGTCCGCCGCGGTGTTCCGCCGCGTAGCACAGCAGCCGGATGCGATAACGTGTCACGCTGTGCGCGAACTCGCCGAGCGGCTCGCCGAGCGCGGCGTGAATGCCGGTCTCGTCGTGAAGGCTCCCTTCGATCCGGGACGCGACGCCGTCCGCGACGGCCTCGCGCGGAAGCGGCGGCGACTCCACCGCGACGCGCGGAAAATCCCACAAACCGGTCCACCACTCTCCCGGGCCGCGACGACGCAACAGCACGCGGCCGCACTTCCGCACGGCGATCGCCGCCTCGACGAGCCGCGTCGGCCGCGGACGCGGCGCGACGCGCGGAATGTCGGCCTGCGTGCCGTCGGCGAAGGCCCGGCAGCAACTCTTCACCGGACACGCCGGGCAATCAGGCGACACGGGCGCGCACAACGTCGCACCGAGTTCCATCAGCGCCTGATTGATTCGTCCCGGTTCGCGGGACGGGACGACCGACTCGGCGAATCGCCACAACGCCCGCCGCCCCTCCGCCGATTTCGGGTCGCCGGCGTAACCCGTCAACCGGCAGTAGACGCGGAGCGTGTTCGCTTCGACGATGGGCGCGGGAAGATCGAACGCGAACGAAGCGATCGCCCCCGCCGTGTACCGTCCGATTCCCGGCAGACGTTGAAGCTCCGCGACGTCCGCGGGAAATCGCCCGCCATGCTCGGCGACGACGGCTTGCGCCGCCCGGTGCAGGTTTCGCGCGCGGCTGTAGTATCCCAGGCCCTCCCACAGCCGAAGCACATCGCTCTCGTCCGCAGCCGCGAGCGCTTCGACGGTCGGGAACCGGGCCAGGAACCGTTCGAAGTAGGGAACGACGGCGACGACCGTCGTCTGCTGCAGCATGATCTCGCTGATCCAGACGGCATACGGATCGCCGCCGCGCCGCCACGGCAGATCGCGGGCGTGCCGGGAGTACCAGGCGCGCAGCCCGCGCCACAATCGCCGCAGCCATTCGGGGTCCGGTTCGGTCATGTCGTCTTCGGGGGATTGGGCGTCGCGAATCGTGCCAGAATAAGGATCGCGTTCGTTCGCGACAATCATCGACGGATGCCCTTGGCACGACTCTCGGTTTGCGGCTACGATCCGGCCTCCGTTTTCCGGCTGGTCCGTGAACTCGTTCAAGGTTGTGGATTACTCGTCGTATCCTGTCCGGAACATCGTGGGACGAGTATCGGGGCGGGTAGGACGAACTTCAGTTCGTCGTGCCCGCTGGTGGAGAGGAGCAGCCGCGACGTCGAAATCATCTTCGGTGAAGATCAGCGAGAATCAGCGCGGCTCGCCGTGTTTCCGGCTCCGGCTTCGCACGGCGAACTGAAGTTCGCCCTACGAAGCCCACCGCGTCGAGTTCGATTCCGCCGAACCCGCAAGATCGAATTCGAAGCGGCACTACCAGGCCGGGCACTCGAACTCCAATCCGCCTTGCGACGCCTTCAACGGCCAATTTCGATTTGGACGACGTATTACTCGCGGGGCGCATCGACGATGAAGCGATTCATTCCCACCGCGGACCTGGTGCAGGTGGCTCGCGGGCTGTTGATGGGGAGCGCCGACATCGTTCCCGGCGTCTCCGGGGGGACCGTCGCGCTGATTCTGGGAATCTACGAGCGGCTCGTCTCCGCGATCAGCCGCATCGACATGACTTTCGTCGGCCAACTCCGCCAGGGGAGATGGCGGGCGGCGGTCGAACATGCGGACCTGCGGTTCCTGCTCGCGCTGGGGAGCGGAATCGCGCTGGGGATTCTGTCGCTGTCCACGCTGATGAATCACCTGCTGCAGCACGAACGGGAGCGAACCTACGCGGCGTTCTTCGGATTGATTCTCGCCTCGAGCGTGCTCGTGGCGCGGGCGGTCGCGCGGTGGACGTGGCTCGAGGGAGCGCTCCTGATCGCGGGGGCGGTCGCGGCGTGGTTCATCGTCGGTCTGCCGGCGATCCAATCCCCGCCCGAGGGGAACGCCTACGTGTTCTTTTGCGCTGTAATCGCGATCTGCGCGATGATTCTGCCGGGAATCAGCGGGGCGTTCATCCTGCTGGTGCTCGGCAAGTACGAGGACATCACCGGACTGCTGAAGGACGTGCTGCATGGCCGGATCACGGTGGATGCGGTGCTCACCATCGGCGTGTTCTGCGCCGGATGCGCCATCGGCTTGCTCGCGTTCAGCCGGTTTCTGAAGTGGTTGCTGGGACGGCACGAGCCGCAGACGATGGCGCTGTTGTGTGGCGTGATGCTGGGGTCGCTGCGAAAGATCTGGCCGTTCCAGCGCGATCTCAGGCCCGAGATCGAGGAGTTCAAGCGGAAGTCGTTCGAGCCGATGTGGCCGGAACGGTGGGATGCGGAGGTGTGGATCGCGCTGATCATCGCGATCGCGGCATTCGCCTTCGTCATCGTGCTGGACCGGCTGGCGGGGAGGCGTTCGAAGTGATGTCCACGGCGTGCTTGGTCGCCGGGACAGCGGCGACGCGCGACGCGGCTTCGACTTCAGCGGCTTTCCAGATCGTACCGCCACCCGCCGATGCGATTTCGGTCGCGAATCAATCGGAATGCGCGGCCGAGGACGGGCGAAGGGACGTAGCCCTCGGAATCCGGCTTGATCCGCTGAAATTTCGCGCGTCCCCGGCGGTGGATGCGGAAGTCGATCTCCTTCCCCCGGGCGTCGATCAACCAGTACTCGCGCACGCCGGCGTCGAAGTAGCCCTCGAAAAGAACCTTCGTGTCCTTCCGCACCGAACTGCGGCTGATGACCTCGACGACCAAGTCGGGCGAACCGGCGATTTCCACGTATCGACCGCTCCCCTCGACGTATTCGCGATATGCCGCGCGGCCCGATTCGAGCGTTTCCCAGGTGCAGAAGATGAGGTCCGGTTCGGTCGAGACGTCGGCCTCGCTGTTGATGAACAGCACGCTCTCGCCGAGCACTTCGCCGAGGTCGTTCGCCTTGGCGACGGCACCGATGCCGTAGGCGACTTCGAAGACGACCTTGTTGTGCGAATCGATTTCTTCCGGGCTCATGTCGACGAGGATCTCCCCTCGGAGGTACGAAATCCGGCCGCGCTCCGGGAAATCGTCGGAGTGCGCCCAGTCGCGGAAGCCCCGCAGGTCGGTGATTCCCGCGGGAATCACGACCGCTTCGGGATCGTCGAGCGTTGCGAGTGCGTTGGCGGCCACGGGGTGTCCTTCGCGATCGAGTCGACTCTCTTCCGATTCTACCCGAACCGACGCCGACGGGCGATGCGATTTCGGCAGCTTCGGTTTCCCGGCTTCGATGAAGGTTCGATGCCGCAACAGCGGCGCGAAACCGCGAGCGGGGGTGGTCCGGACTTCTATTCGTTCGCGCCACGGCATTCGCTACAATATTACCCAGCCCGGCGGTCGTTCCGGGCGGCCGGTGGTGATTCGCCGGCAGGGATCGCTATCATCGGATCAACAGGGAGGTTCGGCGGAATCGCGACGCGGATCGGCGCGCGGCCTCGCTGGCCGCCATCTCTCCGCGGGATTTCGTCGCTCGAATCGCCATGACGCATTTCTTCGACAAGCGCGATCGCTGGGGACACGGCTACGCGCTGTGGGTGCTGGCGGGGATGATGTTCCTCGTCCCCTTCGCCCTGTGGTCGCTGAAGCAGATCCGGCTCGAGAACGACGTCGAGAGCTGGTTGCCCGAGGATGATCCGCAGGCGGCGACTCTCGCCTGGTACCGCGGGGTCTTTCCCGACGAAGACCGGATGCTCGTCTCGTGGGACGGAAGTTCCCTCGACGATCCGCGCGTGGCGCGGTTCGCCGAACGGCTTCGCGGGCGGGCGGACCGCGAGGGAATCCGCCGCAACGGGTTGCCCGAAGTCGAGTCGGTCGTCACGCCGCAGGACCTCATCGCGCGGATGACTCAGCCCAACGTGGGCGGGCAGCGCGTGTCGCACGAGGAGGCGGTTCGCCGGCTACGGGGCGTGCTCGTCGGTCCGGGAAAGTTGAAGGTGCGATTGACGGAGACGGGCCGGCAGGCGCCCGAGGCCCGCGACCTGCTGTTGAAGCAGGCCCGCGAGGAATTGGGAATCGACGCGGTCGCCCATCCCCCCGCCCCGCGCCCCGGCTTGGAGGAGGCATTCCTGGAGGACGAAGGCGAAGAAGAAGTCGTCCCTGCCGGCGAGCCGACCGCGGAGGAACTCGCCGCCGAAGAAGCCGCCCTGGCGGCCGAAGAGGAACTCGCGGCGGCGCCGGGCGGACTTCCTTACCGCGAGCACGACCTGCAGATCGATTGGCCCGGGATGCACTCTCAGCCCGAGCGGCTGGAAGCGTTTCAGCGGATGGCGGCCGAACTGACGGCGAAACTCACGCCGCGCAGCCCCAACGAATCGCCGCTCGTCGCCGAGACCTTTTTCGTGCCCGGCTCCCCGATCGCAATGACCGTGGTACTCTCGGAAGCGGGGGCGGCGGACCGCGGGACGGCCATGCGGAAGATCCACGAAACCGCCGCGGAGGTGGGCATTCCTCCGGAAACGTTGCGGATGGGCGGGTCGCCGGTCGCCGGGCACGAGTTGAACGTCGAAGTGAAGAAGGCGCTGTCGAACACCGAGCATCCGTGGTGGATGCTGCATCGCCGCTCGCCGATCTTGCTTTCCTGCCTGGTCGGGGCGCTGGTGTCGATCGTCCTGTTGAAGAATTTGCGGCTGGCAACGCTGGTGCAGGCCAGCGCCTTCTACACGGTGCTGGCGACCGTGGCGGTCGTCCCGATCACCGGCGGCAGCATGAACATGGTGCTGGTCGTGATGCCCACGTTGCTGTTGGTGCTCACGCTGTCCGCCGCCATTCACGTCGCCAACTACTGGAAGAACGCCGCGAACCGCGACCCGGCGACGTCGGTCGCCGAGACGGTGCGGATGGCGTTCATGCCGTGCCTCCTGGCAGCCGTGACCACCGCCATCGGGCTGATGTCGCTGACGACGAGTCCGCTCGCGCCGGTCCGCGATTTCGGCCTGTATTCATCGCTCGGCTGCCTGATTTTGCTGGGAGTGGTGCTGTACGCGCTGCCGGCGATGCTGCAATATTGGCCGGCGGCGCCGCCGCCGCTGGAGGAAGTCGATCGGACTTCGTGGCGGAAGTTCGCCGGCCTCCTGTGCCGGCATTCGAAGGCGGTCAGTATCGGCTGCGTGGCGCTGTTCGTCGCCGGGACGATCGGGCTGTACCGCTTCCGGACGGAGATCAAGGTCATTCGCTATTTCCCGGACGAATCCCGGGTCGTGCAGGACTACGACTTCCTGGAAGATCAACTCGCGGGCATCGTCCCGGTGCAGATGATCGTCCGCTTCGATCGCGAGTCGCAGACCGACCTGCTGTTCACCGAGCGCGTCGAGATCGTCCGCGACATTCAAGAACGCATGCGGGAACATCCCGAGATCAGCGGCACGCTCGCCCTGTCCGACTTTCTCCCGGAGATCCCGCCCCCCGCGCAGGCCTCGCGCTTGGCCGCGATGCGCGCCAGCCGCACGGCGCTGGAAGTCGAACGGGGAATTCAGGAAGCCGAGGGGACCGCCGCCTTCTTGACCAAGTCGAGCGAAGAAGCCCGGCTTCCCGGATCCGTTGGCGACGAGAATGGCAGAGTTCTCAACGAGGCCGGCGACGAACTGTGGCGGATCACCGCCCAGGTGGCGATCATGTCCGACCTCGATTACGGCGAACTCGTCGGCGACGAGCCGCATTACGCGGCGCTTCCCGGCAACCTGAATCACATCGCCCGCTCGGTATTGAAGGACTACGGCGGGGCGGACCACGTCGTCACGGGAACGGTCCCCGTCTTTCTGCGCACGCAGCAGGCGGTGCTCGAAAGCCTGATCCGCAGCTTCGGCCTGGCGTTCGCGCTGATCGCCGTGGTGATGATGGTGCTGCTCAAGAACCCGCTGGCGGGGCTATGGACGATGCTGCCGAACTCGCTGCCGGTGGCGTTCGTGTTCGGGCTGGTGTCGTGGGGGCGAATCCCCGTCGACATCGGCACGATGATCACCGCCTCGGTCGCGCTGGGGATCGCCGTGGACGGCACCCTGCACCTGTTGACCTGGTTCCAGGCGGCGATCCGCGAAGGCGCCTCCCGCGATGAAGCCGTGCGCCGCGCCCTCGCGCATTGCGGACCCGCGATGTGGCAGACTTCCGCCGCCGTCGGAATCGGCCTGCTGATGCTGTCGTTCGTCGATTTGCTGCTCGTCAGCCGGTTCGGCTGGCTGATGGCGGCGATGATCGGGGCGGCCTTGGTCGCCGACGTCGTCCTGCTGCCGACATTGCTGGCAGGACCGCTGGGAAGGCTGCTGGAGCGCACGGTCGCGGCCGAGAAGGGGAGCAAGTCGCCCCCGACTCCCGCCTCGCCGGCCCCCGCCCCGCATCTCGAACAGCGGGCCCGCAGCGAATCCGGCCAACGGAGTTCTTCCGGGCGAATTCTCCGCATCGATTGAACGATGCAGGTCGTGTCATCGGCGCGATCCGTTTTGCGGAATCTCCCGAGTTTTCTCCGCGTTCTCTGCGAACTCGGCGGTTCGATCGCCAGCCGCGAACGCACGGAACCGCCGGGGACGCCGAGTTCGCAGCGACTTGATTCAAGACCGATGCTTTCCGGCATTCCTCGTATCGCGCGCTACGCGATGATCTCGTCGATCGACGGGTGGCTGGGGTCGATCCGCCGCGATAGAGTCCCCCCCGTGAGAGAATGAATTCGGCGGATCGCCCCCAGCGATGAGCCAGCGGGGGCGATTCGCTGGGGGCTCCGCTTCGCTTCGACCCTTGTCATTACCCACATCTTTTCCTCATGGCGCAGTGGCCGCGGA
>JBBDNT010000242.1:0-14788 GCA_040877445.1 Planctomycetaceae bacterium
GTCGATCGCCGAGGCCCGCGGGAACACGCTCGCCGATTACGACGTCGTCCGCATTCCGGTGCGACTTTCGGACTCGGAGCGCCGCCGCTACGCGCGGCTGTGCGACGAGGTGCGCCGCTACGTGTTCGAACGGCGGCGAGCGGAGCCGCGGTTCACGTGGAAGCGGTTGTGCCGCGAGACGCACGCCGACCCCGCGGCCCGCGGCGCGTTGCAATCGTATTACGCGAAGCAGGCGATCGAGGACCGGGCGGAGGAGAAGTTCCGCGTGCTCGAGGATCTGTTCCGGCTGCACGCGGGAGAGCCGGTGCTGGTTTTCGCCGGCTCGAACGCGATGGCCCGCGACGTGTCGCTGCGGTTCCTCGTCCCGTGCCTGCTGCACCACTCGAAAAAAGAGGAGCGGCTCGACTACTTGCGGGGGCTGGAAACGGGCGCGTATCCCGCCCTCGTCGCCAATCGCGTGCTGGACGAAGGGGTCGATCTGCCGGGGGTGAAGGTGGCGGTGGTCCTCGGGGGCGGCAGCGGCAGCCGCCAGGCCCAGCAGCGGCTGGGCCGCGTGCTCCGCAAGTCCGGCGCCGCGCGGGCGGTGCTGTACGAAGTCGTCTGCGCCGAAACGAGCGAAGTCGAGCGCTCGCGGCGGCGCAGAAGGAACGAAGCCTACGCCCGCACGCGGCGGCGGAAGCGCCAGTGAGCCGCGGGGTCCATCCCCGCGTGGTCGCCCGACGCCCGTTTGCGGGATGCGGCCCCAACCGTGATCGCTTCGAGTGCCGGGCGCCGACGCGCGAAAATGGAAAGGCGCGTTCGTCAAGCATCGTCTTGGCATCGGCCGAGTCTGGATGGTAAGCTGAAGCGGCGGTCGTCGCGATCGCCTGTTTCGTCGAGGCAAAAGAGCTCCAAGCGGTAATGAGCAAGGAGCATCACAAGGCTCCTCCAAAGCCGGAAGTCCGCCAAGGACGATCCCTGCTGGGAAAGCGAAGAATGGACGCAGCGCTCCGCCGACGATCGACGTGGAAAGTCTGTTGCGAACCTGAACCATGAACGAGACTGGGCAATCGCCAATCGTTCGCGTCGGCTTCGGCATCGGCGCGTTCATCTTCGTGATGAGCGGACCGGTCTCCGGGTACTTTCTCACGCGAATCTTCCTCGAAGCGCGCGCCAGCGCGAACTGGCCTTCGGTTTCCGGCACCTTGACGAAGGCTGAGGTCGGGGAGACGCGCGTCGGACGTTTCTTTGCCGACGTGGCCTACACGTATCGCGTCGGAGAGACCGAATTCACGGGAACCAAAGTTCGGGCGTCGGATGGCGAATACGGATTCCGCGACGGGGCGGTCCAGGCGATTCGCGGATTGAGCGTCGGCGAGGCGGTGACGGTGTTCTATGACCCTTCCCTTCCCCGGCGAGCGGTGCTGCGAGCCGGCGCGGGTTTTCAGGAATACGCGCTGCTGACCGTGCCGGTCGCGATGTTCGGCATCGGCGTATGGTCTTTCCGGCTGCTGTGGCGAACGCGGCGGCGAACTTAGATCACACGTTGATCACGAATTCACCGCCTCATATGATCGTGCCATGGAAACCGTCGTCCGCAACGTCAAAGGCGTCTCCATCCAACCACGACGAGCGTTTCGATTCGATGCAATTCACGGCCGACGAGTACTACGGTGCCGCCATCGAGCGAACGGCGCTCTCGTTGGCGGATGTATCGGCCTTTCTTGAACCGCTATGGTCGCCGCGCGCAATGACCGGTCGGGACGTTTGGCGAATCATCTGAATTCGAACCCATGCTCGCCCGCCGTCATGCGATCGCGACCTTCGACTTCGCCTCCCGGCGAATCGTGCCCGATCGATTGACGACGCGGGCGCATCGCCGCTATCTCGATCATGCCGGGCGGATGCTCGACGCGGCGGGAGTTGCACCGCGCGGTGCGCGAAGTGTTCCGCGACGAGGCCGACTGTCCTCAGCGGCGGATCGACGCGTTCTGCAAGCTGCTCGACGACCGCTGCCGCTATCACCGCTGCGCCGCCGGCGAAGCGGCCGAGCTTCGCCGCCAGGTCTTTTCGCGGGCGGCGGCGCTGCACCCGCTCGTCGAGCGGCCGGACGCCTTCTCTCGGAACACGCGCGCCGCGGCGACCCGCGCGATCTCGCGATCGCTCGATCGAAACTGGAGCGAAATCGAGGCCGACCTGTTCGCCGACGTGATCGACTTTCACCGCCTCGAAACGTTCGACGGCTACGAGAACGGCGAAGCGCTCCTCGCGCGATACAACGTGGCGCAGGCGCAGGCCGCGTTGTTCGACGCCGTCTCGCTCACCGTCCGGGCGGGACGGGACTTCAAGACGATCCTGCGCTACGCCAAGCTCGCCGGTTTGATGCACGAGATCACGCGCGAGCCTGCGGGCGATTATCGCTTCCGCTTCGACGGCCCCGCGTCGCTGTTGCGGAAGACGCCCCGCTACGGACCGGCCATGGCCCGGTTTCTGCCGGCCCTCATCGCGTGCGGCGAATGGCGGATGCGCGGGGTCATCGAGCGCCGCCGCGCGAAATTCGGACTCGAATTGTCGGCGGAGGACGGCCTGAAGAGTCCGCTGCCGAGTCCCGCGGAGTTCGATTCGCGCGTCGAGGAGCGGTTCGTCCGCCGGTGGGGAGACGGACCGCGCAATGGTTGGACGCTCGTCCGCGAGGGTGAGGTGCTGCACCGCGGGCAAAAAACGTTCGTGCCGGACTTCGCCTTCCGCCACGAAGACGGCACATGCGCGTTGCTCGAGATCGTCGGCTTTTGGACGCCGAAGTACCTGCAAGCAAAACTGGCGACGCTGCGAATGTTCCGCGACGTGCCGATCCTGCTGGCTGTCCCGAAGGCGAACGGCGCCGCTCTCGCGGCGCTGCCGGGGGAGACGATCGTCTACAAGTCGGCCCTCGAGGTCGTGGACGTTCTGGAGCGGCTGACGCGTCTCGGCTCGTCGTCGTAGGGATCCGCTCGCCGCGAAGAACGATCGCACCATCTCCAGCGCAGGCTCTCTCCCCCACTCACGCGGCGCGCACGATCGAAGCGCGCCACGTGCGCCGCACGCCCGGGATCCCGTCGCGGGTGGCTGTCCCTGTTTTCGACGGGGTGGTAAACTGGAACGCGCACGTCTCCTTCACAAGGGCTTCCCCATGTCTTGCCGATCGTCGTTCCCTTCTCACGCCGGCGCGCTGCTCGCCGCCGTGTCGATGTTCTGGTCGACCGGTTGCTGGAATTCGGACTCGAACACGACCACGCAGCAACCGGTCGATTCGGGCGAGTATCAGCCGCCGGACGGGCCGCGCGAGCCGCGGATCGCCGTGCCCGAGGTCGCCCCGACCGCGCCCGTCCGCCCCGAAGACGCGGAGCCGATCGTCGTCAGCGCGGACGATTGGCCCTGGTGGCGCGGCCCCACGTACGACGGCCGCAGCACCGCGACGAACGTGCCGTTGGAATTCAGCGACGTGGATGGGACGCGGAAGAACATCATTTGGAAGCAGGCGGTGCCGGGGCGCGGCTTTTCCTCGCCCTGCGTGTGGGGGGACCGGATCTTCCTCACGACGGCCGACGACGCGAACCAGATTCAATTCGCCCTGTGCTTCGACCGCGGCACGGGCAAGCCGTTGTGGACGACCGAGATTCATCGCGGCAATTTCGAGTCGGCCGACCGCATGCATCTCGACAGTTCGCACGCCACGCCGACCGCCGCCTGCGACGGGCAGCGAGTGTACGTCTCGTTCCTCAACGACCGGGCGATCTGGACGACGGCCCTCGATCTGGATGGGAATCAGGTCTGGCAGAGGAAGGTCGGCGAGTACGATTCCAAGCAGGGATACGCCGCCTCTCCGGTGCTGCAAGGGGGGCACGTGATCGTCGCGGGGGACAACTGGGGCAGCGGCTGGCTCGCGGCGCTCGATCGCCGCACCGGCGAGATCGTCTGGCGGACGAACCGGCCGGCGGCGGAATCGTACTCGACGCCGTTTCCCTCCGAGGTGAACGGCGAGCCGCGGCTGTTCCTGTGCGGGGCGAACATCGTCGCGAGTTACGACGGCCTCACCGGAAAAGCGCTGTGGACGGCGCCCGGCACGTCGCTGCAAACGATCGGCACGATGGTGCGGGAAGGCGACCTCGTGTTCGCTTCCGGCGGCTGGCCCGAAGATCCGGTCATGATCATGGCGATCCACGCGGACACCGGCGAAGTCGCCTGGCGCGATTCCACCCAGGTCTGGCTGGCCTCGATGCTCGTTCACGACGGTTTGCTGTACGGCTTCCGCGACAACGGCATCGCCATCTGCTGGGACGCCGGCACGGGAAAGCTCCGCTGGCGGGAGCGCTTCGGCGGCAGCCTCAGTTCGTCGCCGGTGCTCGTCGAGGACCGCATCTATCACTTCGCGCGAGACGGCGCCTGCCGAGTGTTCCGCGCCAGCGGCGAGGGTTACGAGGAACTCGCGAAGAGCCAACTGGGGCGCGAGACGTTTTCCAGTCCGGCGATTTGCGGCGGGCGAATCTACATGCGAATCACCGATTTCGGCGCCCAGGGAAGTCGGCCGGAGTCTCTGTACTGCATCGGCAAGGCGGAGGAATCGACCGAGGCGTCGGCGGAGAAGTAGAAGTCCGCACGCACATCGGCGGGTAGGACGGATTTGTAATCCGTCGTGCCCGCCAGCGCTCGGCGCGATTCTTCGGCAAGTCGTCGGTGAATTCGTTGATCGAATGACGGCTTGCACCCGTACTCTGGCGGACGGAATGCAATTCCGTCCTACGGCTTCGTCCAGTTCGAAATCGTGTGTTACCCGTAGGACGGATTGGCAATCCGATGGTGACGCCGCAAGGTCGTCGGAGGCCGATGCTCCCTGCCGGCTCGATTGTCATTGGAAGGATTGCCAATCCGTCTTACCAAGCCGCCGAGGCGATGATCGCGTCGGCGCTTCGATGATCCGCGGCCGTTCCACGCCGAATGCCGACGCCGAAGGCCAACCATGTCCGAGCAGTGCCGATTGGCCGTCGATCTGGGAGCGGAAAGCGGCCGCGTGATCGCCGGGCTGTTCGACGGCCGCGCAATGCGTCTGGAAGAAGTGCACCGCTTCCCCAACGGGCCGGTGCGCCTCGCCGGCACGCTTCGCTGGGACGCGCTGCGGCTGTGGGGCGAGATTCGCACGGGGCTGGCGAAGGCGGTCGCGGTCTACGGCAATCGGATCGCCTCCGTCGGCGTCGATAGCTGGGGAGTCGACGGCGTGCTGTTCTCGAAGCACTTCGAGATGCTCGGCCAACCGTGGCATTATCGCGACGACCGAACCCGCGGGTTGATCGACGCCGCCTGCAACCGCGTCCCGCGGCGGGAAATCTTCGCGGCGACCGGCGTGCAGTTCCTGGAGATCAACACGCTCTACCAGTTGCTCGCCCTGAAGCGCGACGCGCCGGAGCTGCTCGACGCGGCCGAGCGGTTCCTGATGATGCCCGACTTCTTCCACTGGTGTCTGTCGGGCAGCCAGGCGGGGGAGTTCACCAACGCGACGACCACGCAATGCCTCGACCCGCGTTCCCGCGACTGGGCTGGCGACTTGCTGCGGCGGTTCGAGCTGCCGGCGAAAATCTTTCCGCAACTCGTGCAGCCGGGAACGAAGCTGGGCCGCATTCGCGAAGAAGTCGCGCGCGAGGCCGGATTGCCTCGCATCGAGGTGATCGCCCCCGCCACGCACGACACCGCCTCGGCGGTCGCGGCGGTCCCGGTGGATTCGACGTCATCGGGGTCGGCGACCGGGACGCCCGACTGGGCCTACGTCAGCTCGGGCACGTGGTCGTTGATCGGCGTGGAAATCGCGCGGCCGGTGCTGACCGATCGCGCGCTCGAATTCAACCTGACGAACGAAGGGGGCGTCGACGACACGTTCCGCTTGCTGAAGAACGTGATGGGCCTGTGGCTCGTCCAGCAATGCAAGCGATCGTTCGAGCGGAACGGGAACGACTTCGACTATGCCGAACTGGCGCGACTGGCGGAACGGGCGGCGCCGTTCCATTCGCTGATCGATCCGGACGACGGGCGGTTCCTCAATCCCGACGACATGCCCCGCGCGATCGCGTCGTTCTGCGAGGAAACCGGCCAACCGTCTCCGGCGAACCCGGGGGAATTCGTCCGCTGCGCGCTGGAGAGCCTCGCGCTCAAGTACCGCGTGGTGCTGGGGCGCATCGAAGAACTGACGGACGTGCCGGTGCGGACGATTCACGTCGTCGGCGGGGGCGCGCGGAACGCGCTGCTCAATCGCTTCACGGCGAGCGCGTGCGGACGCCCGGTGGTCGCCGGACCCGTCGAAGCGACGGCGCTGGGGAACGTGCTCGTGCAATCGCGGGCGGCGGGCGAAATCGGTTCGCTGTCGGAACTGCGCGCCGTCGTGCGCGCGTCGTGCGTTCTGGACCGCTACGAGCCGGAGAATGAAACCGCCTGGCGCGACGCGGGCGGACGCTTCGCCGCGCTCCTCGCGAGGCATGCAGGTTGAGACGGCATGGCGCTCTTCGTAGCGGAATTCGCAAGAATTCCGAGATTCCACGAGCGTCGATTCGTCGAAATTCTCGCGTCTGTAGCAACGTCGCTGGGGGAGGAGTCGCCGGTTGGGAACGGGAGGAAAGCCGGAACCGGGCTGTTGAAAACCGCCGTTGGCGGGGGGCGCAGGTTGCGGCAAGTCTGGAACCGTTGCGCCTCGTCGCGCGAAGTGCGGCCTCGCACCCAGGTGGATCACCCGCATCGCCTCCAATCCTGACAGGATTGCATTCCAAAGCCCAGGGTCGAGACCAACGGGAGCGCACCCTGGGAACACGGACCACGAATTCACGTCTACCCTGAAAGGGTTGCACTCCGGACGACGCGACAGGGGAGTGAAATCGCGCATCCCCGTGGCTTTCTTCGCCGTTGATCGCCCTCGGTCCGTGACCCCGCGCGATGCGTTCGATTCCCTTTCGGCGGACGTGCAGCGCGATGAAACCGGACGAATTCCCGGCAACGTTGCGGCAGACTCGGGAATTCTTGCGAATTCCGCTACGCCCGGCGTCGGGTGGCGGGGGCGCTTCGCGAAGCGAAAGCCCCCGGCGCGCGCCACGGGGGCTTCCGCGTTGCGGAGCGCCCCCGCCACCCATCGCCGAAGAGAGTTGGCGTCGCCAAAAACTCTTGCCACACCCCCGACGGCGACCGTCACGGGCACGTTTGCCCGCGACGCGTCGCTGGATTACTCTGGAGGTTCGACTTGTGCCTGATCCACTCGATGACCTTTCCCGCGGGATTCGTCCCCGCCGAGGAGTCGTGCCGTGATGCGAATTCAGACCATCGTCGCCGTCGCTCTGTGCCTGTCGTTGCTGGGATGCCCGGCGGTGGAGGATTCGCCCGGCGTCGGGCCTTCAACAAGCGCCGCGAAATCCGCCGGGTCGCGAGACGGCGCGACGGAATCGCGGCCGGCGGGCGAGCCGCGGCCGCCCGCGGACGATCGCGAGAAGGAAGCGATCGAGAAGATCGGCGAATCGGGCGCGCGGGTCGATCGCGACGAGGCGGGGCACGCCTTGTTGGTCGATTTCAGCACCGCCACGATCGGCGACGACGACCTCGTCCACCTTCGCGCGCTGCCGTACCTCGAGCGGCTCGTCCTCCCCAGCCCGGAAGTGGGGGACGCCGGGATGGAACACGTCGGGCAGTTGAAGTCGCTTCAGCGACTGCAACTCGATCAGACGGTCGTGTCCGATGAGGGCCTCGAAAAACTGGCCGGTCTCACGAACCTGATCGTCCTGCAACTGCGGAAGACGCTGGTCGAAGGGACCGGTTTCCCGCATCTGGCCAGCATGACGAACCTCCGCGAGTTGGACGTGCGGTTCAACAACCTCACCAACGAAAGCCTCGCGCCGCTCGCGAAGCTGCCGCGGCTGAGCAATCTCAAGCTGCAGGGCTGCTCGCTGCTCGACGACGGCTGCCTCGAGCACGTCGTGAAGATCCCTTCCATCGAACGGTTGAATCTGGCGTCGGTCGCCGTCACCGACGACGGCCTGAAGCAGCTCGCGCACCTCGACTTGAAAGGTCTCGAACTGGACGACACCCAATTCGTCACCGACGAGGGGATGAAGACGATCGGCCGGATGAAGAACCTCGACACGCTCACTTTCATGGGCAACTTCATCCGGGACGAAGGATTGGCCGAGATCGCCGGGCACAAGAAGATGCGAAGGCTCCGGCTCCGCAGCACCGCGGTCAGTGACGACGGCCTCGCGCATCTCAAAGGCATGATCGCGCTGGAAAATCTCGACTTGTCCGAATCCGGCATCGGCGACGAAGGGCTGGCTCATCTTTCGGGATTGACGAACCTGCGGGATCTCAACCTGTGGAGCGTGTTCATCGGCGATGCCGGTCTGGCCCATCTCGCGAACCTCGGCGAGTTGCGGAATCTCAATCTCGACCAGACGCTCATCACCGACGCCGGACTGGATTCGCTCGCCGGGCTGTCGAAGCTCGAATCGCTGAACCTCAGCCGCACCGCGATCACCGATGCGGGCTTGGCGAAACTGCACGGCCTGAAAAACCTCAAGCAGCTTCACGTGGCGAACGTCACGGACATCACTCCGACAGGGATCGCCGCGCTGAAAAAGGCGATCGAAGGGGTCGAAGTGAGGCGATAAGGCGGCGGCGTGAAAATGAACGACCGGTGGGGTGGCTGGGGTCGATCTGCCGGGGGACGGCGTCCAAGCTCGTCGACCGGCATCGGCAGATCGCCCCCAGTGGATGGCGAGCGTGTCGGCGCATCGCTGGGGGCTGCGCTTCGCTTCGACCCCAGCCACCCCTCGACGATTCACATCACGGTCGTTCGAAGTCCCGCCGTTGCCGCGGACACGCGCATCGAGCCGCGACCGGTCGGGAAGCGGTTTTTCGAACGTGGCCCGATTCGTCCGCTCGCTCACGGTCGCGGCTCGATCCGCAGCCGTGGTCCGGTCGTGCGGATCATGCGGGCGACGCGGCCGCGGGTGGAACGATCGCGCGGCCCGGCCGATATTGCCTGCATGATCGAACTCGCTGCCGCCTGGATGCGTCGTGATCCCGCCGGGAAGTCGCTCCTCGCCGCATACGACGAGGCGGAGCCGGAAGCGGCCCCTCTCGCGACGATCGGCGGAGGTCCGCATTCGTCGAGAGTAACGCCGACGCCGGGCGACGCGGGGGGGGGCTGGGTGCCGCGGCTTCGCAAGGCCGAGGGCGTTTCGCCGGACGATCTGTCGCGCGTCCACGGAAAGCTGATCGCCTTCGGCTTCCTGGAATTCGACCTGGCGGGACGCGCCGCCGGGGTGCGATACCGCGTCAGCCGACAGGGGCGGGCGGTGCTCCGCGGGGATTTCGACCAGTGGCGCGACGACGAGCGCGACGACTGTCGCGAGGAAAGTCGCGAAACCGCAAGCGTGGCGGGGAACGGGTGACGGTCATCTCGTCCCTCGCGACGCGTTCGATCAGTTCCGCTGCGGATCCCAGCCGGCGACGACGGCGTCCGGGGCGAGGACGTAGATTTCCACGCGGCGGTTCTTCCCGCGCGAGGCGTCGTCGCTGTTGGGGGCCACGGGCTGATGCATGCTGTAACCGGCGGAGCCCATGCGGCCTTCCTTGAGTCCCGCGCGGGCCAGTTCGAGGATCACCGAGTTGGCCCGGTTCGTCGAGAGGTGCCAGTTGGTGGGGTGCTTCTGCGCGGTGCCGGGCTTGGCGATCCGCTGATCGTCGGTGTGTCCCACGACGAGAATGTTCAGCCGCTGGGCCTCCCCCTCGTTGAGAATCTGCGCGAACTCGCGGAGGACGGGCGAAGCCTGTGGCTTCAGGTCGGCGCTGCCGGACGCGAAGAGAATGTCGGTGTGGAACTTGCTGACGCCGGTGTGCGGGTCGAACTCGAACTCGGGGAACCGCTTGGACAGCTCCTCGAAGCGGCGAGTGGTCTCGGCGGACAGCGGGTTCTGCTGGTTGCGGGCCTGGCTGATGAGCGTGGCCATCCGGTCGTGCAGTTCACCGCGTTCCTTCTGGAGGTTGGCGATCCGCTGCCGCTCGGTTTCGAGCTCCGCTTGCAGCCGGGCCTGCTCCTGGGCGATGCGCTCGCGTTCGGCGGCCATCGCGGCGGCGGACTGGGCGGACTGGGCGTTCTGGGCGGCGAGCATCTGCTTCTCTTCCCACAGTCGGCGGGTGTGAAGCTGGCTTTGCCGCATTCCGGGGTGCGGGGCGTTGCAGCCCAGGGCGAGAATCGCGGGCAGGCCGATCATCAACAGCGAGAGGGCGCGGGCGGACCTGCACATGGACGGACTCCTTTCCTGGTCCCGGGCTGCGGCGCGTCGTGCCGGCGGGACCGGAGGCGGAATTCCGTCCTGATGAAGGGCCGGATCGGAATTCCGCGCGGAACGGGCCGGGACGGCGCCGCCTCCCGAGGAGACGAGGCGGCGAGTTCGGATTCGGGTGTTCGGAATAATACGAGAGAGGTCGAAATCGCGCGGCGTCGTGCGGAGGGCGCGGCGTCTCGCGAGTCGGGGCGGGTTATAGAAATTCCCCGCGCTCTTGCCAAGATGAATTATCCGAACAGGCCGCGCAACTGGTCGAGCAGGTAGCTGTTGACGGGGGCCGGTTCCTGCCAGCCCCACATCGAACGGACGAGATCGTAGCTCAGGATGCCGACCAGCACGAGCGCCACCGTCGAGAGCACCAGGCCGGCGAAGGTTCCCGCGCCCCATTCCGCCTGAGCCGGGGCCGCGACGCGACCGCCGGGGACCGCGAAGCCTTCGTGTCCGCCGGAGACGAAGCTCCCCTCGACATCTTCTTCCTCGTCGAAGACGCCGTCGTCCAGCAGCTCGTCGTCCTCGCCTTCGATGTCGGTCGCGACTTCCAGATCGTCGTCGGCGAATTCGTCGTCGTAGGCGAAGTCCTCTTCCTCGGCCAGGTCGAGCGGCGCCTCGGCCGACTTCTTCTTCACCACGGTGGCGCCGAAGTCGTCCGCCTCTTCGTCCTCGAAGAGAATCACGCTGGTGTCGCCGTCGTCCGAGTCGCCCGTCATCTCGAGTTCGAATTCGCTGTCGGGCACGCCCTTCCCGGCGGGAATCGACGCCCGCGTGGGCTGCTCTCCGAAAACGTCGTCGGAATCGAGCAGCGGGACCGTCTGTTCGAGTTCGTCTTCCGACCCGGGACCGAGCGTGATGCCGCTGTCCCCCGGCCTCTGCAGCGAAATCCCGCTGTCGTCTCCCAGCAGCAGATCGGCCTCGGACGACAACGAAATGCCGCTGTCCGACGGGCCGGCGAGCGAAATCCCGCTGTCGTCGCGGGCGTCCAGAATCACGCTGCTGTCCGCGGTGTCCGAAGGCGAACGGCCGCCGCGCCCGCTGTCGGCCCCCTGCAACCGAATGCTGCTGTCCGGAGCGTCGAGCGAGATCCCGCTTCCCAGGCCTTCCAGCGAAACGTCGCCGTCAGCCCGGAGCATGTCGCTGCCGGCGGCGATCGTCATTCCGGCGTCGTCGCCCAGGCCCGGCCGGCTGTCGTCGGCAAGCACCGAAGAGCCGCCCTCGCCCGCGAGATCGAGATCGAGTCCCGTGTCGCCGACCAGTTTCACGTCGCTGTCGCTGTCGGATCGGCCGCTCGGCTCGTCGTCGGACAGCAGCTTCACGTCGCTGTCGGTCCCCACGTCGGACCGGCGATCGCCGCGCGACGCGTCCTCGGAGAAGATCCGCACGTCGCTGTCGCTGTCGGCCAGAGACGCCGGAGGCTTCTGCGGGGCGATGCGAATGTCGCTGTCGGAATCGGAGCCGACGAGTTTCACGTCGCTGTCGCTGTCCGAGAGGCCCGGCCCCTTGTGTTGCGCGACCGGCTGTCCGCCCCCCACCAGATTGTCGTCCAGCATCAGCCGCACGTCGCTGTCGCTCGGCGGGGACAACGTGTCCTTCGCGCCGCCCGAGGCCGGCCGGGAGCCGCCCCCCAGCATCGGCACGTCGGGAGACGAATCCGCCTGGCGGCTGCGGCCGAACTCCTCGACGTCCTCGGCCTTGAACTTCCAGTTGCCGCGGTCCGCGAATCCGCGAATCTCCCCCCGCTCTCGCAGGCGATTGAGTTCGTCGGTGGACATGCCGAGGCTGCGCGCCGCCTCGTCCAGCTCGATGTACTTCTTGGACATTGCCGAATCAGCTCCGAGAGCGTCGAAGGGGACGGGGAGCTTCCCTGCGTTCGCGGCGAAGGACCGGCGCGTCGCGCGAGGCCCAACGACGACGACCGGCACGGCCGCTCCTGTTCGCCGGGGTCTCTCCCCGGCATTTCGCCCCGGAATCGGGACGAAGACCTGCACATCTCATTCTAAATGACCCCGAGCGCATTGCAAGCCGCGATCGAACCCCGCGGGCCGCTCCTCGCGGATTCGACGCGCTCGTCCGGCGATCGCTCACACTCCGGCCGATCGCTGTTATCGGTTCCCGCTCCCCGCTGCCTTGCATCGAGCGCCCCCGCGCGGGCAGACTGCCTCGACTGCGCTGGCCGATTCCGCGGATTCCCTACAGCCCGCGCAACCGAACGACGCGGCGCCTCGATTCCGCGCGCGAAGCTCGCGGGAGATTCGCGACTCGTGGAGAAATCAGGTGGCGACGCCCGGCGCGGTCCACGGCGAATTCCGAAGCGTCACCCCAGCCGCCCTGGCGAACCAGGCGCTGTGGACCGCCGGCCACGCGCTCACCTCCGGCGCATTCCTGCTGTTCTTCGCGCGGGAACTCGGCGCGGCCGGGACCGTGATCGCGCTGTTGTTGGTCGTCCCCGAAACCGCCGCCGTCGCCGGTCTTGCCGCCCGTCCCGTGATCCGCCGGCTGGGCGGACGCAAGCGGACGTGGATGCTCGGCACGCTCGCCTCGCGCGCGGTCGCGCTCGGCATTCCGCTCGCCGCCTTTCCGGGGATGACCGGTTCCGACGCCGGTGGACTGTGGCTGATCGTCGCGTTCCTCGCGCTCTCGCAGGCGGTGCAGGGGATCGCCTACGTGTCGTTCGTCTCATGGCTGGCCGATCTCGTTCCCGAAGGCCGCTGGGGACGATTCTTCGCGGTGCGGAACATCGCCTACGTGGTGACTTTGATGATCGTGTCGCTCGCCGCGGGAGCGATGCGCGATTGGTGGACCGAAGTCTTGCCGCCGCGGTCGGGGCTGTACGCCTACGCGATCGCGTTCTCGCTGGGAACGGCATTGCAGATCGTGTCGCTCGTGCCGATGGTCCGCTTCCCCGAGATCGCGCTCGGAAGACGCGCTCCGCGCCGCGCTTCCGGGCAATCGCCGGAGAGCGAAGCGACTTCCGGACGCGCCGCGTCGACGTCGTTCGCCCTCCTCTGGCGGAACCGTTCCCTGCGCTGTCTGTTGATTCACAACTGGTGGCTCGCCGCCGCCAATGGTCTCACGCAATCCGCGTTCTTCCTGTTCCTCACCGGGCCGCTCGGCGTCGGCCTGGCGATGTACTCGGCGCTCCTGATCGTGATGCGGCTGACGATGGTCCCGACGAGTTGGATCGCGGGAATCGTCAGCGATCGGCGAGGAAATCGCGGGTTGCTGATGTGGAGCGTGCTGGCCGCGAGTTCGGGCCTGCTCTGCTGGCTCGCCGCGACGCCGGACCAGTGGTGGTGGGTGATCGCGGCGCACGTGCTGTGGGGCGCGTTCGCGGCGGCGAACATCGCCGGACGGAACCTGCTCCTGAAGCTTTCGCCCCCGGACGACACGGCGACGTCGCTCGCGCTGTTCCGCAACGTCGGCGGGTGGATCGCCGGAATGTCGGGGCTCGCGGGCGGACTGTGGCTCGACGCGCTGCTCTCGGGAACGGAGCCGGCTTCGGGAACCGACCTCGAGTCGTTCCGGCTGCTGTTCGCGATCTCGTTCGCCGGCCGCGCGACGTCGGTGCTGTGGCTGCTCGGCGTCCGCGAACCGCACGACGAATGTTCGTAGTGACCGGCTGGGTGGCACGGCCACAGGGCGGCCCTGATGAAAATCCCGAAACCCGGGTGGCTTCGGGCGTCGGGGCCGTAGAGGACTGTTGCGCCCGAATGCGTCGCGTTTCGCCCCGGAGGGGCGGTGGAATGTAGCCACGGGTGGAGCGCAGCCCGCGACGCGGGCGCAGCGGAACCCGTGGTTCCAAGTTCGTCATCCCGGATGGCCGCCCCGGAGGGGCGGAGGAACCGTCTTCCAAACGCTGCGGTCCGAGCCGCAACGCGAGCGTTCCTTCACCCCTCCGGGGCGATTCCGTTTCTTCCGACGTTTTCCACGGGTTGCGCGACGACCCGCTGCGCGGTCGCCGCTCCACCCGTGGCTACACTCCCGCGCCCCTCCGGGGCGAAGTTCGACATCCGCCGAGTTCATCCCGCCCGCAGCGCGCGCTTGGAAGGAAGAGAGCGAGAGCGCGACGGAATCGCTTCCGACAAGTTGAGGTTTTCATCAGGCCAGTCACAGGCCGTGTCGCGAAGCGACAAGAGGCCGCGCTCTGTGGCATCCCTTGACGACGAGATTTTCCCACTCCGATCGAGAGCCGTCGCGATGCCGGAGAAAGTCGGCGGGCGTTTTCATCATCGCCGCCGCATGGCGCGGCTTCTTGTCGCTTCGCGACCGCGGCCTGCGGCCGGGCCACCCGCTCTCGCGATTCGAAATGCCGCGCGAAAATTCCGCGCGGAATTTGCTCGCATTCCCGATTCCGGCTTGTTACCGTGGCGACCGGTACATGTTCACACCCGGCTGGCTCCATCTGGCGAGGTTCGGAGGCTCATCATGAAGACTCATGGAAACCGGTGGCGACCGTTCGCGGCGGC
>JBBDNT010000243.1:0-13823 GCA_040877445.1 Planctomycetaceae bacterium
CTGGCATCCCTCCCCGAACCGGAATTCACCCACAGATTCTGGTGAGGAGGCAAAATTCTTCGCCCTTCTGATCCGGCGCGGTCGACAGCGCCTGGTCGATTTCATTGGCCGCGCGAGCAATCGCCGGCCTCTGGTCGGAACCGAGCCAGATGCGCGCGAGCTCGGCTTGTGCCGTGGGGTGCCACGTGACCGTGAAGCGCATCGCCTACTTTGCTTCCGTTTCAAGGAGCCGCAGCAGTTCTTCGGTCGTGCAGCCGACTTCGCCCGATTCCTTCCGCCGCTTCATCTCCATCGGATCGAAATGCGCAGCGGCACGCGAGTAGAGGGCCGAATCCGTCCGCGAGACGGGTGTGAAATAGCCGATTACCTTTCCGTCGCCGTCGCGGATCTCGACGGATTGGTCGACGCTTTCGAGCGCCGCCTGCATCGTCGGATCGGCAGTCACCATAATCATCGCACGTCTCCCATGACCACTGGTCGTGCTCGCACGGGCGAGCGATGCCGGTTCTTCACCGGCCAGCAGACTATTATACACGCTCCCCCGCCATCTGTCGCTCCCGGATTCGCCCCTCGATCCCCTTCAAAATCTCGTAGTCGCTTCTGTACGGCGACTCGAACGCCGGGCGCAGCGGGATCGGGACGTCGTCCATGCGGTAGACCGTTCCCCCCGTGTTGATGCCGTAGGTCGACGTCGTGAACGCGACCGTGGCGATCTTCGCCGTCTCGCTGAGCTTGGGATCGAGCACGATGACGGGAATCTTCTTCAAATGATCGCGAGCCGGCTGGCTGAAGTTGGACATCGGGTCGCTGGCGATGATGAAGGCCGCATCGGCTTCGCCGCGGGCCAGCAGGTCCGACGTGGTGAATTCGCCGGGGTTGAACCGCGGATAGCCCCGCGTGAGGCTCACGCCGAACGGGTAGCCGGTGCTCCAGGTGACGACATTGTCGGCCCCGGTGACGTTGCCGTGGCCGCGCATCGGCTTGGCGAACCAGCGCGAGTGCTCGTTCATGTCGCGGGCGAGGGCGAGCACGGCTTCGCTGTTGAGGTGCTTGCCGCGGGTCATCGTAAGTCCCATGCCGAACAGGATCACGCCGAACTTGGACCGCTTCATGCGGTCCATCATCTCTTCGAGCGTGGCGAGCGGAATGCCGGTTTTGCGCTCGACGACTTCGGGATCGAGATCGACCCCCTTGGCGAGCGCGCGCAGCGTCCACGCGAGTTCGAAGTCGGACCGGGGCTTGATCTGCAGGAACAGATCCGCCGCCTTCGCCGACTTCGTTTTCCGCACGTCGATCAGCACGGCATAGCGATCCTTGCGGCCGTTGGGGACGAATCGCCCCTTGGGCATCAGGCTGTACTTGGTGAAGTGGCGGGGATGGCTCTCGGCCGGGTTGCCTCCCCAGAAGATGAGGAAGTCGGCCCGGTTCTTGATCTCTCCCAGCGAGCAGGTGATTTCGCCGACGCCCTGAAACGCCATGCCGGAAGGTCCGTGGCAGACGGAGGTCGTCGTGTCGACGTTCCCGCCGATCCAATCGCTGATGGCGACGGCCACGCGCTGGGCTTCGCTCGTGGTGTCCGAAAGTCCGTAGGTGACGGGGTAGCGGGCATTCAAGAGAATGTCGGCGGCGCGTTCGATGGCTTCGTCGTAAGTCGCGGGCCGGCCTTCGATCGTCGCTTCGGGCCGGTCTTCGACGTGGTGATTGAAGAACCACGCCTTGCCGAGCACGCAGGCGTTCTTCGCCTTGGTGATCCGCGCGTCGCTGCCGGCACCTTCGACGGTAAGCTCCATGTCGTCGCAGACGCAGCCGCAGAAGGTGCAGGTGGCGTCGGCGATGACGTTGAGTTCCGGGGAAGCGGCCGGCGGTTGGGCCTGAAGGGTGGTCATGGGCAATTGCGATTCGATTGATCGATGGCGTCGCCTTCGGGCGGCGGCGCAGAACATGGCTTATCCCCCAGCATAACGAACCGCCCGGCGAAGAGGCCAGCGGCCCCGCTTTTCAGGCCATTCGACATTCCGGCCGCCGCCGCCGGATTTTTCATTGGACCTGAGCATTCGGATCGGTTAGGAATGTAGGATGGATTGCCGATCGGTGGGGCAGGCTTTCCAGCCTGCCGCGTGACGCAGTACGTCCCGCCTGCCGGGCGGGACGTGGAGCGCAACAAGATGCATCCGACAGCACGCGGCCGATTCGTACGCAAGGGCCGCATCGTTTCTGTGGAATACGTCGGCCCGTACCGTCACGGCAACGCGGAGAATTTCGGAACCCGCCATTCCGCTCACCACGTCCATTCCGGCAGAATGGACGTACAAGGAGCCGCACATGTCCGCCACATTGACCATTCGCGACGAGAACCTCGCCGGGCAGTCGCTGCGGGAGTGGGAGCTGGAAGTGCTCACGGAGCGGCTCACCGTCCGCGAACTGCTCCATAGCCGCGTCTACCAGGAGGTGCAGGACTACAACCGCGGGCTGGGCGACGTGTTCCAGGGCCTCGTCCAGCCGGAGGAGGCGGAAAAGGCCCTCAACGGCTGGAAGCTGAAGCAGCCGCGGCAGCTCGACTGGAAGAAGCAACACGAGCGGGCAGTGGAGGCGTTCGAGCAGAACCGCATCCTGATCCTCGTCAACGACCGCCAGGCGGCATCGCTCGACGAGGAATTCGAAATCGAGCCGCAGACGAACCCTGTGGCGGGAACCCGCGCATTTGACTTTGCCGCGCCCGCGCGTTACCAATGCGAACTGCAATTCGTCGGCGGTCAACGCCCCGCAACGAAATCACGCGATCGAGACTCGGGTTTCCGATGATCGTCGGATGAAACCGGTAGGCACGAGGCACCGATCGGTGGCGCAGCTACACGAGCAACTCGCGGCGGCAATCGAGGAATGGCGGAACGAGGGCTATCCTTGCGAGGCTTTTTCCACGGTCTCGGAAATCCTCGAATGGTCGCGCGACGGGGAAACGGGCGGTCTGCGATTTCTCCGGCGGCCGCAACTCCGCGCGGTCGAAACCTACTGGTATTTGCGGCTGGTCCTGAACACACCGCACGTCTTCGATCTGTATCAGCAATACTATCCGAAGTCGCGAGAACTGCGCGAGGCGCTCGGACTGACGCAGGACGCCATCCGCGACTTCATCGAAGACCACGGCGGAAATCTTGAGCCGCTTTGGGAACGAATCAAGACCGACGACGCCTTCGTCCGCGACTTCCGGCTCGAGTCGCTCCGCGAAACGCTCACGCTCGCCTATCCGAGCTACATTCTCGCGCTGGCGATGGGCGCGGGGAAAACGGTGCTGATCGGCGCGATCATCGCCACTGAGTTCGGAATGGCGCTGGACTATCCCGACGGCCCATTCGTCCAGAATGCGCTCGTCTTCGCTCCCGGCACCACGATCGTCGAATCGCTGCGCGAACTCGCGGACATACCCTACGACAAAATCCTTCCCCCGCGGCTGCAGAAATCCTTCGCCGCGTCAGTCAAGCTCACGTTCACGCGCGACGGCGAAAAGGACATCCCGGTCGTGCGCCGATCGTCCTTCAACGTGGTGGTGACGAACACCGAGAAGATTCGCATTCAGAAGGAGACGATCCGCAAGGTCGACATCGGAGGACTGTTTGGCGGCCGCGAAGACGAGGCCCGGGCCGAGGTCGCCAATCTCCGCCTGCAGGCGATCGCCAGCCTCCCCCACCTGGCGATCTTCTCCGACGAGGCCCACCACACTTACGGGCAGTCGCTCGACACCGGCCTCAAGAAGGTCCGCAAAACGGTGGACTATCTCGCCGCCCAGACCAACGTCGTCGCCGTGGTGAACACGACCGGCACGCCTTACTATCAGCGCCAATTGCTTCGCGACGTCGTTTTCTGGTACGGGCTCTCGCAGGGCATCAAGGACGGATACCTGAAGGACGTATCGGACAACATCCAGTCGTTCAGCTTCGGTGGAAACGCGGCCGCTTACGTGGCGCATGCCGTGCAGGACTTCTTCAACGACTATGGCGAAGTCCGGCTCCCCAACGGCGCTTGGGCCAAGTTGGCGCTCTACTTTCCGCAAACCGATGACTTGCGGGAGTTGCGCCCCACGATCGACGCTGCACTCGCCGAGGCGGGCCAAAGCCCCACGGTCTGCGTCGTCAATACGTCCGACGCTTCGCTCACCAAGCCGGGAGACATCGCGGCGTTCAACGCGCTGAATCGGCCAGACTCTCCGCACCGCGTGATCCTGCTGGTCAACAAGGGGACCGAGGGCTGGAACTGCCCGAGCCTCTTCGCGTGCGCCCTCGTCCGAAATCTACGCACGTCCAACAACTTCGTCCTGCAGGCCGCCACGCGCTGCCTGCGGCAGGTGCCCGGCAACGTGAAGAAGGCCCGCATCTATCTCTACGACGCCAATTTCAAAGTTCTGGACCGCCAGTTACAAGAGGCCTATGGCGAGTCGATCCGCGACTTGAATCGGTGGACCACGCAGGAGTCGTGCCGCGAGAAGATCATCCTCCGCAAACTCGACATCCCGCCGCTGGTCGTCACGCGACTCGTGCGCACTGTCGTCCGCAAGGAATTCCAAGCCGGCGCGCTCCATCTGACGCGCCCCGCCGACGGCGGCGGCGAGCGGCTGGAACGCCGCATCTTCACGCTCGCCGAGCGGCAAGCCACTGCCGGCGTTCTGCGGCAGTCGGGCGACGCGGTGACGATCGAATCGCTTCCCGACACCACCGACGCTTACGCCGTCGCGGTCGATCTCGCAGCCCGATACCGTCTGCCGATCTGGAACATCTACGAGCAGGTTCGGCCGCTGTACGGCGACGACGACATCCCGCTCGCCCATGTGGACGAACTCGCCCGACAGGTCGAGGCGCAGACGTGCTTCTATGAGGTGCGGGAAGAACGGGTGGACGTCGCCCTGGCGCTGGTCAAGCCGGAGGGCTTCGACCTCGAAACCGCTCCCGATGGGACGGGCTGCTACACCGCGGAAATCACGTATTCCAAGGATCGCGAAGCGCTCCTGGCGCGGCTCGGCGACTGGCGCGACAGAGCGGGGGAATTCGGCTTTCACTACGACCCGTACAACTTCGATTCGAAGCCCGAGATGAGTTTTTTCGAGGAGATGCTCGCCCACCTGAACCTGCATCCAGACGAAATCGAGGACTTCTATTTCACCGGCGCCCTCACGGATCCCGCCAAGACCGATTTCTTCGTCGAGTACAAGGACGACAATGCGAAGTGGCGGCGATACACTCCCGATTTCATCATCCGCAAGAAACCCGCCCGGGGACGGAAAATCGGGACCGGCCGGATCTATATCGTCGAGATCAAGCGCGAGCACGATCGTGAGCATTCCATCGACGGCGAGAACGGCCGCAAGGCGCTGGCCGTGAGGAAATGGGAGCACTTGAACCCAGACCGTTTGCAGTACGAGATGATCTTCACCTCCACCGACTCCGTCTCGGCGGAGGGGCTGCGGAACGCACGCGAATTCGTCGAGAAGCGTGAACCATGAGCAGGAAGAAGCCCTCCGAAGGCGGACGGAAGCCCGCCGCCAAACCGAAAGCGGCCCGCAAGAAGGCCGCACTGCCCGAGACTTCGGCCGAGCCGCAACCGGCGGCGGCCCCCGCCGTGGCGAAGCCGGCGATGGTGGACGTCACCGCCGCGAAAGGGCGGCCGATGCTGCACTGGGTCGGCAAGCGCCCGCTATCGCGCGTGACGGCGTTCCCGGCCCAGCGCGTCGAGCGGCATGATGCGCTGCGGATCGTCGGCATCAACCCCGACGACATCGACGCGCACGACGATAAGATGCAACTGTTCCGCGACCTCCGCGGCGAGTGCAACGAGGAATGCTGGAAGAACGCGCCGTTCATCAACGGCGTCTGGACGCCCGAGGTCGGCGGACTTCTGCTCCACGGCGACAACAAGGACGTCCTGGCGTTTCTGCTCGCGAACGGCTATCGCCGCAAGGTCGATCTCATCTACATCGACCCGCCCTTCGACTCGGGGGCCGACTATGTTCGTCGAGTCGGGCTGCGCGGCGCGCGGGGGTCGGTGAAGCTCGAGGGTGAGACGTACAGTCTCGGCGAACAATTGCAATACCCCGACATTTGGGCAAACGACAATTACTTGCAATTCATGTACGAGCGGCTTCTGTTGCTCAAAGAACTGCTCGCGAACTCCGGAACATTGTTTCTCCACTGTGACTGGCATCGCAATCACTTGTTGAGATGTTTGCTCGACGAAGTCCTTGGCGCGGACAATTTTCGCTCGCAGATCGTTCGCGAGAAGTGCAACCCCAAGAACTATACGAGTGCCGGTTTCGGAAACATCCATGATCTGCTCCTGATGTACTCCAAGGGAGATACACCCACTTGGAATCGTCAGTTCGAGCGCCGCACCGAGAACGACGTGATCGCCGATTTTCCGAAGGTGAACGACGCAGGGCGGCGATTCACAACCGCGCCGCTCCACGCACCAGGCGTCCGAAGCGGTGAAACCGGCAAGCCGTGGCGAAACATTCTCCCGCCTCCCGGCAACCATTGGCGATACGTTCATTCGACTCTCGACGACCTTGATGCGGCAGAGTTGATCGAATGGTCGGAAAGCGGGAACCCGAGGAAGATCATTTACGCGGACGAATCACAGGGGTTGTCGGCGCAAGACATTTGGTTGGGAATGAAGGATAACGGCGGTCCATACCCGACCGAGAAGAACGAAGCGGTCCTGGAGCGAATCCTCCAGGCCGCCTCCAACCCCGGCGACCTCGTCCTCGATTGCTTCCTCGGCTCCGGCACGACTGCCGCCGTCGCGCAGAATCTGGGCCGTCGCTGGATTGGGTGCGACATCAACAAGGGAGCGATTCAGACCACCGTCAAGCGCCTCCGCGGCATCGTGGCCGAACAGATCGCCGAGGCCCGCAAGCGCGCCGCCGACGCACGACAAGGAGCGCTGATCGAGACCGATGACGAACAGAGCGCCCCGCCGAAGCCCTGCGCCTTCGGCTTCACCGTCTGGCGCGTCAACGATTACGACCTCCAGATCCAGCATAACGAAGCGGTCAATTTGGCCTGCGAGCATATCGGCGTCGAACGTACCCGCTCCGACGGCTACTTCGATGGCACACTCGGCAAGCGGCTGGTCAAGATTATTCCCTTCGGCCATCCCCTCACGCCGTTGGATCTCGAAGAGTTGAAGCGCGAACTCGATTCCCGCCCCGACGAAGACCGCGGGATCGTGGTCGTGTGCCTCGGCATGGAGTTGGCCGCGCAGGCTTGGCTCGACGATTGGAACCGGCTCCGCAAGGGAAAGGGGACCGTCAACCGAATCGAGGCCATCGAGCTTCGTACCGATCCGAAGTACGGTCGTTTCATCAAGCACGAGCCCGCCGGCGCAAAAGTGAAGATCGCCCGCAAGAAGCGCGGCGAGGAGACGCGGATCGTGGTCGAGATTCAGGACTTCATCTCGCCGACGATCGTCGAGCGCCTCCGCGACCAATCCGGCGTCCTCACGCCGAAGATCGACGACTGGCGGGCGATGGTCGATTGCATCTACATCGACACGGCCTACGACAGCGCGGTCCTGAACGTCGCGATGGCCGATGTCCCCGAACGAAAGTCCGACCTCGTGGAAGGAAAGTACGAGCTTCCCGCTCCCGACGGGGAAACCACGGTAGCAATCAAGATCATCGACATGCTCGGCGAAGAAGTGCTGGTGACTCAAACGGTCTGAAGATCGGCGAGCGTTGTTCGCTCGCCGAGCGGTTTCTCGTCGTCCGCGGCGATTTGCGGACGTACAAGATTCACCTCGGCAGCGGCAACATTCTGATGGAGCCGAACGACCAGTACCTGTGCATCGTGCCGAAGCAGTCGGGGACGGGGGAAGGCCGCGGGGCGGAGCGCGTGTTCCTGCCGTTCGAGGGGGACCGCACGCTGTCGATCATCCTGTCGAAGGCGTTTTTGCTGGCGGAGGATGGGAAGATCACGGATGCGACGATCACGGCGCAGTTGACGCGGTGAGCGCGGCGCGCTCCGCTGGCGCGTCGCGGCTAACCGGGGCGCGTTACGGGCGCGCTCCGCTGGCGCGTCGCGGCTAACCGGCGGGGTGTCGTTCCAGCCACACGTCGAGGCATTTGCTGTCCGGCATGCCGCTGCCGTGCGTTTCGCCTCCCATCAGCTTGCTCGAATTGTCGCCGTAGCTGATGAAGAGCATTCCCGGCGGGAGTTCCTCCTTGCCGGACTTGACCGACACGACCACCTCGCCGACGCGGTTCCACATGCGGACGGCGTCCCCCTCGGAGAGTTCGAGGCGGGCCATGTCGTCGGGGTTCATCAGCAGCGTGTCGATCTCCCGGCGGTAGCCGTCGGTGGATTTGCCCTCGTTGAGGGCGGTTCCCTGGCGGCTGGTTCGGCCGGGGATGAGGATGAAGGCATCGGGCATGGAGCGTGTTCGGGGGGCGTCTGGGGGCGTGTTTTCGATTCTCAGTAGCTCCAAGTTTCTTGTTGCAAGTACGCCGAGGCCCCGCCGCGCGTCATGCCCGCGAAGTGCCTGCCCTCGCGAAGGCGGGGGCGGGCATCCAGCGGATGCGGGAGTCGGGGCATTGCGCATCGTTGCCGCTCCGGCGTGGGACTGGATTCCCGCCTCCGCGGGAATGACGATCGCTCCGAGCGAAATCCTGGAACCTAGAACTACGGATTCTGTCATCCGGGGGAAGCCGGGTCAATCGGGTGTCCGCTCCTGCACGCATCCATCGCGGAATGGCATGGCGTTCACATGGCCGGCGTGGTACAAGGGAAGGGATCGATCACACTGCATCCCTTCGGAGCCGGCGTATGGGCCTGTTCGGCAGGAAGGACTGGAACGTGATCGCGGTGATCTTCGAGCGGAAGGACGTCTTCCGCGTGAATGGAAACCGCGCCCGGGGAAGCCGCGCCGCCAAGGTTCGCGACGGGGCCAAGGGTCACGAGCGGACCATCTTCTGGGCCGTCTTCGATCAGAAGCGGGCGTTCCTGGAAGGAGACGCGGGCCGGGGCGGCGCGCACGTCTCCCCCGAGGTCATCGATCGCATTCGCCGCGAGTTGCCGCTGCTGGCCGACGTCCGCGAAGTGCTCACTCTGTTGGAGAGCGGCCGGCAAGAAAAGGCGGCCCGCCAGTTGCGCTGGGACGAGTGAGAGCGTTCCTTGCGACCAAGGCCGCGCTCTGATCGAACGGCAGCCGACGACGGCTGGTGCCGCGCAGTTTTCGAGGTTGGATCATGTCGCAAGCCACGATTTCCAATAGCGAGTTTCCGGCCGTGCCGGTCCACCGATTTTCCGTCGATGAGTACGAGCGGCTGGCGGAAGTCGGCATCCTGAATGCGGAGGATCGGGTCGAACTGCTCGAAGGACTGATCGTACCGAAGATGGTCCACAACCCGTTGCACGCGCGCGCCTTGGAATTGGCGGACCAGGCCATTCGGCCGCACCTGCCTCACGGATGGCGATTGCGAATCCAGTTGCCGATTCGCACCGACGACTCCGAGCCGGAGCCGGATCTGGCGATCGTCCGCGGAACCTTGCGGGAGCAGCCGTTGCGGCATCCCGTGGCCGACGAGGTCGGGTTGATCGTGGAGATCGCCGATTCCTCGTTGCGGCCGGACCGCGTGATGAAGCGGCGGCTTTACGCCCGGGCGGGCATCGCGCATTACTGGATCGTCAACCTGGTGGATCGACGGCTCGAGGTCCACGCGAACCCGAGCGGACGGTCGCGCGCGCCGAAGTATCGCGACGTGCGACTTCTCGATGCGGGAGAACGAGCTGCGCTCATCCTCGATGGCCGCGAAATCGCCTCGATCGCAGTGGACGACCTGCTGCCCGACATTGCGGCGGAAGAATGACGCCACGCTTCGCCCCGCGCCGTTCGATCCGCTTGACTGTCATCCTCCGGTTCGACGGCTATAATCCGTCCGTGGGCCGAAACGAAGCGGCGTCCGCGTTGATGGCGTCGCTGCCGAATCGCAACCTCGAACGAAGGAGGCAGGGATCATGAGGGACATCGGAACGCTGCTCGCGGCAGCGGTGACGATCGCGGGAGCGACCGTCATCGGCGCGCAGTCCGCGGTCGCGGACGTCTGGGTCAACGGGTACGTCTACGCGCCGCCGTCGGTGTATGTCGCGCCGCCCGTGGTGTATTACCAGCCGGTGGTTTACCAGCAGCCGGTCGTCTATCAGCAGCCCGTGTACGTGTCGCCGCAGCCGACCGTGGTGTACCGGCCGGTGGTGCAGACCTATTCGGCCCCAGTGGCGACATCCTACTACGCACCAGGCTACACGCGGGTCCGCGACAGCGGCCGCTATGTGCGGTACGAGAACCGCGTCTACACACCCTTCGGCGTCGAAAAGCACAAGTACCGGTTCGACCGCAAGGACGGCGACTTCAAGTACGACTTCGACTTCGACGACTGATCTCGACGATCGCGACATGACCGGTCGTTCCAAGTTCCGAAGTTCCGAGTTCCTTTCCGGCTCTCACGGGCGGGAGATTTCCGCGCTTTTCGGAACTCGGAACTTGGAACTACCGATGACGGACGACCCACTCGACACCCCCGTGCAGTTCGTGCCCGGCGTGGGGCCGCAGCGGGCCGATCTGCTCGTCCGGCTCGAAATTCGCACCGCGCGCGACCTGCTGCGGCTGATGCCGCGCGACGTCCTCGACCTGTCCGACGTCCGCGCCCCGCGCGAGCTGGAAGCCGGCGCGCTGCAATCGGTCCGCGGGAAGGTCGTCGATCGCGACGCCCGCACCATCTCGAAGAACCGCACGCTCACCGCGGTCCTGTTCGACTGCGGCGACGACTTCGTCCGCGGCGTGTGGTTCAATCAGCCGTGGATGCTCCGCAAGTTCGACGACGGGCAAACGGTGCTGCTCTCCGGCAAGCCGAAGCGGAGCCAGGGACGCTGGGAATTCGCCCATCCGAACGTGCAGTGGATCGACGACGAATCGGCCGAGTCCGCGGGGCGAATCCTGCCGCGGTACGGCCTGACCGAAGGCCTCCGCATGCCCGAGATGCGGCGGATCGTCCGCGCCGCCGTCGAGAAGTACCTTCACGCGCTCCCCGAACGCCTGCCCGAGGAGTTTCGCGAACGGCACGAACTCCCCGGCATCCGCGACGCGATCCGCGGGCTGCACCTGCCGCGAACGCTGGCGGAATACGAGGCCGCCCGCCGCCGGTTGGTGTTCGACGATCTGCTCGAATTCCAACTCGCGCTGGCCATGCGCCGCCGGGCGTGGAAGCGCGACGAGCGCGCGGCGGTCCTTCCCGCGACTACCAAGATCGACGCCCGCATTCGCCGGCTGTTCCCGTTTCGCTTCACGGCGGGACAGGACCGCGCGGTCGAGGAAATCGCCCGCGATCTCGCCTCCGGCCGGGCGATGCACCGGCTGCTGCAAGCCGACGTCGGCGCGGGAAAGACGGCGATCGCCTTGTACGCAATGCTCGTCGCGATCGCAGCGGGCCGGCAAACCGTGCTGATGGCGCCGACCGAAGTCCTCGCCAGCCAGCACTGGCGGACCATCGAGCAAACGCTGGCCCACAGCCGGGTGCGGCGATTGTTGCTCACCGGGCAACTCACGCAGTCGCGCCGCCGCGACGCCCTCGAGGCGATCCGCGAGGGAACGGTCGATCTCGTCGTCGGCACCCAGGCGGTCATCCAGGCGGACGTGCGCTTCGACCGGCTGGGACTCGCGGTGATCGACGAGCAGCACAAGTTCGGCGTCCGGCAGCGCTCGCGGTTCACTCAAGCATCCGACGGCGGCCAGTGGACCGCGAGCGGTGAATCGGAATCACTGTCCGATCCGTCGACCGACCACGGTCCACCCCCCGCTTCCTTCTCGCCCCACGTGCTGGTGATGACCGCCACGCCGATCCCGCGGAGCCTGTGCCTGACGCAGTTCGGCGACCTGGATGTGACCACGATCGACGAGTTGCCCCCCGGCCGGCAGAAGGTCACGACCAGCCGCGTCGTCGGATCGCAGAGCCGGGCCAAGGTGTGGGAGTTCATCCGCAAGCAGCTTCGCGCGGGGCGGCAGGCTTACGTCGTCGCGCCCCATGTCGGTGACGACGAAGCGCTCCCGGCGCTCGAAGCGTCCGAGTCGCTCGACGGCGCGTCGGATCTCGCGATGGCCGCCACGCGGATCCACGACGAATTGCGCGCCGGCGAGCTGCGCGACTTCCGCGTGGGACTCGTTCACGGGCGGATGGATCGCGACGAACGCGCCCGCATCATGGAACAGTTCCGCTCCGGCGACGTGCACGCGCTCGTCGCCACCACGGTGATCGAAGTCGGCGTCGACGTTCCCAACGCCACGCTGATGGCGATTCATCACGCGGGACGCTTCGGCCTGTCGCAGTTGCACCAGTTGCGCGGCCGCATCGCCCGCGGCCGGCATCCCGGCTACTGCTTTCTCCTCACCGACGATCAGACCGAAGAGGCGAACCGCCGACTCGCCGCCTTCGAAGCGACCACCGACGGCTTCGAGATCGCCGAGGCGGACTTCCGCATTCGCGGTCCCGGCGACGTGCTCGGCACGCGGCAGCACGGCGACATGCCGCTTGAAGTCGCCGACCTCGTCCGCGACGAGAAAGAGCTCGAGCAGGCGCGGGCCGCCGCGATGAAGCTCGTCGACGGCGGCGACTTCGACGAACCCGAATACGCCCCGCTGAAGATTCGCGTACTCGAGCGGTTCGGCGAGCTGATGGACTTGCCGAAGAGCGGATGAGCGTCGTGGGGCAGACATTTCTGTCTGCCTCGATCAGCGCGTCAATCGATCTTGCGGCACCGGCTGAACCGGGCAGACAAGAATGTCTGCCCCACGGGATCGCACAGCCCGCCTCACCCCGCCTTCTTCAGCGGCACGGCGCTCGGCCGCCATTCGATGCCGTATGTGTGCCGTTCGTTGGGGTTCACTTCGTCGAGCGTGGGAGAATACGTCTCGACGCGGATTCGCTCTTTCGCGGGGTCGAAGGTCAGCACGCGCAACCAGCCGTTGCCTCCGTTGGCGAGGTTCTGGTAGTCGGCGAGCATCTCGATGACTTTGCCGCCGGCGTCGTTCTCGCTGGTCTGCATGTTGGTTCCGGCGAAGTGGCCGCTCACGACGAGGAAGATGTTGGGCTGCCTGCGGATCAGCTTGTCCCACATTTCCTGTCCGCTGTTCCCTTCGACGCTGTAGCCCGAGGCACAGCTCGTGTCGCGGCCGGCCGGGCGGAGGTAGCAGTGCGTGGCGACGATCGCGTGCCGGTCGGAGTGCTTCGCGGCGATGTTCCCGGCCCAGCCGAGGGCCTCGTCGCGCGGCGCGAACTCGAGGCTGATCACGATGAACTTCATCCCTCCCGCCTCGAACAGGCAGTAGTTGTTGTCGTTCGAGTCTTCCGTCATCGACCCGCCGTACCACTTCTCGTCCTTGTACCGCGACGGCGGAAAGACGCTGTTGTAACGCGACGTGTCGCGGATCACGCGGCGGCCCTCGAGCACCATGTCGTGATTGCCGGGAACCAGGCTGTAGGGAACGACGCCGTCGAGCACTTTCTGGGCTTCGTCGGCCCGCTTCCACTCCGCCTCGGTGTTCTCGTGGACGATGTCGCCCAGGTGAATCACGAAGCGAATGTTGCGCTCGGCCGCCTGCTCTTTGATCCACTCCGTCTGCTTGCGATACGTCTCCGGATGCCGCAGCGAATAGAACTGGGTGTCCGGCAGCAGCACGATCGAAAACGGCTCGCTTTTCGAGGGTTCCGCCGCCGTTTCCTCCGCGATCGCGCGGGGGGCCGTCGCCGCGAGCAGTGCGATCCCGACGGCGGCCAGCACCCCGAGCAGCAG
>JBBDNT010000243.1:13833-14679 GCA_040877445.1 Planctomycetaceae bacterium
AGTGCGGCGACGACGAACAGTGCGGCGAGTCGTTCGACGGCATTTCGAATCGGCATCGTGCGGCTCCTGTGGATGAACGGCGGCGAGGAAGTCGAGCATAACCGGTCGATCCGACGAATCAAGCGACTCGTCCTTCGCCGCGCCGCTGGAGGAACGTTCGCGACCGACATGATCGGCAGCACTCGCGCCGCGAGTGCGACGGGGCGGATCGGTTCGTTCGGTGGACATGGCAACAACGGCAACGGCAACGTGCTTCGCCTGGATTCGCGTTTTCACGACGCGGAATGCCCGCAGGGTTTCGCGCGCCGGCGACGATACATCTTTCGGACGCGATTCGATGCACCGCCGACGATTTCGCCGCGGTGCCCCACCCGAGGAAGGAGGCCGCCCTTGATGAATGCGTCGCCCCAGCTCACTTTCAGCATCGAAGTTCTGTCCTGGATCAACGAGCAGCTTCGCGAACGGATCGCCGCGGAGGAAGAGGCGCGGTTGGCGTCGCGTTTTTCCGTCCGCATGAAGGCCGCCCTCGCCACGGGCCTGTCCGGCATCGCGATGGCCGTTTGCAAGCTGTTTTGAGTCGGAAATCCCGCCAACGATTCCCGGCAGGGCGCGCCCGGCGGGTGGCCCGGCCGCAGGCCGGGTCGCGAAGCGACAAGAAGCCGCGCCATGCTGCGCCGATGCCAAACAGGCCGTCGGTCTCTTGCATGACTGGTGACCGTCGCTCATCACTGGAATGGCGAGATTATTCGTCGTGGGAAAGCGCAGGGCGCCGCTTCTCGTCGCTGACGCGACACGGCCTCCGACCATTGGTATCTACACAACTATCCGCTTCGGAAGAGCGATGGG
>JBBDNT010000244.1:0-14413 GCA_040877445.1 Planctomycetaceae bacterium
TTCGAGGAAGGGCATGGGGCAGTAGGCAGTAGGCAGTAGGCAGTAGGCAGTAAGCAGTCGGCAGTCGGCAGTCGGCAGTCGGCAGTCGGGATCGGTCAATCACTCGCTTGCGGTTTCGCGCCCTCTCGACTCTCGACTCAAAGCTTGATTCCCGAAAAGGCCATGAAGGCCATCGCCATCAGGCCGACGGTGATGAACGTGATGCCCAGGCCCTTCAGGCCGTCGGGCACGTCGCTGTACTTGAGCTTTTCGCGGATGCCGGCGAGCAGCACGATGGCGAGCGCCCAGCCGAGGCCGGAGCCGAAACCGTACTCCACGCTTTGAATGAAGGTGTAGTCCCGCTGCACCATGAACAGCGATCCGCCGAGGATGGCGCAGTTGACGGTGATCAGCGGGAGGAAGATGCCCAGCGTGTTGTACAGCGGCGGATAATAGCGGTCGAGGGCCATCTCGAGGATTTGCACCATCGCGGCGATCACGCCGATGTAGCTGATCAGGCCGAGGAAGCTGAGGTCGATGTCGCTGAAGTTCGCCGAGAGATTCCATTCGACCCAGGGAATCGTCACGGAAAAGTTCGCCCAGGACAGCGCCCCCGGCTTCAGCATGTACTGGAAGATGATGTTGTTCGCCGGGACGGTGATGCCCTGGATGACGATCACCGCCAGGCCCAACCCCATCGCGGTCTTCACGTTCTTCGACACGGCGAGGAACGTGCACATT
This sequence comes from Planctomycetaceae bacterium, assembly GCA_040877445.1. Classification (GTDB taxonomy): domain Bacteria; phylum Planctomycetota; class Planctomycetia; order Planctomycetales; family Planctomycetaceae; genus JBBDNT01. The sequence continues at coordinate 721 of JBBDNT010000244.1, forward strand.
CCGAGGAAGAAGGCGAGGGCGAGGTTCTCGATGAACACCGCTTTCACGATCAGGCTGATGTGCTCTTGCATGGGTGCTTACTCCTTCTCGATCTGCTCGGGGCGCCAGGTGCGCAAGGCCCAGATGCTCAGGCCGATGATGAAGAACGCGCTCGGCGGGAGAAGCATCAGCCCGTTGGGGACGTACCAGCCGGTGAAGGTCTGCATCAGGCCGCCGGCGTCGGCCCGCGTGACGCTGTCGGTCACGAGGGGGGCGAGCTTGTAGCCGAACAGCGATCCCGAGCCGAACAGCTCGCGGAAGAACGCCACGACCATCAGGATCAGGCTGTACCCCAGCCCGTTGCCGATGCCGTCCAGAAAGCTGAACCCGACGGGGTTCTTCATGGCGTAGCCCTCGGCCCGGCCCATCACGATGCAGTTGGTGATGATCAGCCCGACGAACACCGAGAGCTGCTGGCTGATGGAGAAGGCGAACGCCTTGAGGAGTTGATCCACGACGATCACCAGCGAGGCGATGATCGTCATCTGCACGATGATGCGGATGCTGCCGGGAATCCCGACGACCCGGTGCGTCAGGCTCACGAAGGCGCTCGAGAAGCCGGTCACGAGCATCACCGCCACGCACATCACGAAGGCGGTCTCCATCTTCGTGGTGACGGCGAGGGCCGAGCAGATTCCGAGGATCTGCAGCGCGATGGGGTTGTTCTTGAAGACCGGATCGAACAGCACGTCGCGGGCGGTGGTCTTAGCCATCGGAGCCTCCTTCCGGCGCGGCGGGATCGGGGAAGCGACCCGGACGCTCGGAGCGTCCGGGTCGCTGCGCCGCGCGGATCTTGTCGAGATACGGGCCGAAGCCGTCCGGGCCCAGCCAGAACTTGAGCAGCCCCTCGACCCCCTGCGAGGTGATCGTCGCGCCGGCGAGGCCGTCGACCTGGGAGATGTCGAACGCCCGGCCCGGCTTGGTGACGCGGATCGTAATGTCCCAGTCCTCGTCGAAGGGCTGTTTGCCGACCCACTGCGCCTTCCAGGCGGGGTTGTCGACTTCGCCGCCGAGACCAGGGGTCTCGCCGTGCTCGTAAAAGGTCAGCCCCTCGATGGTGCGGGTGTCGGGGGAGAGGGCGAGGAAGCCGTACAGCGTGGACCACAGCCCGGTGCCGTACACCGGCAGGACGATCAACTCCCTTCCGTCATCGTCTTTCACGCGGTAGACGAACGAGTAGTTCTCGCGGCGGAGCAGTCCGTGAATGGCGCGGTCGCGGGGGAGTCGCGTGCTGAGCGCGGGGTCGCGGGCGGCGGCGACTTGTTCGTATTCGTCGATGCGGGAAATGCCCAGTTCGGAAGGGAGGGCCGTCGGGTCGAGCACTTCGCCGGTGCGAAGGTCGATCAGGCGGTCCTCGATGCGTTTCGAAAGCTCTTCGATGGTCTCGCGGGAGACGTCGGGGCTGTCGATGAGACCGGCCGCGAGGAGAATGTTCTTGCGGACCTCGCGCTGCTTGTTCGCCTGTTGCAGCGGGCGGAGGATCACCGCGGCCCCGGAGACCATCACCGAGCAGACGACGCACAGTCCGAGCGCGATCTTGAAGATATGGCCCGTGGATTCACGCGGCATTGCGGGCGAGCCTCCGCTTGATGTTGGCCTGGACCACGAAGTAGTCGATGGTCGGCGCGACGACGTTGGCGAACAGGATCGCCAGCATCACGCCTTCGGGAAAGGCGGGGTTGACCACGCGAATCAGCACGGTCATCACGCCGATCAGCAATCCGTAAAACCATTTCCCGGTTTCGGTCATCGCGGCGGAGACGGGGTCGGTCGCCATGAACACCACGCCGAACGCGAACCCGCCGATGGTGAGATGCCACCACGGAGGCAACTGGAACATGGGATTGGTGGAGCTGCCCATCGCGTGGAACAGGCTCGACAAGGCGAGCGCCCCGACAACGCAGGAGAGCATGATCCGCCACGAGCCGACCCCCGTGATGATGAGGATCGCCGCCCCGATCAGGCAGGCCAATGCGGACGTCTCCCCCATCGACCCGGGGATCGTCCCCAGAAACGTCTGCATCCAGTCGATGCCCAGGTGGTCCGCTTGGGTGACGACCGCCATCGCGTTCTCGACCGGCTGGGCGACGGCGAGTTCTCCCAGCGGCGTGGCGGCGCTCACGCCGTCCATGCTCCGCAGTTGCAGAGCGATCCAGATGTTGTCGCCGGTCATGTTGCCGGGATAGGCGAAGAACACGAACGCGCGGGCGGTGAGCGCGGGGTTCAGGAAATTCTTGCCGGTCCCGCCGAAGACCTCCTTCCCGATCACCACGCCGAAGCTGATGCCCAGCGCCACCTGCCAGAGCGGAATCGTCGGCGGCAGAATCAACGGGAAGAGCATTCCGGTGACGAGAAAGCCCTCGTTGACTTCATGCCGGCGAACGACGGCGAACAGCACTTCCCACATCCCGCCGACGATGTTGCACACGAGAAACACCGGAACGAAGAACAGCGCCCCGTAAATCACGTTGGCGAGAAAACTGCCGGGATCGTGCGTGAGTCCCAGTGCGAGCAGCACGTCGTGCCGCCAGCCGACGACTTCGGCCGCCGCGTTTCCGGCGATGTACAGGTTGGCTTGGTAGCCGGTGTTCCACATCGCCATGCCGATGCAGGGGATGAGGGCGACGACGACGGTGATCATCATCCGCTTGAGGTCGATGCCGTCGCGAACGTGCGACGGGCCGCTGGTGGTTGTTCCCGGGGTGTAGAGAAAGGTGTCGACCGCCTCGTACAGGGGATACAGCTTCTCGTACTTCCCCCCTTTGCCGAAGGAGGGATGCAGTCGGTCGAGAAGTCGCCGGATGAGTTTCATGGGGGCGGGAAACGGTAGGCAGTGGGAGCGAAGCGAGCCTCCCGCGTCAGCGGGGGGAGTCAGCGGCTCTACGGGCGGGCAGTCGGCAACTAAGCAAACCTCTTCTGAGAGTTTGTGAATTTTTCGCTTTCGGCTGGCTACGCCCCGAGATCGTCATTCCCGCGCAGGCGGGAATCCAGCAATCGCCAAGGCGGCCACGAATGGAATCACCGTCCGCGCACCGACTGGATTCCCGCCCCCGCCTGCGCTGGGGGCAGGCTCTTCGCGGGAATGACGGGCTGTGACGACGATCGAATGGCGAAAGATTCACAACCTCTGACCTCTGACCTCTGACCTCTGACCTCTGACCTCAACCCTCGACTCTCAACCTTCCTTTTCGATCGTCGTCAGCGCCCGCCGCAACAGCGGGGCGTATTCGTATTTTCCGGGGCACACGAAGGTGCATAGGGCGAGATCTTCCTCGTCCAGTTCCAGGCAACCAAGCAACTGCGCCTGTTCCATGTCGCCGGTGATCAGCGATCGCAACAGGAACGTGGGAATCACGTCCAAAGGCATCACTCGTTCGTAGGTTCCGATCGGGACCATCGCCCGCTTGCTGCCGTGCTGAGTGGTCGTCATGCGGAACTTCTTCCCGCCCCCCGTGAAGGCCGAGGCGAAGATCCGCTTGATCGAGAACTTGTCGAAGCCGGGATCCTGCCAGCCCAGAAGCACCCGCTCGCTCTCTTCGGGCACCGCCGAGATTTGCAGGTCGTAGCGGCCGAGATATTCGTTCGGGGGGTCGGCGCGGCGGCCGGACAGGACCGAGCCGGAAATCACGCGGGCGTGCTCCTCGAACTCGCCCGGCGCGATATCGGGGATCGATGCTCCCAGCCGTGTCCGCAACAACCGCGGCTGCTTGACGGCCGGCCCCGCCAGCGCGATCACCCGTTCGGTCCACAGCGTTCCCGTGGTGAACAGCTTGCCGAAGGCGATCACGTCGGGGTAGTTGATGTGCCAGACCGTCTTCCGCAAACTGACCGGGTCGAGGAAATGAATGTGAGTGCCCGGCAAACCGGCCGGGTGCGGACCATCGAACTCTTCGACCCGCACGAAATCGAGGTCGCCGCCGGGAATCTCGACCCCCGGTCGCTTGCACAGATACAGCGGCCCCGCGGTGAGCTGCCGCAGCGCTTGCAGACCATGCACGAAATCGCGTGCGTGCTCTTGAATGACGGGGGCGGGATCGACCGCGAGCGGATTGGTGTCGATCGCGGTGACGAACAGCGAATGGGGCGCGCTTTCCGGCGCGGGAATGCGGCTGAATGGCCGCTGCCGCAGGGCCGTCCACAGGCCGGATTCGGTCAGCCCCTCGACGACCTGATCCCGGGTGAGGTTCGCCGGGTCGGCATTTTCCCACGAGCGGAACTCGAGCGGGTTTTCGTCGCCGGCGCCGGTCAGTTCGACGACGACCGATTGAAACACCCGCTTCGCGCCGCGATTGACGCCGACGACGCGACCGGTCGCTGGGGACGCGAACTTCACGGCCGGATTCCGCTTGTCGGCGAACAACGTCTGGCCGAGGCGCACGTCGTCCCCCTCGCGGACGGCCATCGTCGGCTTCATGCCGACGTAGTCCCGCGCGAGGAGGGCGACGGTGTTCGGACGGGGCGCGTCTTCGACGGTCTGCCGCGGCTCTCCGGCGATGGGGAGATCCAGCCCCTTCGTGATCCTGATCATTCGGGCGACGGTCCCTGCGGGCGATTCCCGCGGCTTTCGAATCTTGTTCGATTGGTTCGGGGTTATCTTAGCGATCCGCGGAAGAATTTGTAGGGAAGGGGCGATGGCCGGCGAGCCTCCCGCGTGAGCGGGGGGAGGAGGAATGAGGCCGCGGGGTGGATCGCCGCGAAACCGCAAGCGTTCGACCACCCGTTTCCCGACTGCGTACTGCGTACTGCCGACTGCCGACTGCCTACTGCCGACTGGCCCTCGGTCGGCGGTACACGTGCGTGGCTTGGCCGAAGGCCGCCTCGGCGGCTTCCATGATCGTTTCGGAGAGCGTCGGGTGCGCGTGAATGCTTTCCGCGAGGTCGCGGGCGACGATCGCATTTTCCACCGCGAGCACCCCTTCCGCGATCAGCTCGCCGGCGTTGACGCCCACGATCCCCACCCCCAGCACTCGTTCGGTCTCGGGATCGCACAGGAGCTTGGTCAACCCTTCGGTGCGGCCGATCGTCTGCGCGCGGCCGGAGGCGGCCCACGGGAAGCGGACCACCTTGACCTCGCGCTCTTCCGCCTTCGCTTGCGTCTCGGTCAGCCCGCACCAGGCGACTTCCGGATCGGTGAACACGACCGCGGGGATCGCGATGTTGTCGAACGCGGCCGGTTCGCCCAACAGCGTCTCGACCGCGACCTTCGCCTCGCGGGTCGCCTTGTGCGCGAGCATCGGCTCCCCCGCCACGTCGCCGATCGCGAGGATGTGCGCGTCGGCCGTGCGGCGGCCGGCGTCGATCTTGATGAACCCTTTTTCGTCGACTTCGACCCGCGTGTGCTCGAGCCCGAGGTTCGCGCTGTTCGGACGGCGGCCGATCGAGATCAGCACGCGGTCGAACGTCTGCTCCGGCTCGACTCCTTCCCCTTCGAGCCGGGCGACGATGCCTTCCTTCTTCGCTTCGAGTCCCGCGACTTTCGTTTCGAGATGGATCGCCTCGAACAATCCGTCGAGCCGCTTCTTCAGCGGGTTGACGAGATCGCGATCGGCCCCCGGCAGAATTCCCGAGAGCATCTCGACCACCGTCACTTTCGAGCCGAGCGCGGCGTACACGCTCCCCATCTCCAGCCCGATGTACCCGCCGCCGACGATGAGCAACCGCTTCGGAATTTCCGGCAGTTCGAGCGCGCCGGTCGAGTCCATCACCCGCTCGTCGCCGATGTTGAACATCTTCGGCATGGCGGGGGACGAGCCGGTGGCGATGATCGCGTGCTCGAAGCGGAGTTCGCTCTTGTTGCCGTCGGGATCGGTTAGTTCGAGCGTATTCGAGTCCTTGAAGACCGCCCGCGCCCGCACGTGCTTGACGCCGCGGGCCTTGCACAGTTCCTGCACGCCGCCGGTGAGTTTCTGGACGACCCCCTGCTTGAACTCGCGGAGCTTGTCGAGGTCGATCTTCGGTTCGCCGAACGTGATGCCCCATGCGACCGCCTCGCGGGCTTCCTGAATCAGCTTGGCGACGTGCAACAGTGCCTTCGAGGGGATGCAGCCCCGCAGCGCGCAGACGCCGCCCAGGCGCACGTCGTCGTTGACGATCGTAACGTCCATCCCATGATCGGCCGCCTCGAACGCCGCCGGATACCCCCCCGGCCCCCCGCCGATCACGACCAGTTGCGCGGTCCCGTTTTCCGTGTCAGCCATCATTATCCTTTGCAGGTCATTCGGTCGATTGATTTCGACGCAAAGCCGCAAAGAGCGCAAAGGATCGCAAAGAAGGAAGTTCTGACAGAAAAATTGATGACAGAAAAATGAGTGTGACGGGCGTTCTCTACCTCATTTTTCTGTCTTCAATCTTTCTGTCAGACGCTCTTTCGCAGGATTGCTCTTTGCGTTTCTTTGCGTCCTTTGCGTCTTTGCGTCGAAAAAATGCGGTTGAGTGCGCCCTCACCGCTCGATGAGCAGTTGGAACGTCGCCGAGAGGGTGCGGGCGAGTTTGACCACGAAGCGGGCCGCGTCCGCCCCGTTGATCACGCGGTGGTCGTACGACAGCGAGATCGGGAGCATCAGCCGCTCTTCCGGCCGGCCGTCCTTCATCACCAGTTCCTTGCGGCCGCGCGACAGGCCGAGGATCGCGACTTCGGGATGATTGACGATCGGCGTGAAGCCGGTCCCGCCGATGCCGCCGAGGTTCGTGATCGTGAACGACGCCCCCTGCATCTCCTCTATCGACAGCTTGCGGTTGCGGGCCTTCTCCGCGACGTCTTCCAGTTCGCCGGCGATCTCGAGCACGCTCTTGCGGTCGCAGTCGCGAATCACCGGAACCAGCAGCCCGTACTCGGTGTCGACCGCGATGCCGATGTGATAGTAGTGCTTCAGCACCAGTTCGTTCGCCTCGGCGTCGAGGCTGGCGTTGAATTGCGGGTATTCCTTGAGGGCCGAGATCACCGCCTTGGCGACGATCGCCGTCATCGTGATCTTGGGCCCCTTGTCGCCGGCGCGTTCCAGGTACGACTTGCGGGCCGCCTCGATCTCGGTGACGTCCGCCAGGTCGTGCTGCGTGACGTGCGGAATCGTCTGCCACGAGCGGGCGAGGTTCGCCGCGGAGGTCCGCGCGAGCTTGCTCAGCGGTTGCCGTTCGGTCTCGCCGAACTTCGAGAAGTCGGGAAGCGGGCCGGCTTGGATCGAGGGCGGGCCGTCCCCTTCGGCCCGGCCGGCCAGATCGCGGACGTAGTCCTCGACGTCCTCCTTCTCGATACGTCCGCCGGGACCGCTTCCTTCGACGCGGCGGAGATCGATCCCCAGCGTGCGGGCGAGGCGGCGGGTGGTGGGAGTCGCCGGCGGCGGGGCCTTGTCGGAAAGTTCGTCGGCTTGCGCGGCCCGGCTGGTCGCGAGAGTGGCCTGCGATCGCTCGGGACCGGTCTTCTTCGGGGCCTGCGTCTCCTGCTTGCCGGCGGGGGATTCGTCGTCGAGTGACTCCTCGACCCCCTCCTTCTTGGCGGCCGCCTTCTTCTTCGCGGATTTCTCCTCGGCCGGCGCTTCTTCGTCCTGTTCCTCGTCGTCGGCCGCGGCCTTCGTCTCCGATTTCTTCTTCGCCTCGGCCGATTCCTTTTCTTCCTTCGTCGGCGCCTTTTCTTCCTTCGATTCCGTCTTCGCGGCGCCGTCGCCGGATTCCTCGATCGTCAAGAGGACCGCGCCGATCTCGACGGTGTCCCCCTCCGAGACATGAACCTTGGCGATCTTTCCGGCGTGCGGGCAGGGAAGCTCGACGACCGCCTTCTCGGTCTCGATCTCCATCACGACCTGATCGGCCTCGATCTCGTCCCCTTCGGAAACAAGGATCTCGGCGACATCGGCCGACTCGACCCCCTCGGAAACTTCCGGCAGCTTGAATTCGATGGGCATTGATGATCCGCTAAAGCTCGATTTTCCTGCCATCAACAACACCAACTCTTATTAGTGTAGATCAGTGTCGATTAGTGTTTCAGGAACGCTAATTACCGCTGATTCACACTAATCCAACAACGAGGCGCATCGAATTCAGCGATCGGATCGAAACCTGCTGCGAGATGGCTGAATTCCTGATTCCGAAAATCCATTGCATGGCGCCCTAGCCGAGTCTCTGCGCTCTTTGCGTACTCTGCGGTTCGATCGGCTGCTCTTGAACCGCGGAGGTCGCGGAGGGAGGGGCGTTTGCTGGCGATGCCGGTCGCGTCGTGCCGCTCACGCCACCGCCGGGTCGACTTTCTCCGGGTCGAGACGCAGTTCTTCCACCACCTGCGGCAACCGTTTCTTATCGAATCGGCAGTGCCGTGACAACGCACTCAACGTCGCGAATACGGTGCTCTCGGCGTCGATTTCGAAGTGCCGGCGAAGCGTTTCCCGCGTGTCGCTGCGGCCGAAGCCGTCGGTCCCCAGCACCACGTAGTCGCCGGGAATCCACGGGCGAACCTGCTCGGCCACGAGCCGCACGTTGTCGCTGGTCGAAATGAACGGACCTTCGCGGCCTTCGAGGGCGGTTTCGAAGTAGCTGCGGCGACGCTCAAGGCCGGGGTGCAGGCGGTTCCAGCGTTCGACGGCGGCCGCCTCGCGGCTGAGTTCGCCGTAGCTGGTGACGCTCCAGACGTCGCTGGCGATGCCATATTTCTCGGCGAGCATCTCCTGCGCGCGGAGCGCCTCGCGAAGGATCGTGCCGCTGCCGAAGAGTTGCGGCCGCATCGCCCCCGCCTCGGCCCCTTCGACTTCGCGGCTGGAAAGGAGATACATCCCCTCGAGAATCCCCTGCTCCACCCCTTCGGGCATGGGGGGCATGGGGTAGGTCTCGTTGTAGACGCTGAGGTAGTAGAACACGTCCTCGTTGTCGCGGTACATCCGCCGCAGGCCGTCCTGGATGATGACCGCCAGCTCGTAGGCGTAGGCGGGATCGTAGGCGGCGATCGTGGGGACGGTCGTCGCGATGAGGTGGCTGTGGCCGTCCTCGTGCTGGAGACCTTCGCCGTTGAGCGTCGTCCGGCCGGACGTGCCGCCGACGAGAAACCCCTTCACCCGCGAATCGGCCGCGGCCCAGATGAGATCGCCCACCCGCTGGAAGCCGAACATCGAGTAGTAAATGTAGAACGGCACCATGTTCACGCCGAGGTTGGCGTAGGCGGTGCCGGCGGCGATGAACGACGACATCGCCCCCGCCTCGTTGATCCCCTCTTCAAGGATCTGCCCCTCGCGCTCTTCGCGGTAGTACATCAGGGTGCCGGCGTCGACCGGCTCGTAAAGCTGCCCCTTGCTGGCGTAGATCCCCGCCTGCGTGAACAATCCCTCCATGCCGAAGGTGCGGGCCTCGTCGGGAATGATCGGGACGATCCGCTGGCCGATCTGCTTGTCCTTGAGCAGCACCCGCAGGATGTTGCCGAAGGCCATCGTGGTCGATGCCGCTTTCCCCTCGCTGCCGTCGACGATTTTCGCGAACTTGTCGAGTTCGGGCGTTTCGAGGCGTTCGGCGGTCGGCTTGCGTTCTGGGATGCAGCCGCCGAGTTTCTCGCGGCGACGGCGGAGGTATTCCTCTTCCTCGCTTCCCTGCGGCAGCTTGTAGAAGGGGGCGTCTTTGACTTCGTCGTCGCCGAGCGGAATGGCGAACCGCGTGCGGAAGGCGAGCAATTCGTCCTGGGCGAGTTTCTTCTCGTTGTGGGTCGTGTTGCGGCCTTCGCCCGCTTCGCCCAGGCCGTATCCTTTGATCGTCTTCGCGAGGATGACCGTCGGCGAGCCTTTGTGCTCGACGGCTGCCTTGTACGCGGCATAAACCTTGACGGGATCGTGTCCGCCGCGGCGCATCTTCTGAAGCTGCTGGTCGCTGAAGTTCGCGACCATCTCCTGCAAGTCGGGAGAGACGCCGAAGAAGTGGTTGCGAATGTACTCGCCGGTCTCGACGGAATACTTCTGATATTGCCCGTCGACGATTTCCCCCATCCGCTTGACGAGTTGGCCTTCGTCGTCCTTTTCGAGCAGCGGATCCCAGTCGGTCCCCCAGATGACCTTGATGACGTTCCAGCCGGCGCCGCGGAAGGCGGCTTCCAGCTCCTGGATGATCTTGCCGTTCCCGCGCACCGGCCCGTCGAGCCGTTGCAGGTTGCAGTTGATGACCCACACGAGGTTGTCGAGCTTCTCGCGCGAGCCGAGGGTGATCGCGCCGAGCGATTCCGGCTCGTCGCATTCGCCGTCGCCCACGAAACACCACACCTTCGATTTCGACGTGTCCTTGATTCCGCGGTGCTCCAGGTACCGCAGAAACCGGGCGTGGTAGATCGAGCAGATCGGCCCCAAGCCCATCGAGACGGTGGGGAACTGCCAGAAGTCCGGCATCAGCCACGGGTGCGGGTACGACGAGAGTCCCTGCCCGCGGACGGTCTCGCGGCGGAAATACTCGAGGTGCTCTTCGGTGAGCCGCCCTTCCACGAACGCCCGCGCGTAGATTCCCGGCGAGGCGTGCCCCTGGAAATAGATCATGTCGCCGGGATGGTCGTCCGTCGGCGCATGGAAGAAGTGGTTGAAGCCGACTTCGTACAGCGTGGCCGAGGAGGCATAGGTCGAAATGTGCCCGCCGAGGCCGTCGAATTGCTTGTTCGCCCGGTGGACCATCGCCATCGCGTTCCAGCGGATGATGCTCTTGATCCGCCGCTCGATCTCCTGGTTGCCGGGATACCGCGGCTGGCGATCGGCGGGGATCGTGTTGATGTAGGGCGTGTTCGCGGTGAAGGGCATCGTCACGCCGCGAAGGTAAGCCCGCTCCTGCAGGATGACCAGCAGTTGGCGAAGCTTCTCCGGTCCGTAGCGATGCAGCACGTCGTCGAGCGACTCGTACCAGTCGTCGAGTTCGGAGGGGTCGATGCCGGAGATGGTGTCTTCGATGGTCGTCTGTTCCGCCATGCGTGTGGTCTTCCGCTGCGCTCGGGTGCCATACAGTTGCCGGATTCGCACTCCGGCCAATCCCCCCGCCCCCGGGGAGTGCCGGGAAAGCTCGCGGACGCTGATCGCGGACCGGAACCGGCCCCGCGCCGCCGCTGCCGAATTGTAGCAACCCGGCCGCAAGGGGGCGAGAGGAACGGCGGAGAGGAGGGGGCGACCAGCGCGCACGGAGGTTTCGACCCCGGCACGGCGCCGCCGCAACCGAAGAGTCCTTCGACGCAAAGACCGCAAAGGAGAGGAGTCCGGCGCGGGCCGAAGCGTCGGAAGCATCATCAGTGAAGATCAGTGAAGATCAGTGTTCCTGATCCGGCGATCCGCGCAGCGGACGATACCACATGCGAATGTAAGGAACGCTGATCTTCGCTGATCGACGCTGATTTCGCGCGGCGAAGCCGCAATCACAATCGGACTTCGCCGCCGAATCGAACTCTCCGCGTCCTCGGCGTTCTCCGCGGTTCCATCCCTGCGCCGCGGAAGAATCGAACCGCCGAGTGCGCCGAGAAGACCGGAGAGAGCCGGCGTTCGACGAACTCCGCCCGAGCGGCGGCGACCATCCGTGGCATCCGTGACATCCGTGGTGTCACGAAATTCGCGCACGGCGAACGCAAGTGAAGCGATTGCACCGCAGCGCGGCGGAGGCGCAACCAAATGGAAACAGGATTCTCACCACGGATGAACACTGATGAGCACGGATATTCCCGGCTCATCAGTGCCCATTGGTGGAATCCGTGGTCGGACTCAGATGCCCGGGATGTCCAGCCGCTCTTCCTGAGCGATCTTCCGCAGCTTCCGCAGCGCGCGGGATTCGAGCTGGCGGATGCGCTCCTTCGTCACGCCGAAGCGGCTCCCGACCTGCTCGAGGGTGAGCGGCTCGGTTCCGTGCTCGAGTCCGTAGCGGTAGCGGATGATGTCCTTCTCGCGATCATCGAGGCGGTCGAGGATGTCCATGATCGCCTCGCGCTGGGCGCGGTTCTCCATTTCCTCGCGGAACTGGTTGCCGCGGTCGTCGAACGAGCGCGAGAACATCTCGTCGTTGCCGGTGCGGAACCGGTCGAGCTGGGTGTGCTCCTGCGGGATCGAACGGGCGAAGTTCTTCATGATCGCCCACGAGGCGTAGGTCGAGAACTTGTTCCCCGCTTGGCGATCGAGACCACCAGCCGCAGGTTGCTGCGGATCAGGAAGTTCTTCACCGCCAGGCCTTCGTCGAGCAACTGCTCGATGCGGTCCATGTCCTTCGTCTTGGGGCGCTGCGAGTCGAGCTGCTTGCGCAGTTCGGCCGCCTGGAACTTCAGGAAGTTCATCTTGCGGAAGTGGTGGGCTTCCTGCTCCCGCGTCAGCAGCGGCATCGAGTACAGGCTCGCCAGGTACGGCGGAAGTCCCGGAGGGGCCTTGAGCTTCCCCTTCTCCGGCACCTCGGGCGCCGGGCCGAGAATCACCTCTTCGGCGTTCTTCTTGTGGAACTCCGGGCTGTCCATGTAGTCGATGGGCTGCTCGAGCAGCCGCGACGCCCGCACTTCCGAAACGATGCGGTACACGCTCGCCTTGGTGCGGCAGTACTTCCGCGCCAGCCGCTCGGCGGGAACGCCGCGCTTGGCGTTGCGGAAGATTTCGCGCTTCTGCTCGTCGGTGAGCGGACCGCCGGCGTGCGGGAACACGGCCGCTTCGGGATGCTCCTCGTCGAAGTTCTTCAGGGTGTAGCGAATCGTCTCCGGCGAGCGCCCGAGCTTCCGCGCGAGCCGGCGGCTGATGTCGGCGGGGCATCCGCCATAGCGGGCCAGGCGGCGGGCGCGGCGGACGATCTCTTCCCGCTCGCTCTCGCTGAGCTGGCTGAAGTTCCGGCCGCGATGCACTTCGTCGGCGTGCTCGTCGACGAACCGCTCGACGCTCGACTTCAGGAAGCCGATCCGCTTGCGGTTGCCGAACACGAATCGCCGGCTGACCAGCCCGCGATCGCGCCAGCGATCGACCGTCTTGGTGGAGACGTTGTACTGTTCGCTGAGCTGCTTGACGGTGAGCACCGGCTCGCCCGCCTCCTCGGCGGGAAGCTCGACGCTGTCCGAGAGATCCTCGACGAAGCAGCGCAGGTCGTGCGCGGCCTCTTCGCCGGAGAGCTTGAGGTCCGGATACTGCGTGGGCCGATACGAAGTGATCGACTCGCACAGCTCTTGGTAGCTGTAGGTTTTCTCGGAATCCAGCTGGGCGACCAGCTTTTCGGCGCGGTCCATCTGCTTCAGCCGCGCCGCGCGCGGCGCGTACCGAACCTGCTGATCGGTCAACTGGCGAATGGCGGGATTGGTGTAACGGCTCATCCTGTCTGCTCCTCCCTCGCCCACGGGGATCGTCTTCTCGAAGCCGGGCGTTTTCCTTCCAACAGGTGCAACTCGCATTCCGGCTCGCGTTGACTCGTGGGCTTTGCTAAGAGAAGATACGCAGGATACTGACGCTCAGACGGAAAAAAAGTTCGCGCGCGAACGATTTTTTCGAAAGTTTCTGGGGCGATTCCGAGCCGGGCCTGCAAGAAACAGAAAACAGTCGTTCCGATTTTCGCCGTCAAGTCCGCGCGGAGCCGACTTTTCCGCCTGCCATTTCGGCAGGTGCGCCGGCGACCGGGCCGGACGATCGCCGACCAGGTTCGGACCACTTCCACCAGGTTCGGACCCCTTCCATCGGCCGAACGGTCAGCGCGACTGCACCGCGGTCGCCTC
>JBBDNT010000245.1:0-14366 GCA_040877445.1 Planctomycetaceae bacterium
GCCCGCTGCAAACTGAAATCTGTGTACCCTAAAATCAGGCTGTGACAAAGCACTAGCCGTCGTCGTAGCCAGTGACCGTGCAGTGGAAATCTTGCGATACTACTGGGAGCAGGGACAGCCAAGCGACATAGAAAGGTGGACGAGCTTGGATGCAAACGAACCCTGAGTGTCGCACCGATCACGTAGAGAAGCACATAACAAATCGCTCAACCGGAGCGGCGGTTGGGCGCGGAATCTGAAGTTTTGCATCGCTGGCCGCCGCCCGGTTAGCTCAACCGTTATACCTGTCGCTCCTGCCGCCGGCTCATCCGTCCGGCTGACAATCGTCGTCTTCGGCGTTTGTGATTGCGGCCCCCTTGGCCGCGTATTCTTCCGCCTCCAGCGTCTCGGCCACGTCGAGGTACACCGCGGCCCAGGCGTCGGCCATCTCGGCGGGCATCAGCGACTCGTCCCCGCTCGGTTCGGTGTCCGTCGTCATGCGACAAGCTCCGGTGGAGAACGACGTAGGTTTGTGTAAGCCGGATGCCCGGCTTGCATAAACCGGATTCGACTTCGATCGCCACTGGACGGTTTCTCGAGGCATCCGAGAATCGCGAAATCGCGAAGATCCGCTCGCCGCGAATCGCCGTTGTCGGTACAGTGCGTCCGACCAACCGACGGAGGCGAATCATGGACTTCGCGAACTTCTTCCAACAGCTCGGCGGCCTGCTCGGCGACCTCGTCACCGAGCATTGGCTGAAGCTCATCTGGATTCCGATCGCCGCGGTCGCCGGCTGGTTCCTCAAGCGGTGGAAGGACGGCCGGGCGTGGCGGAAGCGGCACTTCCTGCAGCGGGTGAACTGCTCGCTGAACCTGCTCGACGGGGACACGCTCCGCATCCGCACCTTCTTCGAGATGCCCCTCCGCGACATCCTGCTGGGGAACGAGACCGCCATGCGCCGCGTACTCGCGGCCGCCCAGCGGACGTCGAAGGAGAACCCGTTCCTCGCGCTGCCGGAAGCCGAGAGCTGGCACGTCCTCAACGCGGTGCTGAACGAGATTTCGGAGCGGTGCGCGCTCGGCACGCTGGCGGCCGACATGGGCCTGCCGGTCCGCCGCGCGCCATACGTATTCGGCCTGACCTGCGAGCGGGACGACGACGTGAAGGTCCGCAAGCTGCGGATCATGCTGGTGCGCAGCGAGCTGATCGAGCGCATCCGCGGAAAGAAGGCCGCGGCCGCGAAGTTCGAAAGCCCGTCGCACCACGTCCGCTGGCGGACGCTGCAGACGATGGCGACCCACCGCGACCGTTTGCAATTGATGCCGATCGAACTGGCGCTGCCGCTGCCGTCGTCGCGGCAAGAGATTCAGGGACCGGAAACGCCGCTGGGGGCGGCGTTGGAAGCCTCGGCGGAAGCGGTGGGCGCGGTCGAGTGAGCCGCACAAATAAGCCGACCGATAGGCACTCATGAGCCGAGGGGTTCATCCCCTCGGTGTTCTGGGGGAAACCGCGACGAGGAACGCAAGTTTTTTCGTGTGGCCGACGGCGTTTCCACCGAGAGGGAGTCTCGTTCGATCGAGTTTCCTTCTTGACCCGGGCTCGGACCTTCGATTCAATAGGGTGGATCGTCGCGGCGGCGGGCGATTCCGCTGGTCATTTCCTTGCGGGACCGCCGCCGGACGGTGCAACGGAGATCGCGATGCTCATCCAACTGCGGCGGCGACCGGCGGTGATCGATTTCGGGCTGCTGGTCTACCTGTCGAGCATCGCGTTGGGAGGAGGCTTCTCGCCCAGCGGGGTCGAAGCGCAGGAGCCTTCCGCCAAGCAAGCGGTCCCAGCGCGGGCGGTGGCGGCGTTTCCGGAAGATCGCTCGCTGACCGACGTGGAATACATTCGCCGTGGCGTGCCCGCGCACGATCGGGTGTGGTCGGCGGGAGACTTGCAGTCCGCTCTCAAGGCGCTGTCGGAGATCGCAGCGCAGGATCCCGGCCTGTTGCCTCGCTTCGACAGCAAGCGATCCGGGGCGACGTTCGGGCGGATGACGGCGGCGGAAAATCTCGAACTCTTGAAGGATCGTTCGCTGCCGCTCGCGGTGCGAATGCCGATGGGCATCGCAACTCTTGAAACGACTGGCGAGCTGACCAAACTGTATTTGGACGGCTTCGCCCGCAATGCGATCGGCGGCGTGGAAATGGTCGAATTGATGGGCATCATGTTCCGCAGCGCCGAAGCCGTTGTCGTACTCGTCGACGAGTTCCTCCCCACACTCCCGCCCGATGACCCCGACCGCGAGGTTCGGCAGGCTGGATTGGAACAAATGAAGCGGGGAATGGGTACGATGATCGCCGGAGGACTGACGACATTGACCGAGGATGGATTCTCCACGGCGGATCGCATCCGTCTCGCCGGTTACCTTCGGGAGACCGTTCCAACCATCGCCGGGAGCCTTTCCAAGGCGTCGCAGTCCGAAATCCTGCGCCGCCTCGATGACATGACGCGCGACCCGAAATTGAAGGAAGTCCATCCCGCGATCGACGAATTGCGCAAGGCCGTCCGAGAAAAGGTGGAACCGGCAGAGCAGCCACCGCGATGATCATCGGGGCAATGGTCGCTCGCCGTCACGCCCGCCGCCGCCCGGCGGCCGCCGGCTTGCCAGGCTGCTCACTTTTCTACAGTCATTGGATCCGCCCCAAGGTCGATGCGCGAGTTCTTGACGATGATGGCGTTCCCACCCGGCGGCGCCATGATGTACTCGTCGCGCCAGCGGGGGCGGAATCGAGACCCGTCGAATTGATGGTAAGTCATGGTTCCGCCGAACTTCCCCACGTCGTTCTCGATCAGTTCGGGCCGACCGTCGCCGTCGACGTCCTCGAACAATTGGGCGACGATGAACTCGCCCGATGGAATCGGGATCCACTCGAAGCGATGCAGCACACCGATCGCCGCTTTACCGGCGATTTCGCCATCTTTCAGCAACAGCGACGAAAGCGCGGCTGGCGCTGACGCTTCGGGGCAGCGGTAGATCAGCAAGAACTGCGCCTGAAGCGCCGGCACGTCGATCACCTGCATCCGCGGTCTGGACGGCTCACGGAGATTCGGGCCGCCGGGCCGCGGGAGGCCGAAGATTTCCGGGACATCAAACCGCCTTCCCGATGGTGAGACGATCACTGCATGCCGTTTCGACCCACTGTCGTGCGATACAGTGAATAGCTGCCAACCGAGGGCGTCGTCGCCGATTTCGACATCGACAGGCGACAGCGCACGTGCATCGGTTTCCGGGGCGGTGGTGCATTCGCGCATTTCCTGAAGCGCGCTCGATCGCTCGGCTGGAGCGACATCCGCCCCGATGACGATTGTGAGTAATGCCGTGAGGATAGCGGCCGCGGCCATTTCAACGGAACTCCGCCCTGCGGAACCCCTTTGTCCCATCCACATCCACGGTGATCGTCCTCCCGCCGAGACTGTCTGTTACGTACTCCAGAACTGTCCCCGTAACTGGAGTCGTGCCGCTCATCGCACGAAAGTCGAGTTCGTTGTCGTCGTGACTGAACCACACGTTGCGGCTGGCAGACGCATCGGCCGGAATCGGGTCGAAGCGGACCACGCGGCCGCCTCCTTCGAGGACCACGTCGTCCAGCGTCTTACCCGACTGATTCACCACGACGATCGTGTATCGCGATACGATGGCGATCGCGGCCACTACGATCCCGCCCGCCACGGGGAAGTTGAACAATAGCAGTGCCGCGACCAACGCCGACGAACGCCACGAATGCCGACGCGTGTCGGGCGGCGCGCTCCGTTCCATCCACCAACCGCGCCCCAGAGCGGCGAAACCAACGAGCACGACGAGCGGCCCCGCGACCAGCAGGCAGCCGCCGGCGACCATCAGCCAGGTCCAACCGGCGAGCAACCACAACAGAAAGATCGAGGCACCCACGGTGAGTGGCAGGGCACCGCACCAGAGGGCAACACGATACGACCACACGCTGACCATGTCCGCCGACGCGCCGGATCTATTGTGACTCAAAAACATCGAACGGCCCACTTTGGGGAAGACGGAAGCGGCGATTGGATCACGGGGATTCGACATGGAGATTCCCGCGCCTCACATGCAGAGTTCCCAGCGGCGGCCGCCGACAAATGAGCGCCCACCTCGGTTGACCTTCGGCCGTCATGAAGGACACGACACGAAGCCGATTCGAGAGTGTGACGGCGATCTCCGGCAGGGGGGCGAACAGGTCCACGGAGTTCACGCTCGCCCCGCGAAGCCGTTCGAGCATCCCGTGCCATCGTCGCTCCGAACTCCAACTCCCTCCCACGATCGACCGCGGGCGTTCGATGCGCCAACTCCATTCGATCATCAGGCTCACGTCGCCGATCGGATTTCCCGCACGTCCATCGAGCCGGGTATGCGGCGTGAGCTCACCGAATTCGAGGAATATCGCGGAACCGGCGCCACGCCAGACGTGGCTCACGCGCCGACCGATGATGGAATCGAAGAATGGCCCAGGGTCAATAGCCATGACGACGAGTTTCGACCTTCGACCAGAACGCACCACGGCGTATCGTGGACGGGCTGAAGCCCATCCTACGAAAGATCCCGCGATTCACGATCCTACGCCGCCGCCCGGCGCGTGCGCGGCATCTCGCGCAGCTCCACCAGTTCGTGAATGTTCCCCTGCACCGGCACGCTTTCGAAGCGGCCGTCGGCGGGGGCGACGTGCATCGGGACCGAGGTCGTCGGGCCGAGCATCGTCGAGATCACGCGCCCGTCCACCGTCGCATCGGCGACCATCGTCAGCCGGAACCGCTTCAGGATCATCGGCAGCGTGCACTTGATGATCTTCATCGCCAGCGGCCCGCCGATGCACATTCGCGGCCCCGCGCCGAACGGCAGATATTCGTAGGCCGTCGGGTGGATCGACAGCCAGCGTTCCGGCTTGAACGCTTCCGGATCCTCGAAGCGGTCCGCCCGGTGATGCGAGATGAACTGGCTGAACACGACCGGACATCCCGCCGGCAGATCGAACGGACCGAGCCGCGTCGGCAACGCCGCGATCCGCTGCGAATACGACGACGCCGGCAGCACCCGCATGCTCTCTTTGATCACGCGTTCGAGCAACGGCAGCCCTTCGATCTCCTCCGGCGTGGGAACGTCGCCGGCGACCGCGGTCCGCAATTCCTCGTGCAGCGCCTGCATGATGCTCGGATGCTGCGCGAGCAGGAACAGCGTCCACGTCAGCGAGTGGGCCGTCGTGAGATGCGCCGCGGCGAACAACAGCGCGACGTGGCCGATCAGTTCGGTATCGTCGATGCGCCCCTCCTCGCCGTGCGCCCGCAGCAGCAGGGACAGCACGTCGGTTCCGTTCTGGTCGCCCGCGCGGCGGAGGGCGACCAGCTGCTGCAAGTCCTGTTCGAGCCGCTCGGCCATTCCCAGCAGGCGGTCGTAGTTGCCGAGGAGTTGCGGGTCGGAAACGAACGCCCCCATGCCGGTCTCGTGGTTCATTTCGACCCAGTGGTCGATCAACCGGCCGACCTGCAGGGCGAAGTCGGGCACGTCGAGACCGAACAGGATCGCCGAGGTGACGCGGAGCATGTAGTGCGTCATCTCGGCGTGCATGTCGCGGACTTCGCCCGGCTGCCAGTCGGCGAGCATGTCTTCGGTGAGTTGGCAGATCGGCTCGTGGTAATGGGCGATGGATCGTTTCTGAAACGGTCCCATCACCATCCGGCGGTGTTCCTTGTGCGTCTCGCCGTTCATGCTCAAGAGGCCGCTCGTCACCCGCCGCTGGGGCGAGTTTCGCGGCCCGCGGACGGCGAAGAACCGCGAGTGGAACGTCTGCCCGTCGGAGAGCACCTGCTGGTTGTATTCGGGCGAGAAGATGAACACGAGCCGCTGTCCGTCCTGTTCCAGCGCGGCGATGTCGCCGTGCTCGCGATGCAGCCGGCGCATCAGGCGGAGGGGGTTTTCCGGAAAATCGAGCAGCCGGCCGTGCGTGATGGGAAGGCCGCGGTTCGCGGACGAGGCGGACGGATCGGCATTCGCCGGCGCGGATTCGGGCTTCGGCCGCATGAGAGGATCTCCGGTCCCGGAAGAGGGGGGGCGTGTTGTAGCGTTCTTCGGGATCCGCCTCAATGCGAAAAGCTCAAATCTGGCGGCGGCTGAGAATCACGTCGCGGGCCGTCCAGCACAGGGCGACCCAGGCCCCCCCCACCAGCCATCCGGCGACGACGTCGCTGAGCACGTGCACGCCCAGGTGCAAACGGGAGAAACCGACCACGATCGACAGCCACAGGGCGAACACGACGAGAAAGATGCGCCCCCGCCGGGTCGGCACATGCGGCACGAGAAGCACCGCCGCCAGAAGATACACGACGAGCGACATCATCGCGTGGCCGCTGGGGAAGCTGTCGTTTTCGATGCCGATCAGAACGGCCGCCTCGCCGGGCCGGGCGTGGGCGGTGAGGTACTTCAGCGCGATGTTGAGCGCGCGGCCGAGAATCACCGCCGCGATCCAGAAGAGCATCAGCGCGTGGCGGCGGACGGTCGCGAGGAACACCGCCCCACCGACCGTGAGGATCGCCAGCACCGCTTCGCCACCGAGCGCGGTCACCTGGTCCATCAGCACGTTCAGCGTGCCGCCTTTTCCCCCTTCCGCGCGCATCGTCTGAAACCAGGCGTGAATGCGGGCCTCGACGTGGTGCGGCCGACCCTCCTCGTACAGCCCTTCCAGCCAGACGACGATCGCGCTGAACACCACGGCGACCGCCGCCCAAACCAGGCGGCGCCTGCGGCGATCTTCGAAGAGCGTATGGATTCCCGCGATCATGGCCACCATCATATCCGATGTTCGAAATCCGATCCGTCCGGACATTCCGGATGCTCGCCGATCTTGCGCGATGGTGGTTTCGACGTCGCGGCCGTTGGTCTGGAATGTCGGGCACGACGAACTGAAGTTCGTCCTACCCGCCAGGCGAAACGACGCGGGACGAGGTCGGCGGGCGGGGAGACCGTGGGCAGTCACGGCGCGAGCGGAGCGAAACCGCGGGCGTGGAACGCCTCCAGCACGCTGATCCCCGCGGGGCCGAGGACCACCTGCGGACGGGCGGCGGCGACGAGTTCGCAGGCCTCGCTCACCGTCGCCGCTTGGCCGCTCGCGAGCAAGTACGCCGCCGCCGCCGCGGCCGTGCGCGAATAGCCGAGTCCGCAATGAACGTAGACTCGTCCGTCCGTCGCCCAGCGGGAGATGAACGCGACGGCGGCGTCGAGTTGCTCCACCGTCGGCCGCGTCAGGTCGAGGATCTGAATGTTGTGGTAGCGTTCTCCCAGCCGACGGAACAGCGGATGTTCCGAATGCTCGGCCGTCAAATCGAGCACCGCGGCGACGTTCCGCTCATCCAGCAGGCGGCGGGCGTCGGCTGCGTCGGTCATCAGCCGTCCGACGATCAGGTTCTCACCGACGGGACACCACGCCGCCGCCTTCCGCCAGTAATGCCGCCGGGACAGCGTCAACCCCGCGAGATACGGCGCGAGCAACAGCCGGGCGGAAAAATGCAACCGGCCGTGGTCCTTGCGGAACACGATCGGCCCCGCCCCGAGATAAGCGCACGCGACGAGCAGAAACGCGACCGCGGGCCAAGCCGACCACAACCACCAGTCGCTCTTCGCCGAAAGCGAAAGCGTCGCAATGGCGAACAGGAGCGCCAACCCGCCGTAGATCGCCGCCAATCGCGGCCTGGGGGCGGAGCGGGCGATCGTCGTCTCGGGGCCCGGGTGCGTGTCGGGAACGGCGTAGAAGATCAACAGCCCGGCGATGAATCCGCCGATCACGTCGACCACGTGATGCTGGTGCGTGAACACCGTCGAAAGCGTGACCAGCACGAACCATCCCTGCACGATCCACCACCACGCTCCCGACGTGTGCCGGGCGTATATCCGCCGCAGAATCAGCGTGTAGATCACGTGCAGCGACGGGAACAGATTGTGAACCGCGTCGAAGGAGAACAGGAAGGCGAAGACGGGGCCGAAGATCCCCTCCACCGGCTGTCGCTCGAAGCCCAACCGCAGGGGAAGCAGCAGAAACCCGGCCGCCGCCAGCAGCGGCGCGATCCCCAGCCGCAGCGCGAGGGATCTCAACTCGCCGCGGTCGCGCGCCAGGAACGGCGCGGCGACGAACAGCAGGTCGATCGACATGTAGGGGACGATCAGCCAGGGGACGAGCGGGATCGCCAGTTCCCAGGAATAGAACCACGTCCCCACATCGTCGCGCGTCGCCGTATAGAGGTTGCAGGCGGTGTAGACGACGATGAACTCGATCGACAGCAGCGTCGCCGCGAACAATGCGAACCCCCACGGGGGCGGCGTTGGACAGTCGGCAGTCGGCAGTGGACAGTCGGCAGTCGGCGAAGGTTGCGGCTCGACCGCTGACCTCTTCACTACCGTCCGCCGCTCACCATTCATGGTCACGACCTTTCCACTCTCCGCGCCAGCGAGGCCGTGAAGATTCCCGCTTCGTCGATCAGCATCTCGACCTTCTCGAAACCCGCTTCGGCGATGAGGGCGTCCATCTCGGCTTGTGAACGACAGCGCATGACCCACGGCTCGCCGTCGCGATTCGGGAGCACGCGGGCAATCATCTCCTGTTGCGGATGCCAGGGTTGATTCGTGTAGACCAGCCAGCCCCCCGGCTCGACCGCCGCGCTCAATCCGCCCAGCGACGCGCGGATCGGATCGTTCTCCGGAAAGAGTTCGTACAGTCCGGACACGATCGCGATGTTCGGCCGCGGGGTGATCGCCGTGATCGCGCGGGGATCGAAGGCGTCGCTGGGGCGATATTCGACATTGGTCACTTGCATCTCCTCCGCGAGACGCCGTCCCGCCGCCAGGCCCCCTTCGTCCCGGTCGCAGCAGACCGCGGCGATGTCGAGGCCCGCGTGCCGGCGAAGCGTGTCGAGCACGTACCGCCCGGGACCGGCCGCGATGTCCAGCAGATGCACCGGCCGTCGCGCGGCGGCGACCTCGGCGATCGCCCGGTCGAGCAGCGCCTGCACGTGGACTTTCCTCTGTCGAATGCCCCGCCAGCCGGGGGCGTCGAGATAGATGCGGTCGATCAAGCGGCCGAGCGGCGTGCGCCCCTGGGCGGTGTCGCGGTAGACGTGATCGAGCGACTCGCCGGAATCGAACCCCGTCCGCCATCCGGTGCGGATTCCCTCGCTGAGCAGTCCGCCGAACTTCAACGCCGGCTTGTGCAGCGCGAACCACCACCGGCGGGGCGACGTGATCGGCAATGGTTTGCGCAACCGGTCGAAGACGTCCTTGCTGTGGCCGTGGCGGTCGGCGTGCAGTCGGCAGTCGGCAGTCGGCAGTACGCGGGACGACTCGTCGGACGGATCGACTTCTCGGTTTGCCGCCGCCTCGCGGCATTCGCCTGTTTCGCGTCCTTTCGCGACGGCATTCGCGCCGCCGTCGCTTTCCATCCGCAGAATGAACTCCCGCGCGCGGGCGATCGGTTGGTCGCGGTCCTTTTCGAAGAACGTCGAGTGGAAGAACCCGGGATAGACTTCGCACTCCTTCACCGGCGACGACAACCGCTCGAAGAACCGCAACTGCGGCCCCTTGCGGACGACGAAGTCCGTCCCCGAGACGAGCATCAGCGTGGGGACCGCGATCGCCCCCGCGTCTTCGACGAGGCGGGCCGACGTGCCGAATAGATCCAAGAGGATGTTCACCGAAATTTGCGGCGAGATGAGCGGATCCGCCGCGTATTGCCGGGCCTGCTCGGCGTCGTGCGTGAGCATCCGCGGCTTGACGTAACTCTTGATGAACGATTTTTCCTTGAGCTTCCGCAGAATTCGCAGTCCGGGGATCGCGAGCGGCACGTACAACTTCACGCGGAACGCGGGCGTCGCCAGCACCAGGCTGCGAATGGGGGGCGCGTAGTCGTGAACCCACGCGGCCGCGAGCACCGCCCCCACGCTCTGGGCGACGACCGACAAGTTCGCGAGCGGGATGCCGCGCTCGTCGCAGACCGCGCGGACGAATTCGTCGGCGTCCTTGATCATTCGGGCGAGACTCGGCGCGTAGCCTCGCTCTCCGGGAGTGTGCCCGTGGCCGCGGGCGTCCCACGCGAAGATCCAATGATCCGCCAGGTCGACGCGGTCGACGAAGTCCTGCCAGCGGCCGGAATGCTCGTGCCCGCGATGAAACAGGACGAGCGCCCGGTCGCTCTCCCCCCGCGGCGGCCAGACGCGGTAGAACAACTCCGTTCCATCCGACAGCGCGAGCGTCCGCAATTCGCAAGGACGGCTCGCGGCGGTGGTGTTGCGGTCGGCAGCTCGAGCGACGGCGGTGGTCATGGCGGGTTCCCTTCGAGGATCGGCGGCGCGATGGTCGTCCGCGACCCGAACGCTCCCCGCGTCCGGTCGGCCATCCGACTCTCCTCGGATTCAAGGCGTGGCCGAACGACGAGTATAACGGAGAATCCTCGGCGCGTGCACAGCCGCGACCGACGAATCTTCCGACGCCAAGACGCCATGACCGCGAAGAAAGGGAGTCCGGCGCGGGACGAAGCGTCGGAAGCATCGAACCGCCGAGTGCGCCGAGGACGCCGAGAAGACCGGAGAGAGACGGCGTTCGACGAACTCCGCCAATCGCCGGCCTCCATCAGTGGCATCAGTGACATCCGTGGTCGCACGAAATTCGCGCACGGCGAACGGAAGTCGAACGATTCTCCTTGTCGGCGGCGGGGCGGGGCGGTACGCTGACCGAACGACGATGAACCACTTCCTGCGGTTTCTGTTCTACACGGTCATCGTGCGGCCTGTGCTGTTGATCGTGCTGGGTCTGCACGTGCGGCATCGCGAGCGGTTGCCGAGCGCGGGGCCGGCCCTGCTCGTCGCGAATCACAACAGTCATCTCGACGCGCTCGTGCTGGCGGCTTTGTTTCCGACGCGGCTGTTGTCGATCGTTCGGCCGGTCGCCGCCGAGGATTACTTCTTCCGCAACCGCGTGCTGAAGTGGTTCGCGCTGTCGGTGGTGGGGATCATTCCGATTCCGCGCATCGTCTGCGGCGGGCGCGACCCGCTGGCGCCGGTGTGCGACGCGCTCTCCGCGGGAGAGATCGTGATCCTGTTCCCCGAGGGAAGCCGCGGCGAGCCGGAGCGGCTGGGCGAGTTCAAGACGGGCGTGTGCCACCTCGCGAAGCGGCTGCCGGACGTGCCGGTGCTGCCGGTCTTCATGCACGGCTTCGGCAAGGCGTTGCCGAAGGGAGAGGCGGTGCTGGTGCCGTTCTTCTGCGACGTCTTCGTGGGCGAGCCGGTGCGCTGGGGCGGGGACAAGCAGGCGTTTCTCGCGGAGTTGGGCGGGCGAATGAACGAGTTGGCGGCCGAGGGACGGTTTCCGGCGTGGGAGTGATGCGCATTTCGCGCGCACGAACTACTACGCCTTCAAGTTCGAAATCGTGGGTCGATCTGACGGGCGGGTAGGACGGAATTCATTCCGTCCTGCCCGGCCGCTTTGGAATGTCCGGTCGAAGTCGCTGGCAGGGCCCACGCGCCTCGGACGAACTGGCAGTCCGTCCTACGGCGATTTCTACCCACAAGATCAAGGCTGAAGGCGTAGTACGCCATATTCGACCCCACAAGATCAAGATGGACGGCGTCCTACAAGCGCCGCGTGAATCGCACCGTCGCGGAACCGCGGCGTTCCTGCTATCGTCGGTGTCGTACGATGTCTTCCACATTGATTCTCGTTGGTTCGCGGGAATCGCGTTCGACGCCGCGGCTTTCGTAGGGCGAACTTCAGTTCGCCGTGCGCAGCCCGCGCCCGGAGACGCGGCCAACCCCGCGGACCATCGCCGCTCGTGTCTTCGACATCGCGGCCGTCGCGCTCGACCGGCGGGCACGACGAACTGAAGTTCGTCCTACCCGCCCCGATCGTCGACCAACCTGATGGGGAAATGCATCGAACGTTCGGACTGAAGTTGGATTGAAACGATCATGCACCGCTTCGCCATTCTGGTGTCGATTCCCGGGCTGCGCGCTCGCGACCTTTCCTCGATGCCTCGCCTCGCGGAACTCGCGGGGAAGTCCGGCGACGTGCGGCCGCTCGCGCCGTCGTTTCCCGCCGTCACTTGCCCCGTGCAGGTGAATCTCACGAGCGGCGTCGGGCCGGAGTCTCACGGCATCGTCGCCAACGGCATCTTCGACCGCGACACCGGCGACGTCGAGATGTGGACTTCGTGGAGCGACATCGTGCAGGCCCCGCGCCTCTGGGATACGCTGCACGAGCACGATTCGGAACTCACCTCGGCCGTGTGGTTCCCGATGCTCGCGAAAGGGGCCGGGGCCGATTACATCTGCACGCCCGCCCCCATCCACAATCCCGACGGATCGGAATCGTTGTGGTGCTACACGAAGCCGACGGAACTGTACGGCGAGCTGCGCGACGCGCTCGGCCATTTCCCGCTGATGAACTTCTGGGGACCGCTGTCGAGCATCAAGTCGAGCGCGTGGATCGTCGATTCCGCCGTGTTCGCAGCGAAGCGATTCCGGCCGCGGTTCAGCTACATCTACCTGCCGCACCTCGACTACGCCGCCCAGAAATTCGGACCGGACAGCGACCAGGCGATTGCCGCGCTCGGTGAACTCGACGGCGCGATCGGCCGGCTGATCGACGGCTATTCGGAAGCCGGACTGGACGACGCCCTGTGGCTCGCGGCGAGCGAGTACGTCATCACGCCGGTGACGGGGGCGGGCTTTCCGAACCGCATTCTTCGCGAGGAGGGACTGCTCGCCCTCCGCGAAGAAGAGGGCCGCGAGCATCTCGTGCCGGGCGAATCGGCCGCGTGGGCGCTGGTCGATCATCAGTTCGCCCACGTGTTCGTGAAGAACGCCGCGGACGTTTCGCGCGTGGCCGACTTGTTCCGCAACGACGAGAACGTCGCGGAAGTGCTCGTCGGCGACGAGCGGAAGCGGCGGGGCGTCGCTCATCCGCGCGCGGGAGAGGTCGTGCTGCTCGCCAAGCCGGACCGCTGGTTCGCGTATTACTGGTGGACCGACGATGCCAAGTCCCCGGCGTTCGCGCGAACGGTCGATATCCACCGCAAGCCGGGGTACGACCCGGTCGAGATGTTCCTCGACTTCGCCACGAAGAGCACGCCGCTGGACGCCTCGCTGGTGCAAGGCTCGCACGGTTATCCGGCGGATGCGGCGGATCGGCAGGGCGTGCTGCTTTGTTCGGACGCGGCCGCGCTGTCGGGCAGCAGCGACGGCGATCCGATCCGCGACATCGACGTCGCGGAGATCGTGCTGCGGAACTTCGGCGGGGCGGGGAGGACGTAAACCCGACCCGCGCGACGAGCGGACGGGTCCGTTGAAAATCAGTCGAGCGCCTCCCTCCGAAGCTGAAGTCGCTCGTCGGAGTTCAAACCGAGAACCTCGACGGTCGTTCGACCGATCGCGGTTTTCCCGACGATCGTCGCGCCCGACCATTCGAAATGCTCCGCCCATTCATGGCGGCGCGGATGAAAGAGATCCGTCAATCGCCCCGTCTCCGGATCGAAACCGGCGACGTTCGGCCCCTTGTGCAGATTGCAGTCGACGCACGCCAACGCCAGGTTGTTCGGATCGTCGGTCCCGCCGTGCTTCTTCGGAATGACGTGCTCGACGTGCAATGTCGCCAGGGGAGACCATCGCTGATGAAGTCCGCAGTATTCGCACCGATTCGCGGCGCGATCGCGAACGAGCCTGCGTGTGGCGGCGTCCATCGCGACTCACTCGACGAGAAGCTTCCGGGTCTTCGCTTGCAGAGTGGCGATGAACTTGTTGGCCCGAACGTATCCTTCATATTCGGCGCGTTCGGACTCGCTCAACTCGCCTTCGGTGTTCCGGCGTGCCAGTTCTTCGATGTGCCGCCGCAAGCGTTCGTCTCCGCGGAAATCGACCAGGGCTTGCGCCTGATCCTTCGTGAAGAATTGCAACAAGCCATCGGTCGCCCGGTCGAACGCTTCCGTGTCGAAGGTCGTCGTCGCCATGCGATGCCTCCACCGTCGATCTCGCGAATCGGATCCCAGTGGGAATTATCGCATCTCGGCCGTAAAGCTGCCAGTCGCGATTGAAGGACGGATGCCCGGCGGAATGTCCGCAGTCGTGCGGGGTGAACTGTGCCCACCAGACATTCCTGTCTGCCGATTCTCGAATTCAATCCGCGTGTGACGGCTGAGGTTCTTGGCGGAACGTCATTTGGACGAGAACGCCGCCGGCTTCCCGAACGGAATCTCGAATCCGCAATGCGGGCAGTTCACGACCATCATCGGCTCGCCCCGCACTTCACCGTAGTACGCCTTCAAGCTTGATCTTGTGGGTTTTCCGTAGGATGGATTGGCAA
>JBBDNT010000246.1:0-8889 GCA_040877445.1 Planctomycetaceae bacterium
AGATGAAAGGCGGCTCGAAGAAAATCACGACGGCCGAGAAACCGAGCGCACCGCTTCGGTCGCGCGAACGCGCGCGGCGCGGACGGTCCGCTCGAGCGCGTCAGCGGTCCAGCGCGGAGACCGGTTGCGGGGCGGGGGGGACTTCGGCGGCGGGTTCGGTGCTCGGTTCGGTTCCGCGCCACCATGCCGTCACGCGCAACGCGAGCGCGCCCAGGTCGTCGAAGAACGAATACAGCACCGGGATCGCCAACAGCGTGAGCAGCAGCGACAGCGTCTGTCCGCCGACCGCGAGCACGGCGATCGACCGCCGCTCTTCCGCGCCCGGGCCGGTCGCGATCAACAGCGGCATCAGCCCGGCGACGAACGAGAGCGTGGTCATCAGGATCGGCCGCAGCCGGTCGCGGTTGGCGCGGATGATCGCCTCGCCGCGGTCCAGTCCCTGCGCGCGGAGCGCATTGGTGTGGTCCACCTGGAGGATGGCCGCCTTCTTCACCACGCCGAACAGCACGAGGATCCCCAGCGCCGAGTACAAATTCAGCGTCTCGCCGCCCCAGTACAGGCTGAGCATGCCGAACGGCACGGCAAGCGGCAGCGACAGCAGAATCACCAGCGGATGCACGAGGTGCTCGTACTGGGCGGCGAGTACGATGTACATGAAGACGAACGACAGCACCATCGTCCAGCCGAAATCGGAGAGCGTGCGCTCCAGTTCCCGCCCGCCGCCAAGCACTTGCGTATTGAAGCCGGGAGGTATGCCGATTTCCTCGGCGGCCTGGTTCATCGCGGCGATGCGGTCGCCCAGGGCGTATCCCCCGGCGATGTTGGCGCGAACCGCGACCATTCGCTGCCGATTGTAGCGGTCGATGCGGGACGCGGCCTGGCTGTATTCGAAGGTGGCGACGTTGTCGATGCGGGTGAGCGCGACGTCGTCGGCGTCATCGGCCGCGTCGATCACTGGTCCGGCCCCCGCGCCCGCGCCGGTGCCGGGATTCGCGGGGACGTACAACTGCGAGATCGACTCGATGTCGCCGCGGTCGATGCCCACCAGCCGCACCTCGACGTCGTAGGCGTCGTCGATGGTCGCGTCGCGATAGCGGGAAACGCGGTCGTCTCCGCCGACGCCGACGCGGAGCGTGTCGGCGATGTCGCGAACCGAGACGCCGAGCGCCGCGGCGCGCTCGCGGTTCGGGCGGACGAGCAGTTCGGGGCTGTCGACCTGCAGGGTGGTGTTGACGTCGACGATGCCGGGGATCTCCCGCGCCTTGTCGCGGAGTTTCTCGCTGAACTCGAGCAGTCCCTCGAAATCGGGCCCGGTGATGGAGAAGTCGATGTCCACCGGGGCGCCTTGCCGCAATGTGGTCAGATTGCGGACCGAGACCCGCACGTCGGGAATCGTTCCCAGCCGCCGGCGGACTTCCGCCATCTTCTCGCGCTGGGTGAAGTTCCCGCGGAAGGCGGCGCGGGGATCTCCCGCGAGCAACCCGGAAAACAGCCGCCCGAAGGAGAACGTCCGCTCGTTGCCGTCGATCAGCTGAATGTAGTGCTCGGCCCGGTTGACGTCGCCGAAGCCTCCGCGGCCCACCGTGGTGAGGACCAGTTCGACGCCGTCGATGTCGAGCAGTTGCGCTTCGGCGGCGTCGACGGTCTCGCGCATGGACGCGAGGTTGGCGCCCTGTCGGGCTTCGAGGCGGACCTCGAACTCCGACTCATCGACGTTCAGCGGGATGTAGTCCTGCTGCACGAGGTGGTACAGCGGGTAGTTGCTGAGCATCACGGCGATCGCCAGTCCCAGCACCAGCCAGCGGTACCTCATGGATTTCTTCAACAGCCACAGGTAGCCCCCCTCGACGAAGCGATAGAACCCGCGGCGCGAGGCGGGACCGCCGGCGGGGTTCGACATTCCCCGCCTCAACAGCTTGCTGCACATCATCGGCGTGAGCGAGAAACTCACCAGCAGCGACACGAGAATGGCGACCGTCGCCGTCATTCCGAACTGGAACAGCATCCGCCCGGTCACGCTCGACAGGAAGGAGACCGGGAGGAACACGATCACGAGCGAAATGGTGGTCGCGAAGACGGCCGGGCCGATTTCCTTCGTCCCGTAGACGGCGGCCTCGCGGGGAGACATTCCCTTTTCCTCGATGCAGTGGAACACGTTTTCGAGGACGACGATGGCGTCGTCGATGACGACCCCCACCATCAGCACCAACGCCAGCATCGTGACGTTGTTGAGCGTGAACCCGAACATTCGCATGAAGGCGAACGTCGCGATGATCGAGGCGGGAATCGCGACCGAAGCGATCAGCGTCGAACGCCACGACCGCATGAACAACAACACCGTGATGCACGCCAGAATGCTCCCCGAAACGAGGTGGCTTTCGATCTCGTGCAATGCCTCGACGATGTACCGCGACTGGTCCTGAATGACCGACACCTCGACGTCGTCGGGGAGCAGTTCGCGGCAACGGGGAAGCATCGCCTTGATTCCGTCGGCCACCGCCACGGTGTTCTCGCCGGATTGCCGTTGCACGCGGAGCACGACCGCGGGGCGACCGTTCAGCCGGGCCAGCGTGCGGACTTCCTTGGTGGCGTCGTGGACTTCGCCGAGGTCGCTGAGTCGGACCGGCGTGCCGTCGACCGAGGCGACGACCAGGTCGGGGAAATCGCGGGCATGCTCGATGCGGCCCAGCGTCCGCAGGGACCGCTCGCGCAGCCCCTCGTCCAGCCGCCCCCCGGGGACTTCGGCGTTCTGGCGCGCGACCGCGTCGCGCACCTGGAGGATCGACAGACGATGCGCGGCGAGCCGGCGGGCGTCGATGTCGACCTGCACGGCCCGATCCTCCGCGCCGGCGATCGAGACTTCGCCCACTCCCTTGGACGATTCGATGACGTTCTTCACGAACCGGTCGGCGAGCACGTACAACTCGCGCGACGTCCGGGGACCGGAGACGGCGAGCGTCATCACGGGGGAGGAATCGAGATCCCGCTTCTGCACCACCGGCGGATCGACTCCCGGCGGAAGGCGGTTGATGACCCCCGCCACCGCGTCGCGGACGTCCTGCGTCGCCGCATCGACGTCGCGATCGAGATGAAACGTCACGATCACGAACGATTGCCCGTCGCGGGAGATGGAGCGCAGTTCCTCGATGCCGGCGACGGTGGCCACCGCGTCTTCCACGACCGCGCTGATCTCCGACTCGACCATGTTCAGGTCCGCCCCCGGATACGAGGTGCGGACGTAGATCTGCGGCAGGTCCATGTTGGGAAAGCGGTCGACTCCCAACTGCGGGAACGCCGCCAGTCCCGCCACGACCAACGCCATGACGAGCATCAGGGCGAAGATCGGGCGTCGGACGCAGATTTCGGCGAGCCAATACACGGTGGAGGATGGAGGATTGAGGATGGAGGATGGATCAAACAACGAGCCGAGGGGTTTATCCCCTCGGTGGTCTTCGAGCGTCCCGGACCCGAGCCGTGACATTCCCCTTGGAGCGAGCGAACTCGGTCAAGGCGCCGACTTTTCCGAGACGCTTTCGCGGATGAATTCGATCGCCCCCGCCGCTTCCTGGCGGGCGTGGTCGCTCTCCCTTGCCCCGGCGGCTTCATTCCGAGCCGTTGCCTCCCGCGACTTCTTTCGTGTCCGCCGCCTCCCGCTCGCGATCGGTCCCGCGAACGGCGATGTCCGCCGGCTCCGCCGCGGCCGGAACCGGCAGCGGCTTGATCGTCGCGACCATTCCCCGGCTGCCCTCGTGCAGGATCAGGTCGCCGGCCGACAATCCTTCCAGGATTTCGATCGCGTCGCCGCGGCGGCGGCCGATGAGGACTTCGCGCTCGGCGGAAACGCCATCGACCAGAATCCACACTTTCTCCGCGCCGGCGAACTCGACCATCGCGGAACTCGGCACCACGAGGGCCTGGGCGTCCGGATCGATGACCACTTCGGCCTCGGCGAACAGGCCCGTCCGCAACCCGCGATCGGGATTGGGAACGGCCGCCTCGAACAGCAGCGACCGGCTGCGCAAATCGAGCGACGGGCTGATCCGCGTCACGCGGACGGTGCGCGGCTCGCGAACCGACTCGATCCGCAACACGACTTTCTGCCCGACCGCCAGTCCCTGCGCGTGCCGTTCCGGCACCGTGCCGCGAAAGCGGAGCATGTCGGACCGAACGACCGTCGCGATGGCGTCTCCCACCTGGATGTAGCTGCCGGGCGCGATCGGCCGATGCTGCACGAGACCGTCGAAGGGCGCCGGAACGACCGCGTTCTCGAGCCGCTCGCGGGCCAACGCCAACTCCGCCTCGCGCACGCCGATCAAGGCGATTTTCTCGTGAACGGCGTTCAACGCCGCGGCATGCCGCGCTTCGGCGACGCGCGCCGCCGCCAGCACTTGCTCGTGTTCGGATTGCGTGATGGCGTTTTGCGCCCGGAGCCGCTTCGCGCGCGCGGCGTTCGACAGGGCCTCGTCCCACAATGCCTGCTCCTGCTGGACCGGCGGGGAATCGCGCGGATCGAGCTGGTCGACCGGCTCGCCCTCTGCGAGACCCACCGCGGAACGCGCTTGCGCGAGCTGCGCCTTCGTCTGCGCGACTTGCAGCCGGAACTCCGACTGATCGAGCGTCGCCAACGGCTCTCCCTCTCGAACCAGATCGCCCAGATCGACGTGAACCGCCGAGACGCGCCCGGCCACCTTCGAGCCGACGACCGCCACTTCATCCGCGACAACGCTCCCCTGGCTGCGGACGATCGTGGGCCACTGCCGCAGCTCGACCGTCAGCACCGCCGCCTCCATGACGGGGCGCGGCGCATCCTGCTTGCTCGCGGTCGGAGCGGAAGCGGTCCCCCCGCACCCCGCCGCGGCCAGCGACAGCCACCCCGCGAACAACCACGCTCGCGAACGCGACGGATTCCTTCGCGAAGGAACGGTTCGTCTCATTGGGAACTCGATCAGGTTGGGCCCGCACGACGATCCGCGAACCGTCGCCGGAATGATCTGGGGAATCTCCAGGGGGGAGCAGCGGAGATTCGGGAGGAAAAATCAGCCCGGTCGTGCCGGGTTCAGCAGAGAAGTTCTCACCGCGGATGGACACGGATCAGCACGGATCGTGTATCGTCGAATCGAGGACGAGCGTGCCGATTCAGTCGCATCCGTGCCCATCCGTGAAATCCGTGGTGAAATCGCCAATCGCCCAAACGGTTCGGCATCGCGACGCATCCGCACGTACTATCGGAACGCATCAGGCCCGCCCGCGTCAACTCCACGGGCGAGAATTCGCCGATCGGTTCGCGATTCGAAGGCGACGGCGCGGGAGAAGTCCGACGATCCGACGGGTTCCCCCCCGCCGCCGGACGCGCCATAATGGACCGACGGATCGAACCGTTCCGCCCGACTCGAACTTCGGCAGCAAGGGACCGCAGCATGTTCCGATCGAACCGATGGCACCATTCGCGCCGCGGGTTCCTGCCGCCGGCGTTCGTCGCGCTGCTCGCGGCAAGCGCGCTCGCCCTCCGCGCCGCCGAAGATGCCGCCCCCGGAAAAACCACGCGTGAAAGCTGGCAGATCATCCAGCTCGGCGAAGACCGCATCGGCTACGCCCATGCAACGACCGCCCCCGCCGAACGCGACGGCAAGAAGATCATTCGCTCCGTCTCCGAAACGAACCTGACCATCAAGCGGTTCGGCCAGACGCTCAAGATGAGCACCCGCAGCGTGTTCGACGAAACCGCCGACGGCGAAATGCTCTCCTTCACGCACGTCGCCGAAAACCCGCCGGTCTCCTCCACGCGCATGGTCGGCCGCGTCGAAGGGGGGGAACTCCGAATCGACACGACCGCCGCCGGCGAGACGCGGCGGCAAACGCTGCCGTGGTCCGGCGACATCAAGGCGCCCGATTTCCAGGAGCGCGCCCTCCGCGATCCGCCGCTGAAGCCCGGCGACGTCCGCAAGCTCAAGCTGTTCGTCCCCGAAATGAAGCAGGCGACCGACGTCACGATCACCGCCGACGAGCACGAGACGATCAAGCTGCACGACGGCACCTCGAAGAAACTGCTGAAGGTGCGAATCACGCAGTCGATTCTGCCGGCGCTCGTGACCAGCGCCTGGCTCGACGACGAAGGCCGCACGCTGCGGAGCGAGAGCAACGTGTTCGGCCTGACGATGATCACCCACGAGGTGCCCGAAAAGGTCGCGCTCGAAGAGATCGCCGGTGGGGAACTCGATATCGCGGTCGGCTCGCTCGTCCCGGTGAAGCCGTTGCGAAACGGGCACGACAGCCGCCGCGCCGTCTATCGCATCACCACGCCCGACGCCGATCCCGCCGAGGTCCTTCCCGCGGGAGACACGCAGCAGGTGAGGTCGCTCGGCAAGAACGACGCGGAGTTGACGGTGCGGGCGCTGGAGATCCCGAAGGACGTTCGCCTGCAAGCGATCGACAAGGCGTATCTCGCTTCGTCGGAGTTTCTCCAGTGCGACGATCGCCGCGTGATCGACCACGCCCGCCGCGCCGCCGGCGACGAGCGCGATCCCGGCGCGATCGCCCGACTGATGGAGAGCTACGTCCACGACAAGCTCAGCGAGAAAAATTTCTCGACGGCGATGGCGACCGCGGCCGAAGTCGCCGAGAGTCTCGAAGGGGACTGCACCGAGCACGCGGTGCTGCTCGCGGCGATGTTGCGCGTCGAGAAGATCCCCTCGCGGGTGGCGGTGGGCCTGGTGTACGTGCCGGGCCGCGACGTCTTCGGCGGGCACATGTGGACCGAGGTGCATCTCGGCGACAAGTGGATCCCGCTCGACGCGACGCTGGCGAAAGGGGGCATCGGCGCGGGGCACATCAAGCTCGCGGAATCGAGCCTCGCCGACGACGGCCCGTCGCCCCTCGGCGCGTTCCTGCCGCTGTTGAAGGTGCTCGGGAACATCAAGATCGAAATCATCGAGGCGGAATGACGGCGAGCCTCCCGCGTGAGCGGGGGGAGTTCTCTCCGCGCGCGACGCGAAACCGGCAAGCGTCAGGTTGGTCGTCAAGACGCGGCGGCGCCGGAGGAAATGCAATGACCGATTCATCTCTCGAGGCACCATCGCTCGCGTTCGGACCATCCGAGCGCGCCTCCGCCGAGCGCCTCGTCGCCGCGGCCCTCGCCGAGGATCTCGGCGAGGCCGGCGACGTCACCTCGCGTGCTCTCATCGCCGAGGGGGACATGGGGCGGGTGAAGGTCATCGCCCGGCAGGCGGGCGTGCTCGCGGGAGAGCCGGTCGCCCGGATGGTCTTCGAGCGGATCGATCCCCGCGTCGAATGGCGAACGCTCATCGCCGACGGAATGGCGATCGAAGCGGGAAGCGTCGTCGCCGAACTCGCCGGTCCCGTGCGATCGTTGCTGACCGGCGAGCGCACGGCCCTCAACTTCCTGACGCACCTCTCCGGCATGGCGAGCCTCGCCCGGCAGTACGTCGACGCGGTCGCGGGGACAAGCGCGACGATCTTCGACACCCGCAAGACCCTTCCCGGCTGGCGGGCGATGCAGAAATACGCCGTCCGCGCCGGCGGCGGCACGAATCACCGTATCGGCCTGTACGACGCCGTGCTCATCAAGGACAACCACCTCGCCGCCTGCGAGCGCCGCGGCGTCGGCGACGCGTCGATCGCCGCGGCCGTGCGCCACGCGCGGGACGCCGCGCCGCAGGGAATGGTCATCGAAGTCGAAGTCGACACGCTCGAACAACTGGAAGACGCGCTCGCCGGCGCGCCCGACATCGTGCTGCTGGACAACATGCCGCTCGACACGCTCCGCGAGGCGGTGCGGCTGCGCGACGCGCGATCGCCGGGAGTGTTGCTCGAAGCCTCGGGCGGCGTGAATCGGGCGACGGTCCGCGCGATCGCCGAGACGGGCGTCGAACGCATCAGCATCGGCGCCCTCACCCACTCCGCCCCGGCGACCGACCTCGCGTTCGACTGGGAACCACGACCGCCCGCATGATCGACCCTTGCGGTTTCGCGACCTTCGACGACCGGATCCGCCCGAATTCACTCGAACCGGAATATCACCATGATCGCGCCCAGTGTCTTCATGCTGCTGATTCTGGCGGGTGACGCCGCGCTGTCGGAGTCGGCCCAGGCGAGCGCGCAGTTCGCCCGCCGGGCCGTTGAGCGGGCGGTGCCGTATATCGAGCAGGAAGGCGCCGGCTGGTGGGAGACGCATGCCTGCATCACCTGCCATCAGATGCCGATCATGTTCTGGAGTCTCGACGAGGCCCGGTCGCGCGGCGTGACGATCGACGGGGAACTTCTCGCCGGCCTGCGGGGCAAGGTCGTCGCGAGATTGGACGAGCGGCTCGCGGCGGGGAAGAAACCGCATCTCGTGACGGACGACGTTCCCCTGCTGATCCAGGGTCTGACGGCCGGGCCGATCGATGAAAGAACGGCGCGCGTCCTCGGTCGATCCGTCGACCAGTTCCTGCGTCTCCAGCGGGACGACGGATCGTGGATCGACCCGAGCCTGCACTGGAAGGAAAAGAAGGGAGGCGCGGAAATCCTCGATCCGTATCCGCCGATCATCGAGAGCGACGCGGTGAAGACGATGTGGATCGTCCTCGCGGGCGAGCGGGTGAAAAAGGAGGATCCCGCGTGGGTCCACGGCCGCGACCGAGCGCTGGCCTGGTTGAAAAAGGCGCCTCCGCCGGACAGCCATCAGGAGCGCGTGCTGCGGTTGGCGATCGCGCGTCCATTCGGCGAGCCGGCGGAGGTCGAGGCGTTGTCGAAGCGGCTCCTCGCGGATCAGAACGAAGACGGAGGCTGGAGCCAGGCGCCCGGCCTCCCCAGCGACGCGCTGGCGACCGGACAGGCGCTGTTTGCGCTCTCCAGCGCGCCGGCAGCGACCCGGACGCTCGAAGCGTCCGG
>JBBDNT010000246.1:8899-14338 GCA_040877445.1 Planctomycetaceae bacterium
GTCGCTTTCCGATTCGCCGGCGATCCGCCGCGCGCGGGCGTTCCTGTCGAAGACGCAGCGCAAGGACGGTTCATGGTTCGTCCCCACACGGAACAAGGGGAAGCCGCAAGGGAACGACGACGGAGACGTCACGAGCTACTTCGGCACCGGCTGGGCGGTGATCGGCTTGGCGCGCACACTGCCGGCGGAGTGAACCGCGAAACCGGCGCACCGGTGACGTGCGATTCTCCCCATCCGGTGACGGGGCGCGCCTCATCCCTCTCCGGTTGCGGACGACCCTTGCGGTTTCGCGGCTCCCGCCACCGCGATCCACATCGACGAGGAAACCCCGACCGCTCCCCACCGCGTTCCGCCCGCGACTTGGCGGCGCCGCATTGTTGTGATTCAATACATGAATCCGCCATCCAGACTCGAAGGAGGGGATCGTCGATGACTCGCTCGCTGTCTCCCGCCAGCCTCGTTCTGATGCCGCTGCTCCTCTCGCTTTCCGCCATGCCTGTTCGATCCGCCGAGGCCCAAGTGAACGAATCGAAGCCCAAGCCCCGTGCCCGTGATCTGGGGGTTCCCTTCGAGGGCACGCCCGGCAAGTTCAACGCCATCACCGACGTCGCCGGCGTCGAGGTCGGACACGCCACGCTCATCGAGGGGGAAGGCGAACTGGTCGTCGGCAAAGGCCCCGTCCGCACCGGCGTGACCGTCCTCTTTCCCCGCGGCAAGGACAGGCCCTTCGAGCGGTGTTTCGCCGCGTGGCACACGCTCAACGGCAACGGCGAAATGACCGGCATCGCCTGGGTGGGGGACTCCGGTTATCTCCGCGGGCCGGTAGCCGTCACCAATACGCACAGCGTGGGCGTCGTCCGCGACGCGCTGATCGACTGGCACGTGAAGAAGGGCGACAAGCAGGCGTTTCACCTGCCGGTGGTCGCCGAGACCTACGACGGCACGCTCAGCGACATCAACGGGTTCCACGTGAAGCCCGCGCACGTGTTCGCCGCGCTCGACAAGGCGCGGGGAGGCCACGTCCCCGAGGGGAACGTCGGCGGCGGAACCGGGATGATCTGCTACGACTTCAAGGGAGGCATCGGCACGTCCTCCCGCGTGCTGGCGGAAGAAGAGGGCGGATACACCGTGGGCGTGCTCGTGCAGGCGAACTACGGCAGCCGGCCGGATCTGCGGGTCGCCGGCGTTCCCGTCGGACGGGAGGTCGCCGATCTGCGTCGCGAGATCGGCCGGCCCGACGAACTCGACCTGAAGCCGGACCGCGGCTCGATCATCATCTTCATCGCGACCGACGCGCCGCTGATCCCCACGCACCTCGAGCGGCTGTGCAAGCGGGCATCGCTGGGGCTGGGACGGCTGGGGAGCATCGCCAGCGACACCTCGGGCGACATCTTCCTCGCCTTCTCGACCGCGAACGCGACCGCGATCAGCGGCGCGGAGGCGCCCGCGAAGATCGAGGTGCTCCCGACCGAACGCATCACCCCGCTGTTCCGCGCCACGATCGAAGCGACGGAGGAGGCGGTGGTCAACGCGATGGTGGCGGCGGAGACGATGACCGGCCGCGACGGCAACACGCTCCACGCGCTGCCCCACGATCGACTGCGGGCGGCGCTGAAGAAGTATGGGCGGCTTGAGGAGTGACGGGGGACAGTGACGAGTGACGAGTGACGAGTGACGAACACCGTACCGAATGCCGGCTACGTTCCGAAGGGGAGTGCGATCATGAAGTGCGTCTCGACAATCCTCGCGGCGATCACGATCATCGTCAGCGCCGGTTGCGGTGAAGCGGAAGACGACGAGGGCGCCGTTCGCAATCCGCGAGCCGCGGCGAATTCCGCCGGAGTGAAGGTGAACGATCCCGCCGAGTTGACGGTCTCGCCGGTCGCGTCCCGTGACACGAACTTGATCGAACGCATCGAGATCTACGGGTTGCCGGCCGAATGGCTGGATGACCGCGAGGGCATGACCGATCCGGACGAATGGGTCGACGAGGCTTCGTTGCGCGTGCGATCGGAGGATGTCGAGGATCCCCCGGCGATCCTCGGCGAGTGGCGAATCGAACTCGAAGAGGAAGCGCTCATCTTCTTCCCCCGATACGCCCTCGCGCCGGGATTGACATACGAACTGACCCTGAGCGACG
Organism: Planctomycetaceae bacterium; assembly: GCA_040877445.1. Lineage (GTDB taxonomy): Bacteria > Planctomycetota > Planctomycetia > Planctomycetales > Planctomycetaceae > JBBDNT01. The sequence continues at coordinate 11,040 of JBBDNT010000246.1, forward strand.
CGTCCGGTCGGGAGGAGCCCCTGCGGCATGTATTCTCGACTCCTCCGCGTGCGGCCGTCCCCGCCGCGAACGTCGCCGCGATCCACCCCAGCCGCGGCGTGCTGCCGGAAAATCAGTTGAAGTTCTACCTCGTGTTTTCGGCCCCGATGAGCCGCGGGCAGGCGTACGATCACATCCGGCTGTATCGGGTAGGACGGATTGCCGATCCGTCCGATCGCGAGCCTGGCCCCGTCGGACGACTTGCGGATCCATCGAAAGCCGAAGCCGAATCGGCGGGACGGATCGGCAATCCGTCCCACGACGATGAGGGCGCGGCGCGCGAGCAGGTCGAGGATCCGTTCCTGCAACTGGGCGAGGAATTGTGGGATCCGTCGGGCACGCGGTTCACACTGCTGATCGATCCGGGGCGGATCAAGCGAGGATTGAAGCCGCGCGAGGAAATCGGCCCGGTGCTCGAAGAAGGCGGCCGCTACGCCCTGGTGATCGAACCGGGCTGGGAGGACGCGAACGGCAACCCGGTGGCCGAGCGGTTCGAAAAGGCGTTCCGCGTCGGCCCGCCGGACGAGACGCAGCCGTCGATCGACCGCTGGACGCTGGACGTTCCCGCGGCCGGCGCGCGCCACGCGCTCGCGATCGCCTTCGACGAGCCGCTCGACCGGGCGATGCTCGAGCGGGTGCTGGTGGTGAAGGGACCGGACGGAACACCGCTGCCCGGCGAGATCGCCGTCGACCAGGAAGAGACGCGCTGGCGGTTCACGCCGGAAGCGGCGTGGGTCGCCGGCGCGCACACGCTCGCGGTCGACGCGGCGCTCGAGGATCTCGCGGGGAACAGTCTGGATCGGCCCTTCGAGGTCGACGTGTTCGAGAAGGTCGACCGCAGCCTGACGCAACGCACCGTCGAGCGGAAGTTCGTGGTGAAGGAACCGATGAATCTTCCGCTCCGCGCTGGGCCGATGGATCGGAAGCGACCCGGCTGATCGCGAATCAACCACGATGAGCCGGCCGCTCCTCGGGGTGACGGGCGACGACTGTTGTCGATTCTCTATGAACCGCACGGTTCGAAGTCAGAGCGAAAATTGCGCCGATCCGGTATGTCTCTTGCAATCCCGTGAGGCGATAGCCGGGCGAACGCGGCGGCCGTAGGGATTTTCCCGGCCACGACGCACCTCGAACTGGAGGATTCGACGATGAAGAACGGGACGCGATTGCTGGTCGTTTGCGGCGCGCTCGCCGCGATCTTCGCCTACGCCACGACCGAAGCCGTGGCGGGACACAAAAGCCGTGGGATCGGATGCGACTCCGGGGGGTACTACTCCGCTCCGGTTTACTCCAGCGGCTACGGCGGCTACACCACCGGTTACGCCGGCACCGGCGCCACCTACTCCAGCGGGTACGGCGGGTACTACGGCAGCCCCGCCTATTACGGCAGCGGCGGATTCGGCACCGGCGTTTACGGCACCGGTTACCGCGGTTACGGCAGCGGTTGGGGCGGCGGCCGGGGCGGTTGGGGCGGCGGCCGGGGCGGTTGGGGCGGCGGCGGATGGGGGCCCCAGCGGGGCGTCCAGGCCGGCGGCGTCGGCGTCTTCTGGTAAGGTGACTTCCCCATCGCGAGAGGGCGGTGAATCGATCGTCTGAAGACGCGAGTCGGTTCGTCATCACGGGACGACTCGCCGGAAAGCGCACCCCCGGTTGCAAAACCCGCGACCGGGGGTGTTCGCGTTCGATGCCGCCGACGCGACGACGATTTTCCCACGCGCCTCCGGTCCTTGATCGCACCATCGGGCAGCGGTTACCGTGTGGTTTCGCGACGAGTCGCAATTCCGACTCGCGTCGACCAACTCCGCTCGCGACTTCGAACGCACCGCCCGATGCCCGCCGCCGACCGCCGCCCCCTCACCGACGAAGAACGCGCCATCTACGAGTGGCAGATCTGGGTTTCCGACTTCGGCGAGTCCGGGCAGGAAACGCTCAAGGGATCGGCCGTGCTCGTCTCGCGCGTCGGCGGGTTGGGGAGCGTGGTGGCTTATCAGCTCGCGGCGGCGGGCGTGGGGAAGCTCGTTCTCGCGCACGCCGGCAACGTCAAGCCCAGCGACCTCAACCGCCAACTGCTGATGACGCACGACTGGCTCGGCAAGCCGCGGGTCGAATCGGCCGAGCGGCGGCTGAAGGAACTCAACCCGCGGCTCGAGATCGTCGCGGCGCCGGAGAACGTGAACCAAAACAACGCCGCGCGGCTGGTGCGGCAGGTCGACCTGATCGTCGATTGCGCTCCGCTGTTCGGCGAGCGGTTCCTGATGAACGAGCAGGCGGTCGCGCAAGGCAAGCCCCTGGTGGAGTGCGCGATGTACGACCTCGAAGCCAGCCTGACGACGATCGTTCCCGGATGCACGCCGTGCCTGCGCTGCCTGCACCCGGAGGATCCGCCGGAGTGGCGGCGGGAGTTCCCGGTGTTCGGGGCGGTCTCGGGAACGGTGGGCTGCCTGGGCGCGATGGAAGCGATCAAACTGCTCGCCGGCTTCGGCGAACCGCTGCTGGGGCAGATGCTGGTGTGCGACCTGCGGAGCATGGCGTTCCGTAAATTCGCGATCGCCCGCGACCCGAACTGCCCGGTGTGCGGCGGCGGACTGGGCACGGGCGAGCGGGACGCGTGAGGAGCCGCGAAAGATCGAATTGATCAACCGCCAGTTCGCTCGCAAGGTTCTTCGCGCGGCACAGCCGCAACAGAAGGGACTTTCGACGCAAAGACGCCAAGACCGCAAAGAAGCGCGAAGAAGAGGAGTCCGGTGCCGGGCGCGGCGTCGGAAGAGTCATCACCACGTTCAGCGAAGAACTGTGTTCCTGGTCCCCGGCGAGGCACGCAGGGGACAAGTGCCACATGCGAATGCAAGAACCGCTGATCTTTGCTGATCGACGCTGATTTCGCGCGGCGAAGCCGCAACCAAAATCGGACGTCGCCGCCGATCGAACTCTCCGTGCCCGCGGCGTTCTCCGCGGTTCGATCCCCGCGCCGCGGAAGAATCGAACCGCCGAGTGCGCCGAGGACGCGGAGAAGACCAGAGAGAGACGACGTTCGACGACAATCGCCGAATCGCCGGCCGCGATCCGTGCTACTAACGTATCGAATTCTTGCAGCGTGCGCAAATTTCCGGCCCACGGATTCGCAATGAAATCTGCGAAACTCCGCGTAATCCGTGGATTGTCCTTCTGCGATGGCAACGCCGATTTTCCGAACGTCGAGCCGTGCCTCCCCCCGCTGACGCGGGAGGCTCGCTGTTTCTTCGTTGCGATCGTTTGCACTG
>JBBDNT010000247.1:0-10381 GCA_040877445.1 Planctomycetaceae bacterium
GAGGCCGAGGGCGTGCTTCAAGATGAAGTACGCCTCGCAGATGAGCTGCATGTCGCCGTACTCGATGCCGTTGTGCACCATCTTCACGTAGTGCCCGGCTCCCGCCTCGCCGACCCATTCACAGCAAGGGATGTCCCCCTGCGGGCCGACCTTGGCGGAGATCGCCTGGAAGATCTCCTTGACGTGAGGCCACGCGGCCTTCGACCCGCCGGGCATGATGCTCGGCCCCTTGAGCGCGCCCTCTTCGCCGCCGGAAACGCCCGTGCCGATGAACAACAGCCCGGACGCTTCGATTTCCTGCGTGCGGCGGTTGGTGTCGCGGAAGTCGGAATTCCCGCCGTCGATAAGGATGTCTCCCTTGTCGAGCAGCGGGGTGAGCTGCTGAATGAGCGCATCGACCGGCGGCCCGGCCTTGACCATCAGCATGATCTTCCGCGGCGACTCGAGGTTCGCGACCAACTCTTCGAGCGAATGATAGCCGCGGATGCGCCCGGGCGTGCCGTCGTGGACGACGTCCCGCGGCCGGTCCTTCAGCCCGCCGACGAACTCATCGGTGACGCTCGCCGTGCGATTGTAAACGCCGACCGAGTAGCCGCGGTTGGCCATATTGAGAACGAGGTTCTGGCCCATGACGGCCAGCCCGACGAGAGCGATGTCGTGGTGCATGTTGGTCCGTTTTCAGTTGTCCGTTGTCCGTGGTTAGCCGCGACTCGAAGAAGAGCGCGCTTGCCGCGAGCGCGCCCTACTCCTGAAATTCCTTGAAGAACTCGAAGTCGAGATCATAGGTTTTCCGCGGCTTGAGTCCCAGTTCCAGCTTTTCGAAGAGGTCGATCAGTTCATCGCCGCCGATCAATTCGATCGGCGGGACGCCGTCACGGACCGCCTCGCGCTGGGCCTCGGCGGAGAATGAGCCGGTCGTGAGGATCATCCCCTTGTCGGCCCGCCCGCTCATCGCGCCGCGGAAATCGCGGACCTGCGCCGATCCGACGGCGGATTTCCAGCGCTTGCACTGGAAGAGCACCTTGAAGGTGACGAAGTGGTTGACCTTCAGCACGCCGATCCCGTCGATCCCGCCGTCGCCGGACTTGCCGGTGACGGTCACGTCTTCGAATTCGGCTTCCCAAAGCAGCCGCTGGCACAATCGCTCGAAGCCCGATGGGGGAAGCGAACCCATGAGATCCAGCAACTGTTGCCTGTAGGATTCACTGACGTTTCTCTGCAGCATATCTTCGTCCGGATCCTCTCTCTCTTCTGCGACGTCCACGACCTCCAAGACGGCCACTCTCGTGTGTTGGGTGTCGCGCTGCACCGAACGGAGCAGCTTGTGGACTTCCTTGTCGGAAAGAGTGGGGGACTTTCTTCCCTTCTCGGTCAACGTCCAGACGCCGCGCTTGGACCGGTCGATGTAGCCAGTTCTGACCAGATACATGCGTGCCCAGGCGACCTGATTCTCGAACACGGGACGCCCATCTTTCCTCGTTTCATCGAGTATCGAATCCGCGAGCCCGAGATCCGCAGCGACTTTGGAGTATACTGCCTTTGGACTCGCGGCCCCTCCGAGAACTTTCAACGCCGCGAGCACCGGGTTGATGTACCGTGCAACCTTCTGCGCCATGATGATTCTCCGGCAATCCGGTTCGGGGTGCGGCTCTTTGGGAAGGAATCGACTATTCGGGTTCCGTGTCACTCTCCCGCAGCAACTCGAGAAAATCCACGTCCGTCATGACGCGAGTGTTGCGCGCGGCGCAATATGCCTCGACCTCCGGGAGGCGAATGTGCCGATCGAGCGTGCAAAGAACATCGACCTTGCCGACGACCGCTGTGGCGATGATCGGATCATCGTCGGGATCGTCGGGAACGACCGCCTGCGAGTTCGCTGGCAGTGGAACGATGAGCGCCGCGGCCCGCAGGTCGTTCAAGTATGCGTTGATCTCGTTCCTCCGACAAACCATGCATCCGCCGCATTCGCTCGTAGCGCAGAACCCGCGCCAGTTCAGTCAGCAGAAATGGAGACAGCACGAGAAGATGAGGAGGCTGCGTGCATTGCCGGAGCGTTTCGCGGGCGGGACCGGCGCCACCCGCGGCGACGCGGGCCAGGATGTTCGTATCGAGAACGACCCGCATCACGATCCTCGCGGACGAACTTGCTTCATCGCCTCCTCGACCGCGTCATCGATCTGCCGGTCGGAGATTCCCTGCTCGGCGGCATGCGCTTCCGCCCGTGAGAAGACCCGTTCCAGGCCGGCACTCGCCTCGGCGCGCACCGCGTCATCCGGCGGTGCATCCGGCGTGAACACCATGATGAACACCGCGTCACGATCCTGGAGCGGCTGTCCCAGAGCGTCCTCGAGCCACCGCTTTTCGGATCGGTCGATGTCCGTCACTTTGCGCGTGGTCGCGTTCATGGGATTCACTCTATGCCATGCGATACGACCAGGCAACGCATCGAGAGCCAGTCCAAGTCGTCAAGCGGTCGGGACGTCCCATTCACCCCTCGAAGATCGGCGACACACTGACGCGGAAGCCGGGCAGGTGCGGATCGCCGGATAGTTCGTCCGCACATTCTGGTCAGATGATCGACTTCGCGTCATCATCTCCGCTCATTGTAACCCTCATCCCTGCCCCCAGCGAAGCGCCTGGTCCGTAGTGCGGGCCGAACAGCTTGCGGGCGAGGCGGGCGTATTCCGCAGCTTGGTCGCCGTCCTCGGCCTGCATCTCGAGGAGGAGCGCGGGAACCACGAAGGCGACGGCGGGATGCTCCAGCCTCTTCCGCTCGACGAGCGCTTCCAGCAAGGCGCGTTCGCCGCGGCTCAGTTCGTGGGCGGCGCACAGGTCGCGGAACAGCGACTGCGGAGTGGCGTCGCGGCGCACCGTTCGTTTGAAATACCGCTCCCAGTAATACAACCCGGCCCACAACAGGCCGATGCCGAGCACCACCACGATCAGGTACCAGCTCTTCTCGAGTGACGCGCTGGGCCGTTCGTTCGCGCCCCGGCTGATGTCCGCCGGCCGGGTGGCAGCGACGAGCGCTTCGGTTCGCATCGTCATCGGTCCTCCTCCTCGACGCGCGGGCCGGGAAAGATCTCCGACCGCTGCCGCTGCTCCAGCGCTTTGCCGATCGCCTGTCGCACGCGCGGGCTGGGGTCTTCGGCCGCCCGCCGCAACAGCGCATCGGCCTCGGCGGAGGCGACCGTGGCGAGGATCTCCGCGGCGACGCGGCGGACGTGCGCATCTTCGTCGTCGAGCATCCAGCCGAGCGCCTCGACGATCCGGTCTTGAAGCCCCATGCGGTGCATGGCCCGGGCGACGAGAATCCGCCGGCGACGCAACGGCCCGACCAGTTCCGCCCGCACCCGCTCGAGCAGTTCGGGATCGATCTTCAGCAGCAGTTCGCCGGCGCGGCGGCAGACGGCCGGCTCGAGTTGCTGGTGAAGGTCGAGCATCACGTCGAGGTCGAAGCTGTGCAGTTCATCGCGGGCGGCGACGCGGACTTCCTCCACGGGGCTGTCGAGCCGTTCGATGAGCAAGGTGAACGCCTCCCCCCCGCCATAGGAGCGCAACTGCCCGGTGGCCCAGGCCTGCACGCTGGGATCCCCGCAGGTCAGCCCGTCGAGCACGATCTGCTGCACGGCCGAGTCGTCGAGCCGGCCGAGCGAGTCCGCCACGGCGAGGCGGCCTTCCGGTCCGCCGTTTCGCAACAGCCACTCCTGCACCGCGAGCTTCGTCTCCAATGGAATGCCGACCGCCGCGACGAATCGAATCAGCGCGGGTTGCAACCCCGGCGGGATCGATTCGAGTCCCTGGCCGAAGCCCCCCAGCCACGCCACCGAATCGACCTGCGCGAAGTTCTTGTGCTGAACCTTCGACAGCCGCGTCGGGAACGAGCGCAGCAGGAAACAGATGAACTCGGGATCGTCGCGGCGCGACAAAGCCTCGAAGGCGCGGACGTGCGGATAGTTGCGGGCGAACGATGCGAGGATGATCCGCATCACCCCGGGATGCCGGCTCGTCAGCAGTATCCTCCCGGCGAGTTCGCGACATTCCGGCGCCCCCTGCCAGAGCACCTTCTTGACCGCGAAGTGCTCCGGTTCGCCGAGGACCAGCACCGCCTCGACGATCGATTCGGGTCGGCGACGGTCGGCGAACCGCGTCGCCGCCTGATCGAGCGCCGTGAGAAACTGGTTCCGCACGTAGGCCGGGCTGCGGGACGTGCGCGGATTGTCGTTGCCCTGCCGCGCGAGTTGCTCGTGCAGGCGGTTCGTCAGTTGGCGAAACGTCTCGGCGGCATCCTCGGCGACCTGCGGATCCTCCGCGTCCAACAGGCGCAGCAGCACTGGGTGCAGCTCGAACGCGTCGGTGCGGCGGGCGATCTCGTGCGCGTGGCGGCGCAGGCACTCGTCGCCATGCTCGATCGCGTACTTGAGCGCCGGCTCGATCTGCCGGGCGCGGCGATCGAGCGCGGCCCGCACGGCATCGTCGAGTTCGGACCAATGCCGAATCACTTCGACGTGGCCGCGCGTGCCGGGACGTCCCAGCAGCGCCTCGGCCGACTTCCCGCGAATGGCGGGGTCGTTCACTTCCAATCCCGCCTGAAGGACTTCGGCGGCGTGAGCGCTGGGGCTTGCGGCAAGCAGCTCGAAGGTCTTGACGAGGGGGTCGGTCATCGCACGGCGGGCGCTCGCTCTGCGGGGGGAAGCGGTCCATCGAGTCCTATCGACCGCCGCGGACGAAGGCTGCAAGCGGACCTCCGCGACCCGCGGGACCGGCACGACCGGCGTCATGCATCGGGCGAGCGGCGAACGTCGCACTCCACTTCGTCGCGGATGCGGGATAAGACAGCGGCGTGAAAATCATCTACCGGGTCGCCGCGACATTCGAATCGAGCCGCGCCCTTACGCAGCGGCGGCAAAATGAACGACCGGTCGGGTGGCTGGGGTCGATCTGCCGGGAGAGGGCGTCCACGCTCGTCGACCCGCATCGGCAGATCGCCCCCAGTGGATGGTGAGCGTGTCGGCGCATCGCTGGGGGCTGCGCTTCGCTTCGACCCCAGCCACCCCTCGACGATTCGCGCCACGGTAAATCAAATTCCTGCCGTTGCCTTAAGAAAGTGGTCTTTCGAACGCGGCCCGATTCGTCCGCTCCCGCACGGCCGCGGCTCGAATTCATTCCCGCGCGCGGGCGCTTTCCGTCAATCTCCCGCCCCTCGGATCGAAACGCAACGAACATGCCTGTTCGTACATGGCGTGACGGTCCCCGTTGACCAATTCCCGCCTGGCGCGGTATGAAGCCCTGCGCCGGCGCTCGGCGCGTTGCTCTCGACGCGCCGGGCGACCCGCACATCTCGCATCTTCCGCAAAATCGCGAATCTCTTCGCGATCGCGGCAATCGCGACTTTCATTTCAAGTTCTCCATTCACGACCGCCGATACCGAATCCGAGAGGGCTCGTGCCGCTGATGCTGCGCGGCCGGCGCCTCGAAACCGACGTGCCGGGGCAGGATGCCCGTTTCGGCGTCGTCACGGGAGTTTCCTCCCGCACGTCCATCGAGAGGGATTGCGATGAACCGACGGCTGCTCCTCGCTTCGGCGTGCCTGGCGATGTGGTCCGCCGCCGCCCAGGCGGCACCCATCCAGGGCCAGCCGTTGCACACCAACAAAGCCCGATTCCGCATTCCCTACCGCTACGACGCGGCCGAAATGCAGCGGCTGGGGGCGCAGGAGATCCGGCTGTACTTGTCGCTCGATCGCGGTCGGCAATGGCGGCACAGCGACTCGGTGGAGCCGTCCGCGGGGCGATTCGACTTCGTCGCCCCGTCCGACGGGGAATACTGGTTCGCGGTGCGGACGCTCGATCGCCGCGGGCAATTGCAGCCTCCCGGGGACATCGTCGATCCGGGCTTGAAGGTCGTCGTCGACACCCGCCCGCCGGACATCGAACTCACGTTGCGGGAACTCGACGCGGGCCGCGTGGAAGTCTCGTGGCGGGCGAGCGACCTGAATCTCGACGCCTCGACGCTCGAACTCGAATACGTGCAACCCGGCGTGGACGACTGGCTGCCCGTGAACGTCTCCGCGCAGGCCAGCGGGCGCACGTCGTGGAGCGTGGGACAGGGCGGCCTGGTGGCGGTGCGGGGTACGATCGCCGACCTCGCGGGAAACGTCGGCAATGCCCAGCAGCAAGCGCGGGTGCAAGCCGCGGGCCGGTCCGAACCGCGCCCGTCGGTTCCCGATTTCCGACAGCCGATCGCCGGGACCGGCGAGCGATTGCCCGACCGCTTCCCCGGAAGCGACGAGCCGATCATCACTCCCAAGCCCCGGGCGGGGCTGGTCCGCGATCTGCCCGAAGCGCGGCCCCAGGTCGTGCAGCGGCGATTCCCGCGGCCGGAGGACTTGCCCCCCTCGAACGAGTTTCCCCGGTCCGACAATGATCCGCTGACGAACGGCGCTCGGCGCACGGACCCGTTTCCGTCCGCGGACGGAGCGCCGCGCACCGCCGCGCGGCCGCGCACCGCGGACGGTCGGCGGCTGGTCAACGCCCGGAAGTTCCGCGTCGGCTACCAGGTGGAAGACGTGGGACCGTCCGGCGTGGGGGCCGTCGAGTTCTACATCACGCAGGACGGCGGCCGGACGTGGTGGAAATACGGCGAAGACCCCGAACACGAAAGCCCCTTCACCGTGGAAGTGCCCGAAGACGGCGTCTACGGGTTCGCGATCCGCGTGCGGAGCGGCGTGGGATTGGCCGACGATCCGCCGCAGCCCGGCGACGCCCCGGCGATCGTGATCGTGGTCGATCAGACGCCGCCGGTCGCGGAGTTGCTTCCCATCCGGCAGGGGCAAGGCGAGGCGCTCGACCGGCTGTTCATTCGCTGGCGGGTCGACGAGCAGAACCCCTCGGATCGGCCCGTGGCGCTGTCCTACGCGGCCAATCGCGGCGGTCCGTGGGAACCGATCATCGATTGGCAGGAGGACAACGGCGGGTACGAGTGGCGCGTGCCGCCCGGAACGCCGGAGCGGGTCTTCGTTCGGCTCGAAGCCCGGGACGCGGCGGGAAACAGCGCGGTCGCCGAGACCGCGGAGCCGGTGGTCATCGACCTCTCCCGCCCGACCGGCCGAATCGTGGACGTGGAGACGGTCGAAACGGAACGGCAACGGTGACGAAGCGACTCGAACGTGCCGAGGAATGTCTGTCGGGAACCGCTCGACAGGCCGCAACGGAAACCGCCTCCACACGCCAGCAGGCTCACCCCACCCGCGAATGGCCTCGCGCGATTCCCAATCGACGACTCGTAACTCGTCACTCGTAACTCGTAACTCGTCACTCGTCACTCGTCACTCGTCACTCATATCACGTCCCTCGCCCCCCCGCATGCGCATACTCTACGGCATCTTCGCGCAGGGGCACGGGCACTTTTCGAAGGCGGCCGTGCTGGCGCCGTTGCTCGAACGGCGGGGGCATGAAGTCCGCATGGTCAGTTCCGGGGCGGATGCGCCGCCGACGGGATATCGCTTCACCTGGCATCGACACTTTCCCGGCCTGTCCTACGTCGTCACGGACGGCCGGACCGACTACAAGCGCACCTTTCTGAAGTGGACGCGCGAAGCGCCGCGCGTGCTCCGCCACCTGTGGTCGTTGCGGGCGCTCGTCCGCGAATTCCAGCCGGACGTGATCCTCAGCGACTTCGAGCCGCTCTCGGCCTGTCCGCTGTTGCAGGCTGGTTGCGAGGTGATCGCCTTGTCGCGGCAGATCGCGCTGTTCGACCGGACGATTCCGCTGCCGGAGGAGATGGGCTTCGAGCGGAAAATGACCCGCACCGTCGTGCGAATGTTCACATCGGGGGCGGACCGGCTGTTCGGCTATCACTACGAACCGACGAGCTTTCGCTGCGTGCCCCCGGTGATCCGCCCGGAGTTGCATTCCCTGCGTCCCGAAGCGGGAGAGCATTTCTTCGTTTACAACCACTATCACACGGCGGACGGCGGAACGGGGGCGGACCTGATCGATTGGGCGCGCCGCAATCGCCGCGAGGTGATCGCCTACGGATTTCCGGAAATGCCCCGCGGACCGCACGGGCTCGTCGATTTCCGCTGGCCGGACCGAATCCGCGTGCTCGAAGACATGCGGACTTCGTGCGGGGTGATGACGACGGCGGGACTGTCGACGCCGCTCGAGGCGTTTCTGCTCGACAAGCCCGCGGTGACGGTGCCGATTCCCGGGCATTACGAACAGTTCGCGAACGCGTTCCACCTGGAGCAGGCGGGGATCGCCGGTTGGTCGCGCACGTGGAACTACGACCGCTTGCTCGAGCAGCCGGCCCCGGCGCTCGACCACCGGCTGGCGAGTTGGCTGCGGACCCCGGTCGAGCGGATCATCGACCACGTGCTGGATGCGGCCCCGGCCCACGGTCGCCACGCACTCGCGGCACCTCTTTCCGACGCCGCGTGAGGCCGCCGGAATTCCGGCCGCGACTCGTCCAATTCGATCTTGGGGGCTTGCCGTATCGGAATTCGACGTGGCTGGCCTCGGCCCGTCCCACAAGATCGAATTCGAAGGCATCGAGCGCCCGTCAGGCCGCCATCGCCTCCAGATCGACCGGACCGGCAATTCGGGAAAAATCGGCGTATTCCGAAAAACCCGCTCAAGCCGGCCGGTCCCAATGGCCGATTCGATGAGGCGGGGGAACCGCCGAGCGGAGGCGCGTTCCCGTGCGCCGCTTCGCCATTCGGAATGGGTGCCGTCATGCCGTCGCTTCCCGATGGACTTGCGATTCGACTGTTGTCCGCGTGGCGAAACCTTCGCCGCGGCGGGGGCCGGCTCGCGCGCCATCTCGCCGCGTCGCCGCGGCGCCGCATCGCCGGCGGGGCGCTCGCGCTCGTCGCCGTCGGTGTCGTCGGATACGCGCTCCGGCCGGCCGGCGAGTCGCAAAGCGGGACGCACATCGAATCGCCGACGACCTTCGCCGACATCGAATTCGGCGGATTGCCCACGGTGGTCGTCGCTGCGCCCGGAGAGCACGCGGGCCGAATGTCCGGCACGCGGCGGAGCGCGGGGGATTGGCGCGATTCGCCGCTCGCCGGTGAATCGTTCGATCGGGACGATCCCGACGCGCGGTTCGCCGGAGAACGCGTCCGCAGCGCCCATTACGAGAGAACGACGCCGGTCGTCGGCGGCGTCTGGCTGACCGGCACCATCGAAGACACGTCCGACCGCCGTGAGACCGCCGACTGACCCGCCCGCCGTCGAGCCGCGGAAGCGCCGAGCCGGAGTGCTGAAACTGTCATGGGACGAAGGAACGTCGCTCGATGTACACCGCTTATTGGGGCCTTTCGCGGCAACCGTTCGACAACGGCGACCAGCCCGAGTTCTTTCATCGCGGCGAACCGCACCAGGCGGCGTTGCTGAAGCTGCGGTACGTGCTCGAAAGCGGCTTGGGGACCGGCCTGCTCGTGGGAGGCACCGGCAGCGGAAAGAGCTTTCTCGTGGGGCAACTCGCGCACGAGATGCCGGAACGATTCGCCCCCTTCGTCCGCGTCGTCTATCCGCACTTCACCGCCGCCGAATTCCTGTGCTACGTGGCCGCGGCGCTCGGCAGAGGGAATGCCGAAGAGAACCCCGCCGCCCTCGAGGAGCGCACGCTGGACCGCACCGTGCGGCGGATCGAAGACCGGCTCGCCGTTCACGCGAGAAACGGCCGGCACCCGGTGATCGTCATCGACGAGGCGCATCAGATCGACGATCCCCGCGTGCTTCAGGCGGTGCTGTCGCTCCTCAATCTTCAGCCCCGAAACGACATCGACTTCTCGCTGCTGCTCGTCGGCGAGCGGAGCCTGGTGCCCCGGCTGCGGCGGTTCGCGCAACTCGACGAACGGATCGGCGTGAGGGGACTCCTCCGCGCGTTGAACCGGGCCGAAACCGAGGATTACGTCGCGCACCGACTGCGCGCCGCGGGCCGCGCCACGCCGATTTTCCGCCACGAAGCCTTCGACGCCCTGCACGACCTGTCGGGAGGCGTGCCGCGGAGGATCAACCGGCTGTGCGACTTCGCCCTGCTGGTGGGCTACGCGGACGGCCTGCGAGAAATCACGCCGGACGAGTTCGCCGCCGTCGCGGAAGAACTGGTCGGGGCGCTGCCTGATTGAGCGGCCGCCGGCTCGCCGCTCCGCTCCGAGGCTCGGGCACGCGACGCACTTTGCGATTTCAAGGCCGCGGCAGCGGCGGCCGTCCCCTCTCCCCCGGCTCTGCGGGGGAGAGGGCTAAGGTGAGGGGGTTACGGCCACCGATCGCGTCGCGGCGGCGGTGCTTCAAGCGGCGTCATCATCCGGCGTCATCTTCACTCGATGCAAGCCGATCCGGCGAGGCGGCCGAATCGGTGTGCGACCCCCTCA
>JBBDNT010000247.1:10391-14327 GCA_040877445.1 Planctomycetaceae bacterium
CCCCCCCCCCCCCACCCTCTCCCCCAAAAAGGGGAGAGGGGGACTCCGCGCGCACTCCGTCAGGGAATGGCGAGTTTCACAGGGCGCGCATGTTCGTGCCGGGCAAAGCGCATCGCGCGCCCCCCGCTCGATTCGCGCCGAATCCTCTTGCCTGAATTCGCGGTTCGTGCTACGAGACGCGCGCGAAAGACCCAATTCCGGCCGCCCGCCGACCCAGCCCGGCGGCCCCACTCCTGATCCCGTGAATGGAGTCGCGTCATGTCGAGTTGCCTGCTGATCGCGTTGTCGCTGCTGGCGGCGGAGCCCGTCGCGGCCGACAAGCCGGCCCCGCGCCATTACCAGGTCGAAGTCCAGGTGTTCGAGGGCGATCCGCTTGGCAGCGTCGAACGCGGCACGCTGCGCCCGATCGCTTCTTCGAGTTTGAGAGCAATCGAGAACGAAGCGTTCTACCACCCGCGTTTCGCTGAAGTGAGCGGAATGATCCTCGTGGACGAGGACGAGATCGCACGACGGAAGCCATCCGACGACGTCAAAATGCAACTCGGCGGGCAAATCGAACAGGCCGGCGCCGGGACCGTCTGGCTCGCCCTCCAAATGCTCACATCGATGCGCAGCCCGGACTTCGAGGCGGACCCTCCGACGAAGCGCCACCAGATGCGGAGAATGCTGAAGTTCGGCGAACACGTTCAGATGGTCGACAAGGTGCGCCTCGACCACACGAACAAATACGCGGTCGGAAAGAGCGATGCCGGCGAACCGAAGTGGCTGGAAGTGCGCGTGACCGAGGTGAAGCCGGTCATGGTGGGAGTGCCGATTACCAACAAGATTCCCTACGTCAGTCGGCTCTTCAAGAATAGCGCCCCGCCTACGACGGTCTCGGAAACCGTGCCGCCCCCCGCTTCGACTTCCGCGGCGCGCATCGTTCCCCCCGCCCCGCGATCCATCGCGACCGTTACCCGTGCGGTCCCGTCATCATCCGCTGCCGCGAATGTTCCGCCCGGGCCCGTCGCGGCAACCCCTCCCCAGCCGGAGATCCTCATCACTCCTCCGCCAGCAGCGAAGCCGGTCGTCCTTGCGGATCGGCGATATGTGCCCGTCGGAGTTCCGAAGCTCGCCAGCATGCCCAATGCCGCGAGCCTCTTCAAAGGGACAACTACGCGCACCGAGCGCGTCCAGCAGCTTCGCGCCGAACTCGCGCGGCACGAGCAGGCCGAGCATGCCGAGTTCGCCGCCGCCAACGAGCGGGTGAACCCGGCGATCCGCGCGTTTCAGCTCGAAGTGTGCCTCTACGAAGGCGACCCGCTCGGCAGCGAAGAGGCGGGCACGGTGCGCTGCATCGCCCGGCCGCAAGTGCAGCTTCAGGAGAACGGCTCGTTCGGCCTGACCGGGCCACGGTCGAACGATCCCGCCGATAAGAAAATGTTCGAGTTTTCCGTAACGCTCGCCACCGCCGACGCCGGCAGGTTGCGACTCGAGGCGTCCGCAATGACCTTCACGCAGCCCATGCCGCCGGAGGCGAACGCGGCCGCAATGCATCAAGTTCGCCACGACGTTCTGGGCGCCGTCATGACGAGCACGTTCCGGCCGGGGCAGCCGATCCGGTTCGTGATCTGCCGGAACGCGAGCGACAAGCCCATCTGGGCGGAACTGTGCGTGACCGGCGTCGA
This sequence comes from Planctomycetaceae bacterium, assembly GCA_040877445.1. Lineage (GTDB taxonomy): Bacteria > Planctomycetota > Planctomycetia > Planctomycetales > Planctomycetaceae > JBBDNT01. Next base: position 12,059 of record JBBDNT010000247.1, read on the forward strand.
CGGCGCACCGGTCCCGTATATCAGGACAGCGGCCGGCGTCGACCAGAAGCGTTGGTGGAGCGCATCGAAGGTGACGCTGCCGACGCCGCAACCCGCGTCGGGAGCCTCGACGGCGAAGCCGCCTGCTCCGCAGCAATACGTCAGGCAGGTCGGCGAAGCGCGGCATGCGCCGCCACGCACACTCGACTCCGAAATCAAAGTGGAGGACGTCAAGAAGTACGCGATCGACGTCAAACTGTACCACGGCGATCCACTCGGGAGTTTGCGGCAACTGCAATTGCTCGCCTCGCCCAGCGTTCACGCAATCGAGAATGAACCGTTCTCGATGATGATCGGGGGCACCTGTCCGATTCCCGTCGCGGCGGGGCAACCGCCCGCTTCGATGAATTTCGGACTGGAAATGTTCGGAAAGGTTCACGCGGCCGAAGCCGGTGCCGTCCTCCTCGATCTCTGCGTCTCCAAGTCGGATCTCAACTTCGATTCCGCCGAATACTTCGAAACGCGGAAAGGTGCGAACGACGAAGCGATTCCGCACGACGTGCAACCGGTCGTCGAATTCGGCGAGTCCTGCCGGATCGTCGGCCCGGTGCGAGTCGGCGAAACCTGCAAATTCCGAGTGCAACGGACTGGCCATGACACACGGAAATGGTTGGAGGTCCGCGTGACGGAGCTTTCGCCATCCGTCCCCGTCAAGACGAAGCCGACGACGAACCCGCCGCGCGAGGATGCGGCGGCGGTTCGCATCCCGATTGTCGAAAAGATTCCGTACATCGCCGGGCTTCCGAATCAGAAGCATACCGGGTCACGCATCCCCGCGCTCGTGGGAAGTCTCGACACGCGGGCGGCCGCGGATTCAGCCGGAAACGCGGAGCCGAACGTCCTCGACAAGGATCCTGCCACCGGACTGTTCAAGCCCGCCCCAGTCCGCGTCCACTTCGGGACAACGACGGCCACGATCATCGCCACCTCCCCTGAACCCGAGTTGCAAGCGGCCGACCCGGCAGCTCCGATTCCGACTCGAATCCACGCGCCATCGCCCCCAGTGACGATCGTCCCTCCGGTTCCTCGGCCGATCGCACCCGCCGCGTTCGCGGGCGATCCGACGAAGCAATCCGACGAGCCGTTCGTCGCGGTCAAGTATCACGTCGCTGATCTTCCGATTTGGGAACTCGAGAACGGCCAGCCTCGACGCATGTCAGTCGGAGCCTTGGCATTGATGCAGCGGATCAAAGCCACCGGCGATCCAGAGTCATGGAAGAACCACAGAGCATCGATCGCGATCCTCGAGCCGAGCCTCTCCCTCGTCGTCCGGCAGACGCGCGCGAACCACGTCCTCATCGCCGCGCTCCTCGAATCGATGCGCCAGGATACGGCGCCGAAGCCGCTGTTGCCCCCGTCGATCGCACCGGCGGGATCAGCAGCCGATCCGAAGCAGTCCGACGAGCCGCTGGTCACCGAAACTTACTCCATCGGCGACCTCCCCCTGTGGCATCGTGAAGACGACCAACCGCAACATCTCGCTTACGACGCATTGATCCGCCTCATCCAAGGCACCGTCGATCCGCAATCGTGGGAGCGCGGTGCGTCGATCAAACCCTTCGAAACGACTCTGTCCCTCGTCATCCGGCAGACGCAGGCGAACCACGAACGGATCGCGAAGCTCTTCGGGCTGTTGCGACCCGAAGGGAAGGTCACAATCGTTCCCGTCAGCTCCACCGAACGGAATCTCGACGGGAAGGAGCGGCTTGGCGTCGAATTCCGCGTCGAACCCCGCCCATGATTCGAATTCGATCGTGCCGGCAAGCGGGCCGCCGGCGCCGCGGCCCGCCGCGCCGCACGAATCGAAATACATCGCCGATATCGGCTTCTCCAAGACGCGGCCGGGAGGGTCGCCGTTCGTCAACGTCACCACGCAACTTCTCGGCACGCGCGGCACGACGACGACCACCACGCTGGCCCGCGAGGACGACGTCGTGCTGAAGCTCGAATTGCGGAGCGTCGTGGACCAGCCGCTGGGGCGTTACGACGCAAAGACGCCAAGACCGCAAAGGATCGCAAAGACGACCGCCAGCCGCCTCGCGAGATGAATCGCTGCGAATTCGCGCGATCCGCGGCTGACGATTCGACCGGTGCCGCAAGCAAGACCGGAAGATCACGCCGATCAAACGGCGCCGAATCGCGGCGCCATCCGTGAGATCCGTGCTACTAACGTTTCGAATTTTTGCAGCGTGCGCAAACTTCCGGCCCACGGATTCGCAATGAAATCTGC
>JBBDNT010000248.1:0-5925 GCA_040877445.1 Planctomycetaceae bacterium
GTGTCGATCCGTGTGATCCGTGGTGAAAACCGCTTCGGTTGCGGCTGTGCCGCGCTGGGCTCTGTGCGACCTTCTGCTTCGAAAATTCGATTGGGAGGCGATTCATGCGGGCAGTTTCGATTCGAAAGTTCCGGATCTCCTGGACCATCGCGCTCGTGATGTTGGTCGTCGCCCCTCAATCGCGCGGCGAAGACGCGCCGGATGAGCGCCTCAGCGCCCCTCCCGCCAATCAATGGGTCGCGGTCGATATCGACTGGGACAAGACCCTCGCCGGCTTCCGCGAAGACGTGAAGTGGGTCACGTCCGACGGCTATTCCGACAACAGCTTCCGCGACAAGACCGGCGAAGTGCTGATTCGCACGGGAATCAAGTCGGAATCGGCCGGCTGGGATCCCGGCTTCTACACCAACACGTCCGTCCTGTGGGATCCCAAAACCGACACCGCCCGCGTCGCCGACGTCTTCCGCTGGGGGGGCGGCTCCTACGGCGGCGGTAGGTTGCTCGAAGGATACCACGAGAATCCCACGCCCAGCCCCCGCCACACGTGGGACGGCATGGCCTACGTTCCCGACGAAGACGCTCTGTACCTGATGTTCGGCGCGACTTGGCGAACCGCCACGCGCGCGACCGACGAAGCACAGCGCGAGATCGGGACCAACGAGAAATCGACCTGGAAGTTCTCCTTCGGCGACGACAAGTGGACCCGCATCGACGACAGCGTCCGCCGCTTCTGGCCCAGCACGTCCGCCGTCTCCCCCTACAGCACGCACCTCCGGCATTGGCCCGCGGGGAACAAGCTGCTGTTCTTCAACAACAATGGCAACCGCTACGCCGAGTTCGACCTCGAAACCCAGCGCTGGAAGCAGGTGACCGATCACGACAAGTCGCCGATGACTCTGGTCAAGGCCTGCTCGACGTGGGACGCGAAGCGCGATCTGTGGGTCTTCCGCCTGGGGCGCGACCTCGCGACCTTCGACCCGAAGACGCGGAAGTTCGTGAAGCTGCCCCCCTGCTGGGACGAGTCGCGGCACTGGCCGGAGCGGCGAGAGGGCGAGCGCCGCGACCCCGCCATGCGGTGGGAAGCCAAGGGAATCGTCTACATTCCGAAGCACGACGTGTATCTCGTGACTGGTCCCACCGGCAACGACACCGCCGTGTACGACGTCGAGAAGGGAAGTTGGACTCCGATCGCGGCGGGCGACATCGAACTCGTCAACGGTTATCTTCAGTACGACCCGGCCACCGATCTCGTGCTGATGAATTATCAATTGCGGTGCTACAAGCTCCGCTACGAGCCGTAGGACGGAATTGAATTCCGTCCACAAGAGCGCCGTTTCCGGTAATGCGACGATCGGCTGGCGGGTACGACGGAATACGATTCCGTCCGACCCGCCGATCGGCCGCCCACAAGACCCAGTTCGATGTCGTACCACTCCCCACGATCCGAAACATCGGCGAACATCATGCCCCATTCCATTCCGCGAGTCGTTTCAGTGATCCTCGTCGTTCTGGCGTGCGCCGGCACGGCGTTCGCGCAAGCCCCCGCGCCGCCCGCCAACCAATGGGTCGCGGCGGACATCGACTGGAAGAAGACCCTCGCCGACTTCCGCGAGGACGCGAACTGGGTCACGACCGACGGCTACTCCGACAACAGCTTCCGCACCAAGACCGGCGAAGTGCTGATCCGCACCGGCATTCGCTCGAGCTCCGCCGGTTGGAACCCCGGCTTCTACACCAACACCTCCGTCCTGTGGGATCCCAAGACCGACACCGCCAAGGTCATCGACGTTTTCCGCTGGGGAGGCGGTTCGGGCGGCGGCGGCAAACTGCTCGAAGGCTTCGCCGAGAACCCCACCCCCAGCCCCCGGCACACCTACGACGGCATGGCCTACGTCCCCGACGAGGACGCGCTCTACCTCCACATGGGAGCGACCTGGCGGACCGGCGGGCAGGGCGTCGCCCCCGACGCCAAGCAACAGCACACTCGCGACGAACGCGAATCCACTTGGAAGTTCACCTTCGCCGACGGCAAATGGACCCGCATCGACCACAACATCCGCAAGTTCTGGCCGAGCGGCGTCTCCCCTTACGAGCAGCATCTCGAACTGTGGCCCGAGAAGAACAAGCTCCTGTGGCTCAACGACAACGGCGACCGTTACGCGGAGTTCAACCTCGAAACGCAGCAATGGGAGAACGAAGCACGCATCGAGCGGCCGACCGTTCCCAACCGCCTGTACAACGCGCGCTCGGCGTGGGATTCGAAGCGGCAGTTATGGGTGTTTCGCCTCGGTCCCGATCTCTGCACGTTCGACCCGAAGACGAAGAGCTACACTTCGCTCCCCCGCTGCTGGGATCTTCCACCGCGTCCTGACGAGGCGCGGCAGTCCGATCGCCGCTACGCCATGAAGGGAGTCGTCTACATCCCGAAGCACGACGCATATCTCGTGACCGGCCGCACCGGAAACGACACGATGGTTTACGACGTCGAAGCCGGCAAGTGGAGCGAGTTGAAGGCCGGCGACATCGAACTGGTCAACGGCTACCTGCAGTACGACCCCGCCACCGACCTGGTGCTGATGAACTATCAGCTTCAGTGCTTCAAACTGCGTTACGAGCCGGCGGCGCAGTAGGGTGGGCTGCGCCCACGAAGCGCGATCGAGTGGGGCATCATTGGCGAGCGGGCCTCGTTACGGTGCGCAACGCCGGCTCGGAGCGCGTGAGTCTTCGTAGGACGGAATTGTATTCCGTCCGCCAAGAAGCCTCCTCAAGTCGGGTTGTGGACCGTGATCGGGTCGGGAACGCTGTCCGCAAGCCGCGGATCTTACCGCCCGGCGGGCACGACGGATTACAAATCCGTCCTACCCGCCCGTCGTGCGAAGCCTGCGCGGATTGCTCAGCGATCCGTCCTTCGGCACACCCACAACTTCGATTTGGAAGTGGTACTAATAATCCGGCGTGAGGATTTCGGCGATCCGCACGCAGAAGTTGTCGTTGAGCACCAGCACTTCGCCGCGGGCGACCAGGCGGCCGTTGACCAGCACGTCCACGGGGTCGCCGGCCAGCTTGTCCAGCGGCACGACCGAGCCGGCCTTGAGCTTGAGCACCTCTTCGATGAGCAACTCGGTCCGCCCCAGTTCGATCCGCAGGTCCAGCTCGACGTCCTCGAGCGAATCGAGACGCGCCCGCGGATCGTCGGTCGTGCCCGCCGCGTCGAACTCGTCGAACTCGAAGGGATGCGCGCCGTCCGGCAGCGAACGCGGAGCGTCACCCATCGCGGCGGCGAGGTTCGCTTCCGCCTCGTCGAGCAGTCGCTCGGTCTCCCAGTGCCGCGACGGCTGATCGCCGCGGGTGGAATGTCCGCGGTTGACGCGTCCCACGAGGGCGTCGATCTCGCCGGGATCGAGCAGGCCGTCGTCCGCGGAATCGTCCGCGGAATCGTCTGTGGGGGCGTATGTGCCGGTCGTCGCCGGGCGGGAGACGGTCTCGCCGCCGTCATCGAGGGAAGGCCCCAGTCCTCCGGACCGAAGCTCCTCGGAAAAGCCTTCCCGCCCCGCGTCGTCGTCGCGACCGGGAATGCCGGCGAGATCTTCCGTGGACATGGCGGCGCTCGCTACTGTTCGATGGTCTTGAAATCGCGGATCACCGCTTCGATCACATACGACTTGCGAAGCACCTTGTTGATGTCGGACTTGATCCGCCGCTTGAGCATCACGTAGCTCGGGTCGCGAAGGTCGTCCAAACTGGTGCTGCGGACGACCTTCTCGATCGCCTCGCGAACCCGCGCCTCGTGCGAGCCGTTCACCGCGGTGGCGAACGGCTCGCGCTCGTTCGCCGCCACGATCGCCACCAGCTTGAAGCTCACGTGAATGATCGAGCCGGGCGTGGCGCGGCTGTTGGTGGTGTTGAACTCGTCGATCGCCACCTCGACCAGCGACAGATTGAGGTCCGCCGCCCCGTCGTCGCCGTCTTCCGCAAGCAGCGCGGCGGCGCCGTCGGTCGGCGTCTCCACCGGGGCCGGAAGGAACAGCAGCATCAGCAGCGCCTGCCCCGCCATGATCACCGCCAGCAGGCCCAGCACGCGGATCTTCTTCGCGTCGAGCGCGAACCGCCGCGTGCGCGGCGATTCGACGATCGGCTCCTGCGCTTCGTCGATGGGAGCGTCGGCCAGTTCGGTCGACATGCGGCGATCCTCAGGATGACTCCGTTGCGGCGGCCGCCTCGGCCGGAGAAGTCCGGGGCGCGGCCGCTTCGCGCGGCGATATATAGGAATCGAGGACGAATACGTCAACCCGACGATTCGAATGCCGCTCGTCCTCGCGGCGCGCGGGCGAATGCGTTTCGGCGTCGCCTCCCGCCCCCACCAGCAGCCGGCGGCGGTCGATCCCCCGCGCGACCAGGTGATCCGCCACCGCCCGCGCCCGCGCGTACGACAGATCCCAACGGTCGTGAACCGGGAAGCCGTCGAACACGAGCGGCTGGTCGTCGGGCAAGGGTTCGCGGGTGGCGTGGCCGCGGACCATCACCCGGTTGGGCTTCTCCGCCAACACGCCGGCGATCACGTCGAGGTCGGCCTTCAGGGCGTCGTCGAGCGTCGCGTCGAACCGGGCGAAGCGGGCCGGTCCCCCCAGGGTGACGACCGCCCCCTGGTCGATCCGTTCGACGGTGCGATGCGCCCCCGCCGGCCCGGCGGATGAACGGCTGGCGCGCTTCGTCCCCCCTTCCGCGCGGGCGCCGTCCGATTGCCGCGCGCCGTGCGCGCTGTTCTTCTGCGTCGAGCGGCCGGGAACGCCGAACAGCCCGTTCGTGGGGCCGAACGCCTGGCGGATGGAGTCGAGCATGGCGCGGACTTCTCCCTTGTCCTGCTTCAACTCGCTCATCGAGACGAGCATGATGAAGAAGGTGAGCAGCAGCGACATCATGTCGCCATAGGTGACGACCCACTCGGGGACGCCGGGGGCGGATTCTTCTTGGAGGGACATGGGGGAGCGGTCGGCGGGCAGTCGGCAGTCGGCAGTCGGCAGAAGGCGGCGCCGGGCGGCGGATCAGGCGGCTTTTCTCTCTTCGCGTTCGGCGGCCGGGAGGCAGATTTTGAGTTTTTGTTCCAGCACCCGGGGGTTGTCTCCTTCCTGGATCGACATCAGCCCCTTGAGGATGATTTCCCGCACTTCGAGTTCGCGCTTGCTGTAGAAGGCGAGCTTGTCGGCGATCGGCAGGAACAGCATGTTCGAAGCGACCGCGCCGTACAGCGTGGTGATCAGCGCCACCGCCATGCCCGGGCCGATCTTCTCCGGATCGTCCATGTTGCCGAGCATGATGATCAGCCCCAGCAGCGTCCCGATCATGCCGAACGCGGGGGCGTACCGGCCCATGGTGTCGGCGAGCAGCTTGCCGCTGCGGTGCCGGCGGGCGACGGCGTCCATCTCCGAGCGGAGAATGGCTTCCATCAGTTCGGCGTCGGTGCCGTCCACCGCCATTTGAATGCCCAGCAGCACGAACGGGTCTTCGATTTCGTCGCTTTTGTTTTCGAGGGCGAGAATGCCGTCGCGACGGGCGATCTCGGAGAACTCGACGAGCTGCGCGATGACCGGGCCGATTTCCTGTTGCTTGGGAAAGAACGCCTTCTTCAGAACCTTGTGGGCCGAGAAGAGGGTCTTCAACGGGAAGGCCATCGCGGAGGCGGCGAGCGCCCCGCCGATCACCACCGCCATCGAGGGATAATCGACGAAGGCGGCGAAGTTCGCCCCCGGCGCCAGCGCGATCGCCAGCCCCAGCAGGACCACTCCCATCAACAATCCGCCGACCGTCGATTTGTCCACGTCCGCTACGGCTCCGGTTTCAGTCCAGGCCCGGCACGGCGCGGATCGCGCGCGCGTAGGCGATCGCCCGCCGGACGACTTCGTCCGGCGACTCGCGGACGATCAACCG
>JBBDNT010000248.1:5935-14279 GCA_040877445.1 Planctomycetaceae bacterium
CCTTTCGCCCGCGTCGAGCGTGACATACGTGTCGGGGCGGCTCTCGACGAAGCGAATCCGCTCCGCGTTCACCACGAACTCGTCCCCGTTGAGCTTGGTGAGCTTGATCATGGGAGGAAGCTATCTGCGGTCAGCGGTCAGCTATCAGCGGTCAGCTATCAGCTTTCAGGAGTCGGAGGTCGGAGATCACGCTTGTACTCAACCCTCGACCCTCAACCCTCACCTTCCCAGCACCAGCAGTTCGTCCACCAGTTGCTGAATGGCGCTGATGACGCGGGCGTTGCCGCGGTAGTTGGTCGAGGCGACGATCAGGTCGACGAGGTTGCGGCCGATGTCGGTGTTCGACAGTTCGATCGCACCGGCGCGAATCGTGCCGGCGCCGAAGTTGCCGGCCGTGACCAGGAACGGCGACCCGGAGCCGACCCCTTCGCGGAAGGTGCCTCCGCCGGCTTCGACCAACCCCTGCGGGTTCGTGAAGCGGGCCAGCGTGACCTGCCCCAGCGTGCGGATGACGCCGTTGTCGAACACGCCGTTGATGATGCCGTTTTCGTCGATGACGAAGTTGGTCAGGGTGCCCGGTCCCGAGCCGTCCTGCAGCACCAGCGACAAGGTGCTTCCGGCGGAGACGGACGAGATGCCGGAGATGTTGGACAGGTCGAGCGTGATCTGCATCGGGCTGACGGCGGCCGAGTCGTTCCGCTCGATCGAGAACGTGCTGCCCGTCGTGTCGACGACGTTGCCCAAGCTGTCGAAGGTGATGGTTCCGTTCGAGAGGGCGGTGTCGCCGCGGCTGTCGTCGAAGCTCTCGACGAAGAACCGGAACACGGTCTGGCTGCCGGACTGCGATTCGAGATAGGACGTCATCTTGAGGGTGATCTGCTCGCCCAGCGAATCGTAGACGATGAAGTCGGTGATGGCGCTTTCGCCGTTGGCCGACTGCGTCTTGTTGAACGTGAGGCCCTTCGTGCCGCCGCCGGCGCCCAGCAGGTCGCCCACGGTGTAGGTCAGATCGTTGACGGATCCGAAGTTTCCGGCGATGGCGATCTGCCCGCCGCTGATCGTCACTCCCGGCGACCCGCCGATCCCTCCGCCGGAGTGGATGCCGATCGCCGCGTCCATGAACGCCATGAACTCGGCGACGGTGCCGGCGGCGGTGACGGTGAACGAGGCGGCTTCGAGGGTGCGGCTGCCCTTCTTGGGCGTGTAGGTGATCGTCTCGCCGTCGGCGAACAGGTTGGTGGCGGCGTCGGCCGCGGTGGCGAGATCGACCAGCAACGTGGTTCCATCCGCGTCGGGGTTGCCCACCTGCGAGTTGTCGACCAGCTCTTCACTCGTGAGCAGGCTGCCCTGCGAGGCGAGGGTGCCGCTGGGCAGCAGCGCTCCGCCGATCGTCACGTTCTGCGTCTGCTGGGCGACGTTCAACTCGCCGAGCGGAATGCGGATGTCGGTCAACTGCGTGGTGATGAGGTTGAAGTCGCTGTCGACTCCGAACCCCTGCACCTTCAAGCCCTGCGCGTTCGTCAGTAGGCTTTCGCTGTTGAGGGCGAAGTTTCCGTTGCGGCTGTAGACGGTCCCATCCGCCCCCTTGAGAATGAAGAACCCGTCTCCCTGGATCGCCAGGTCCGAGGGGCTGGTGCTGTTGGTGATGCTCCCCTGGCTGAAGTCCTTGGTGATGCTGGCGGTCGTGGCCCCCAGGCCGATCTGGCGGGGATTGGTGCCTCCGTTGCTGTCGTTCGGCCGCGACCCCACGCTCAGCGTACGCGCCAACTGCGTGGTGAAGAGCACGTTCGAGGCTTTGAAACCATTCGTGCCCGCGTTGGCGATGTTGTTGCCGAGTACGTCGAGCGTCGTCTCGTTGAGCGTCAGCCCATTGAGCGACGTGTTCAGCGCGGAAGTCAGACCCATGGCGCCCCCCCAGGCGGATAGTTGTCGGCAGTAGGCAGTCGGCAGTAGGCAGTCGGCAGTCGGCAGCAACCCGCTTGCGGTTTCGCGCCCCTCAACCCTCAACCCTCAACCCTTCACGCTTCCTCCACCCCCGTGACGTTCGCCAGCGGCATTTCGATGTCTCCCACCGCCACGTACGCTTTTCCGTCCCGGAGCAGCGCTCGGCTGGCGATGCCCGTGACGAGTCGATTCGTCGCGTCGGTCCCGGTCACCGAGCGGCCGATGAACCCCGCGGCCGTCGAAAGCTGCTGGTTGGAAGTAATCGCCTTCATCGCGTCCCCCAGCTCGATGTTCGATTGCAGGCTCCGCATCGTCGAGATCTGGTTGAGGATCTCCTCGTTGCCGACCGGCTCCAGCGGATCCTGGTTCTTGAGCTGCGTGATCAGCATCTTCATGAAGTGGTCGGCGGTCAGCCCGTTGAAGCCCGTCTTGGCGGGATCGACGACCGGCACGCTCGATGATCCTCCGATCGCGGCGACAGCCATCATGCGCTTCCTTGCTGCGAGTGTTCGCTTCGAGTTTCGACTGTTCGCTTCGAACTTCGGGGTCGGTCGGATGCGTCGGTCAGACGCGGATGTCGAGCCGGTCGAGCCGCCCGCCTTCACGCCGCGCCGGCGATCGCGCGGCGGTCGTCTCATCCGCTTCCGGCCGTTCCCAATACGGCCGATCCCGCGGTTGCTCGCGGCGCTCGCCGTCCGGTCGATCGCCTTCGAATCCGCCGGTGTGTTCCTGCGAGCGGCCGTCGCCGTGCCGCGTTTCGACGTGGACGTCGATCCGTTCGATCGCCGTCCCATGCTGTGCGAGCAGTTCGCGAAGCTGCCCGAGGTTTTCGAGCACCGCGCGTTGCGCGGCTTGCGTCTCGACGTCGAGCCGCGCGAACAGCGCGCCGTCGCGGGCCGCGACTTCGACCCGCAACGAACCCAACTCGGGCGGGTTCAGCCGGATCCGCAACTGGTGCCCGGCGTCGCGCGACGCATGCACCGCCGCGGCGAGACGGTTCGCGAACTCGCCCGCGTCGACCCGCGGTTGCGTTCCCGGCGGAGCGCCCAAGCGGATCGACGCATCCCCCCGCGCGACGTCGCCGGCACGTCCATTCCCGCTTTCGATCGCGGTGACGGGGCCGTTCCCCCGCCCGGTCTCCGCCCGTTCGTCGGACGCGATGGCGCCCACTCCGGCGGAAAACGCGGCCGCGACCGGCTTCGCCATGTTTCCGTCGCCGAAATTAGTGGGAATCGCCGGGGCCGCGGCGTTCGAAGTCGGCGCCGCGTCGGCCGCCCGCGGAATCGATGGCGCCGCGTTTCCTACGCCCGGCTTCGCTTCGGAATCGGCGAACGCGGCCATCGACGACTGTCCGAACCCGCCCGCGGAGTCGTGCGGCGGGCCGAACATCCCCGCGGATCGCGGCGTGGTTTCCTCGACGGACGACGATTCGTCCACGTCCGAGCCACCCTCGCGAACGCGCGAATCCGATTCCATCGCTGGCGTGTTTCGCGCCTTCTGCGAACCGACAGCGGACGGAAGCCGACCGAGTTCCGCATCGTCCGCCAGCGCGTTCGATACCGCGCTTTCATCGGCCGCCGAGTCCGCCGCCCGGTTTCGATCGGTAGTGAATCCCGTGTGCCGATCGTCGTGCGCGCCGACGAGCGAAGTCGCCAACGGCAATTCATTCGGCGGATTCGACTTCGCCGCGGCCGACTCGGTGGGGGAATCGGGCGCGAGCCGATCCGCTGTCGCGGCGTGCGCCCCCCGCGAATCGCCGGCATTCGCGATGGCGTCCGCGAACGACCGCGACACCGCGTCTTCGGCCATTTCGGCGTCGGCACGTGTGACGTGATCGCCGGCGTTTCGATGATTCGCCCGGCGTCCCTCGATCGCATCGAACAGACCGACAGGCGGCTCGGGACGGTCCGGGTTCCGGTTCGACGGATGCGGACCGAACGGCGTGCCTTCGACTTCGGCATGAACATTCTCGTTGCCGGCGTGCCCGTCGTTGTCCGCCGCGATCTCCCGCCCGTTGCCGTGCTCGTTCTCATCGACCGGCCGATTCCGCCGCTCGGCGATCGAACTCGTCGCCGTGCCGTCGTTCGCGTGCGTCTCGTCGGCAGCGTGAGCAGACGAGCGCCGTTCGTTCGCGTCGGCGGAACGGTCCGGCGCGGTATCGGCGCGCGAATTTCTCGACCGTGCCTCTTGAACGTTCCGGCCGAGGCGACCGTTGGTCGTTCGGCGACCACGGCCGGTCGAACGATCCGTTGTGCCGGCAGTCGCCTGTTCGCGCGTCTGGCGGGTTGTCGAAGAGTCGCCGCGGCGGCCGAGCGCGTCGCGCAACCCGTTGCGGAACAAGGGGATTCCTTGCTCCGCCCCGCCTCCTGCGAGCGGCGACAACCGCAGCGCGGACCGGCCGATGTCCGCCGCCGGCGGAGGCGCGTCGAGAAAGGTGGACAACGAGGCGAGAGACATGAGCGCAATCCGAGTACGACGGCTCCTTCCCTCACTATCGACATCCGCCGCACGATCGGAACAGGCGAATTCCGGCGGGCGCGACGAGCGTCGCGGCGAGCCTCCCGCGTCAGCGGGGGGAGCGCTCGCAATGTCGCCCGCGGGGATTCGGCGATTCCGTCCGCGCTCACGGCGGGACGGAGCTTGTCCGATATTGAAAGGAAAGCGTCGTCGTGGTCGGCCGCCTCATCGCGGGGCGGTTCGAAGCGTCCCGTTTCGGCGAACTCACCCTCACTCCCAGGGAGGCCCACCGTGATCGAGCCGGCATTCGACAGCAACCTGTCGGACGAGTACGAGGAAATCAGCAGCGACGAAGTCGATCGCGTCGTCGCGGCGCTCGAGGCGCTGCACGACACCGTCGCCAGCGAGAACATCCAGGCCGCGCTGGAAGAAGCGATCAACGCGATCTACTTCCTCGTGTACGACGACGACGAAGACGAGGAGCAGTCCGCCGAGGCGGCTTGAGTCATCTTCCCGAAGTGCCGAACGGCGGGTAGGACGGATTTGTCATCCGTCGTGCCCGTCGGCCGAAAAGACTTGCGACGCGCGGGAAGACTTCGGATCCGAACACGGTCCGCAACCGACTCGAAGCGGTCTCTTGGCGGACGGAATGCAATTCCGTCCTACGTTTCCTCAACGGCTAACTCATTCCGAGATCGCGCACGAGTCGGCTGTCGCGGCGAATTTCGTGGGGAGCAATCAGGAGCACCTCGGCCAATGTGAGTTTGACGCGGGTCCAACTGCTCGTCGGGACCGGCCTCCCCGCGCGCCGGCATTCCTCGCAAATCCAATCGTGCAGCGCGCCGGCCGTGAAGTCGCGTTCCTCCGGCGACGCCGCTTCGAACGTCGCGAGGAGAGCAGTTTCGCTGTGGCGATCGAGGCGGACCTCGAACCTCTTTTCGAGGCGAAAACGGATGTCGAGGAAGTCGATGCCCATTGTTCGAGTCACTCGATCGGCTGCACCAGCACCGCGCGGGCCGATTCGGGACGTTGATGCGCGCCGCGGCGGAAGTGGACCGCGGTCGTGGAGCGGCCCGGTTCGGTGAAACTCCAGACCTCCGTCACCTCGCCCGCGGTCGCCAGCCGCGCCACCGCGTCCGGCGCCCGCCAGGCGAGCCGCACCTGCTCGGGCGTCATCCCCGGCAGCACGCGGCCTTCGAGAATGGCGGCGTCGATGGTCGCCGCCCGTCGCGGGGGGGCCGCCGCCGCGTCGCGCGTCCACTCGCCGGCGCGCAGGCGATAGCCGAGTTCCTCCAGCCGCAGGCCGATGTCCTCGGCGAATCCGCTCGCGCGGTGGGCTTCGACGAGCAGCGCCATCTGCCGCTCGTCGTCCTCCAGCAGCGTGCGATATCGATCCGCCACGCGAACCAATCCCGGCGGTCCCTCTCGACGGGCGCGCGTCTCCGCGAAGGCAAGCCAATCGGCGATCGTTTGCCGAGCCCGCTCCGGCTGGTTTCGCAATCGGATCCGCCGCGCCAAGGCGAGCATCTCCGTCTGGTCGAGCGATTCCAGCCGCTTCAGTTCGGCGGCGATGCGCTGTTCCCGAAGTTCCTCGGCCGCCTCGTGATGTTCGGGAACCATCGCGTCGATGCGGTCGGCGATGCGGTACGCGTTCGCCCCGTCCGCCGCCACCTGCCGCTGAAGAGAAGTCAGCATCAGTTCCGCGTACAACAGGCGATGCAGCGTGGCGCGGCGCGCCGGATCGGCGTCGCTCGCGTAGGTTCCGCGGCGATTTTCGCGATACGCGTCGCGAAGCTCCGGTTGCGGGTTCGACAGGGGCTTCCCCGCGCCCGGCAGTTCACGCGCTATCCGGTCCGCCAGCTTCGCGAGTTCGTCCCCATCGGCGCGGCGGACCGCGTCACGCTCCGCGAGCCAGGCCTCGTGAACCAGTTCGTCGCGCAGTTCCGCGGGCAGTCCCAGTTCGACAGCCCGCGCGGCCAATCGCCATCGACCGGCCGCATCGTTCGGCGAGACCTTCGCGCGCTCGAGCGCGAAGCCCGACTGCAGCGCCGAGCCGCCCCGCGCGATCAGTTCGTCATCGCCGTAAAAGCGGCCGCGGTCGATCGCCCAGCGGCCCAGCGCATACCATTCGGCGGCGACCGAATGGTCGATCTTTCCGCGGCGGACGACGAACGTCTCCCGATCGTCGGGAAGCCCCCGCGACGATTCCGCCATGAAGACCCGTTTCCCGTCGCGAAGCGCGAAGTGACCCGTGAATTCGACGTTGAGCCGCCGTCCCGCCGGCCGAACCAATTCCGCGACCCCCTGCGGCACGATCGGCACGTCCCACCCTTTCATCCGCACCAACCCGGGAGTGAAGGCCGAGTAACGGCCCTCGATCCGCAATGGCAATTCGAGCGCGGTCCAGCGCTTCAGGGTCGCCTCGTCCAGCGTCACGATCTCCGGCACCGAACGGACGAGCGGCGCCTCGATCTCCTGGGCGAACGCCGTCCAAGCGACGCACGCGACGATCGCGATCGCCAGGATCCTCGCGGCATCGGAAGTGAGGCGTGCTCGACGATCTCCGATTTCGATTCGATGTTCGCTCATTCGTCACTCGGTCACGTTCGAGTCGTCGGCGCCGACTCCCGCCGCTCGGGCCTGTGAGTCGAGCACTCGCGTCGCGCGCTCGTCCGGCGCGAACCCCAGTTGCGCGAGAAACTCCGCGTTCGTCCAGAGAAACAGGCTGCGCGAGTCGAGTTCCACCGCGAGGACGGGAGATGCTTCACCGCCGCTGCGCACGCTCGCCAACCGGGCGGCGAACACCACGCGCGACGGTCGCTCGTCGATCTTCGATTCCGCGAAAGCCGGCGGCCGGACGCGCAGCGACACCGGCGCCCCGTCCACCGCCAGGGGATAGGCGATTTCGTAAACGGTCCCATCCGAGTCGGCCGCGCGGCGGACGGTCGCGTCGAGCACCAGCCACCGCTCCGCGTGAGGAAACGGAATGCGCAGCGACCCGTCCCGCGCGGCGACTCCCCCGCGCGTCTCCGCCAGCGCCTCTTCCAGTGGAACGTGCAACAGGTTCTCCATCGCCGTCAACTGCCGGCTCGTCTGCCGAACATCGGCCGCGAACGAATCGTCCCGCCGCAACACGTCGAGCGCGCGGGCGGCCGCGGCGTACTCGACCGCGGCGGCGGAATAGTCGCGGCCATCGAGCGCCGCCGTTCCGCGTTCGAGCGAATCGCGCAACGTCGCCTCGGCGCGGGCCAGCGATTCTTGCCGCCACATCCACCAGCCGGTGATCGTAGCGACCGCGAGCGTCGCCAGCACGATGCCCCGCAGCGGCGTGACGATGCGGCGAGCGCGGCCGTCGCGGTCCGTCGCCCCGCCGCGAGCGCGTCGAACCCACGTCGCGAGGGTCTCGCGGACCGGGCGCCGCGCGGGTGAAGGCGGTTCGCGGCGCGGCCTGGGACGAGCGACTTCGGGTTCCGGCTCGGGGTTCGGCGTTTCCGGTTCCGCGCGTTCGGGGCGTTCCCGCGGCGTTGGCCGCGAAACGGGAGGCTCGGGAAGCGGCGGATACACGTCCCGCGGCAGCAGAAAGAGATGTTCGCCGCAGGTGGGGCACTCGATCTCCCACGATCGGACGCCGCGGACCCCCTCGAACTCGCGACCGCAGCCGCATGTCACGAAGTAAGTGGCCGGTGGACCGGTCGCGGCGCGCGGGGGGGAAATCGCTTTGGAAAGCCAGCGGGGCATGGCGGCGCTCGTGTTCGCGACGGTCCATGGGCGGTCGCGAATTCGATTATCGAGCGGCGCGCCAAGCCGGTCAATGGGGCGTGTGGAGGAATGACCACCGTCTCCGGTCTTCTCCGCGTCCTTTGCGCACTCGGCAAGGCGTTTCACCTTAGGCAGCTGCGGCGAAATGAACTACCGGTCGGGTGGCTGGGGTCGATCTGCCGGG
>JBBDNT010000249.1:0-14210 GCA_040877445.1 Planctomycetaceae bacterium
CGGGTTCGACGAATACGAGACCCGCGGCTGGATCGGCTGGCATCATCATACGGTCCTGTCTCTGCTGTCTCTGTTGTTCCTCGTGCTGCAACGCCAGCGAATGGGGGAAAAAAGAACCGCAGATGACGGTCCCCGAAGTCCGCACCGTGCTGCGGTGCCTGCTCGACCTTCGGGAATGGAACGAACGCGAAATCGTGAAGTGGTCCAACCGTCGCATGACTCGAAACTCCGCCGCTCGAAACGCTCACCATCGCCGCCGAAAACGAGAACAAGCCGCCGCACGCCGGCGGAGAAGTAGGAACACACAACCGGCGCTGTAGTACTACTGCCTACTGCCTACTGCCGACTGCCCCCCACCCTCCCCCCGCTCACGCGGGAGGCTCGCTGAATACCGTCCACTGACCACCGTCCACTCCTTTCCCATGCGTCTTCCCACCATTCATGGCCGTCGCGACCTGCGTGCCGATCAGGCGATGACCTCGATGATCGACGTCGTGTTCCTGCTGCTGATCTTCTTCGTGTGCGCGTCGATCGGGCAGATTCCCGAACAACTGCTGCCGACGAAGCTCGACGCCGGCGGCGTCGCCTCGGTCGACGTCGCCCCGCCGCCGGAAGTTCCCCGGCAGGAATACTGGCTGAAGCTGGTCCGCGCCGAAGACCGCACCGAGTTCGAAATCAACGACAGCCGCTATGCGAGCTTCGCGGCGCTGCGGCCGGTGCTCGAGCAACTGGGCCAACTCGCGGGGGACGACCCGCTGATCCTCGACATCGCCCCGCAAGTCCCCGCCGAGGATCTCATCCGCACCTACGACACCAGCATCGCCGCCGGCTTCACCGCCATCAGCTTCGCGACGAAATGAGCTCGCGCCGCGCGCGGAATCGCGGCGCCGGGAAGCGCCGCGAAACCGCAAGCGGGATAGTCAGGCGTATCGATCACCGGCCGTGTTTCAGGCGATCTTCTCCGGGACGGCGAACGGCGAGCGCGCGGTGCGGGTGAGCAGGGCGTTCGCCTCGGCGTCTCCCACGAACTGCTCCTTGACCGGATCGAACTCGAGCCGCCGGCCGACGTGGTACGCCGTCTCTTCGAGCTTCACGCCGCGGTCCTTGAGGTGGTCCTGCATCCGCTCGAAGGTGGCGTAGGCCTCCTTGTCGTCGCCGAAGGCCTTGGTCTGCTTGTTGAAGGGCGCTTCCTGCCCGAGGCGGTAGGAGATGTTCGCCAGGTGGCACAAGCCGCTGGAGTAGTGCCCTTCCAGCACGTGGGCGTCGAGGTCTGCCTGCTTGCGGGAGCGGACGCACTCGATGAAGTTCGAGAACGTGTCGCGGCCGGGACCGCGCTCGTCGGTCGCGCCCTTCACCGACTTGGCGACCTCGGCGATCTCGGCGTCGGTGGGCGTGTTGAGTTTCGCGGTCGAGCCGCCCTCCTCGAACGTCTGCGAGTTGCTCGTGTCGTTCTTGTCGACAAGTCCGCGGACCTCGAAGATCAGCAGCGACTCGCCGTAGTCGAAGACGGCGAGCTGCGTGTTGGGGGTCTCGCCCTGGTCGGAGTAGCCGAACCGGCCGCCGACGCACATCACGCTCTTCGGCCAGGTCGCCCCGGGAATCATCCAGCGGGCGATGTCCATCTGGTGGACGCCCTGGTTGCCGATGTCGCCGTTGCCGAAATCCCAGAACCAGTGCCAGTTGTAGGGGACGAGGTTCTTGTGGTACGACTGCTTGGGCGCCGGTCCCAGCCAGAGGTCGAAGGCCAGCGTTTCGGGCGCGGCCTCGTGGGGCTGCACGCCGATGCTCAGCCGCTTCTTGTAGCACAGCCCACGCGACACCCGGAGCTTGCCGAGCTCGCCCGACTCGATCGCCTTCAGGCGATCCGACAAGCGGCCGCTCGAACGCGACTGCGTGCCGTGCTGCACGATCCGCCCGTGCTTCTTCGCGGCGTCGACGGCGACGCGGCCTTCGTGAATGTTGTGGCTGAGGGGCTTTTCGACGTACACGTCCTTCCCGGCCTGGCACGCCCAGATCGTCATCAGCGAGTGCCAGTGGTTGGGCGTGGCGACCGAGACGGCGTCGAGGTTCGGATCTTCGAGCGCGCGGCGGACATCGGCGATGGCCTTCGCCTGCACGCCGCTGCGCGACTTGAGCTGCTCGGCCCGCTTGTCGTTGGCGCGCGTCTGGTCGGGGTCGATGAGATAGGTGAGGTCCACCCCGCTCATTCCGGACCACGTGCCGATGTGCGCGCCGCCGCGGCCTCCGCAACCGATCACGCCGACGCGCACCGCGTCGTTCGCGCCCAGCACGTTGCCGGACGACTTGGTGCCCGCAATGGTGAAGGTGGAGAACGCGGCGCTGGCGGCGAGCGATGTCTTGAGGAAGTCGCGGCGAGTCTGGCGGGCCATGGAGAGGCTCCTTGATCGAATGAATGGACGCGGTCGAGTCGGAACGCGGAAGTGACGCATCAGCCGCAGCCGATGCCTGCCCGACAGAGTAACCGGGAGCTGGGGGAAACGCAATTCGAAAAGCGATTCCGTTGCGGGAATCGAGCGGAACGCGCCTGGCGCGGAACGATCCCGCACGCCGTGTGGCGTTTCTTTTGACATCCCCTGAGGAACGCGCGCAGAGTCCCCCTCCTCTTGTCTCCGGTCTAAAGAGCGGTCGGGGGGCGGGCGATGCACTTCGCGCCGCACGATCCTGCGCGCCGTGTGAAACTCGCCATTCCCTGACGGAGTGCGCGAGAACTCCGTCAACCAATGGCGAGACCCACGCCGCGCGCGGAATCGTGCGGCGCAAGGTGCGATGCACGCCCGGCACGGCGGGCGGACTTGCGGCCGACGGGCTGGAGAAAGTAAGAGTGAAATCGTCAAATGATTTCGACTTCATCTTCTTCATCGACGCCCGACTCCGAGCCCGCGATTTGCGGAAGCGATCTCGGCGCGGCGTCGCGCGCGGCGAGCGAGCCTCCCGGCAGCGCGATCGACTACGACCGCTTTCTCGATTGCGTGCACTGCGGGCTGTGCACGGCGGCGTGTCCCACGTATCTCGAAACGTCCAACGAAAACGACTCGCCGCGGGGGCGGATCTACCTGATGCGGAGCGTGGTCGACGGGCGGATGGAGATGACCGACGCGGTCCGCCGGCACCTCGACCTGTGCCTCGATTGCCGAAGCTGCGAGACGGCGTGCCCTTCCGGCGTGCGGTACGGCCGGCTGATCGAGCCGTTCCGCGTCGATCTCCGCAAGATGCCCGGAACGCGGCGGAGCTGGTTCGAGCGGCTGTTTCTCCAGGGCCTGTTCCCGTATCCCCGACGGATGAAGTGGGCGCTCGCGCCGGCGCGGTGGATGCAGCGAACGGGACTCGATCGCGCGGCGGAACGGCTCGGCTTGATGCGACTGCTGCCGGCGCGTTTGCGGCGGATGCACGCGCTGCTGCC
Source organism: Planctomycetaceae bacterium (assembly GCA_040877445.1). GTDB lineage: Bacteria > Planctomycetota > Planctomycetia > Planctomycetales > Planctomycetaceae > JBBDNT01. Next base: position 3,422 of record JBBDNT010000249.1, read on the forward strand.
CCGGCTCGCATCGCCCGCGGAGCCGTTGCCCGAGTGGTTGCCCGCGATCGGTCCGCGGCGGGCGCGAGTGGCGCTCTTCACCGGCTGCGTGGCCGAGGCGGTGTTCGCCGAGACGAACCGCGCGACCGCCCGCGTGTTGCAGGCGAACGGGTGCGAGGTCGTCGTGCCGGCGAGCCAATCGTGTTGCGGGGCGATCCACTATCACGGGGGCGACGGCGGGCCGGCTCTGCGGTTCGCCGAGAACAACGCGCGGGCCTTCGATCCCGATTCGGTCGATGCGATCGTGGTGAACGTCGCCGGCTGCGGATCGCTGCTGAAGGATTTGGGGCACATCGCCGCGGAGTTGTCGCCCGAGGACGGCGCCCGCATCGAGCGCTTGACGAGGTTCGCGGGAAAGGTGCGGGACGTGTCGGAGTATCTGGCGGAACTCGGGCCGATTTCGCCGAAGGGAAACTTGCCGATCCGGGCGGCGTATCACGACGCGTGCCATCTGGCGCACGCGCAGGGAGTGCGCGCTCAGCCGCGGGCGCTGTTGTCGCTCGTGCCGGGGTTGGAACTGGTTCCGCTCGCAGAGTCGGACATCTGCTGCGGGGCGGCGGGGAGCTACAACCTCACCGAGCCGGAGATGGCCGACCGCCTCGCGGCGCGGAAGCTGAAGCATATCCTGGCGACGGGAGCCGAAGCGGTCGTCACCGGAAACACGGGGTGCGCGCTGCAAATCGGCGCGGCGGCGCGGCGGTCCGGCCACGAATTGTGGATCGCCCATCCAATGGACGTCCTCGACCGCGCTTACCGCGGAATGCCGCCGCTGCGGGGGTGACCTCGCGGGGGTAGGAAATCGCCCCGGCGGCCGGCGCGGGTGGGGGCGGTCTGATGCTCGCGGTGAATCCCGATCCCTGGGGTGTGGCGACGGGGATACCGTGGCGAAGGTGTCGAGCGCGGTGCGCGGTGCGGCGGAACGCGCCGACGCCGGTCGACACTCACCAAACGCTCTTCGCCATCGACATGCACCCAGGAGCCGATCCATGTCCCAGTCGTTCGCGCCGCCCCGGGCGTCCCTCGCCATGATCCTCTCGCTGGCGGGCATCGTCGCCGCCGGTCCGTTGTCCGTGTCCGCTCAGGAAATCGAACCGCCACCCGTGGTGCCGCCCGCCGCAGCGCCGGACGCCCTCCCGAACGCCCTTCCCGATCCGGCCCCGATCGAACCCGCACCCGTCGAACCCGCTCCGGTCGAATCTGTCCCGGTCCAACCGGGACCGTTCGAGCCGGGTGGTGTTCCGCCAGCTCCGGCCGGTCCAATTCCGGCGGTGCCGCGCTCGTCGTTCGTTCCGCCGCCATCGCCGGTCCCGCCGTCGCTTCCGGAGGACGACCGCGTGCCCCCGCTCATCGATTCGATTCGCGAGCGCATCGCTGCCGAACAGGCCTTGGCGGGCATCGAAGTCTCCGGAGGCGAAGTCGTCGTGGCCGATCTCGTCCCGCGCCGTGATCTGCGGATCGTCGCGACGGGGGGCACGCTGGCGGGCCGCGCGCGACTGGCGGCCGACGTCCGCAAGCTGATCGAAGCGGAACCGGAGTGGAAGGGCTGGCTGGACGGTCATGGCTACGCGGTGATCTTCAGCGAACCGCCGGTGGATGCCGGTGGATTCGTCTCGCTGCCGCCTCGTCCCGAGGAGGAAGCGCGGCTCGTCGAGTTGATGCAGCTCGTGCAAGACCGCGTGGAGCTGGATTCGGCGCTTTCGGGAGCGCTCGTCGTCAGCGGGACGTTTCATGGTCGCGAGGGACTCGACGCCCGCGAATTGCGGATCGTGGGCAGGCTGATCGAAGACGAGCAGCGGCAAGCGCTGGAGCGCGTCTTCGTCGAGGCGATGGCCGCGCACCCGTACTGGCGGGACATGCGGCACTCGGTGTTCGTCACGTTCGATACGTTGCGTGTGGCGACGCCCTCGGACATGCTCGCGGCGCGCTACTACGCGATGGGTTTGGATGCGTTCTGGGCCGGCGACCTGACGATCGCGAACGCGGCCTTCACCCGGGCGATCGCCGAGCGGCCGGACTCGCTCGTGTACCGGTATTGGCGGGTCGTCGTGCATCTCGCGGCGTGCGAGCCGGCCCGGGCCAAGGAGAAGCTCCGCCCGCTGGTCCGGCACAATATCTGGGGACAGCAGGATCCGCTGATCGCCCACGAGTTCGAGCGGCTGCAAGGCCCGCTGCGCTGGCAACTCGCCATCATGGAACGCGACATCCTGCTGACGCTCGAACCGTGAGGCTCTCCGTCACGGGAGATAACTCCATCGTCGACAAGCAGGCGACGGCGTGGACCGATTGCACCGCCCCGCCGCCACCCGATCGTCACGCGAGACTACAGGTGGAGGGGCTCGCATTTGCCGTTTTGCTTGACTTCCGCCAACGTCCCCCGCGTGGCTCCTTCCGCGAACTTCGTCATTGTCGGCCATCGGCTGACGAACCAGACGGCGCCATCCCAGAGCTTGATGCGCTTCCAGTATTTGCCCAGGAAAAGCGCCATGACATTCGCGGCTTTCAACTCCGACAAGAACATCGCGAGCATTCGCCGGTCCCCGCTGACGAAAACCAAATCCTTGCCGGCGATATGCCGGAGCAGTACGGGGTCCGCCGTGTTCGCGGGCAATTCATCCTGCAAATGCACGACATCGACACCCAATCCCTTGAGCATCGCCGCGTACTTGGGCGACAGACAATTGTCGAAGAAGTATTTCAAGATACGAGTGATCGCTCGAACGAAATCGCCGCTTGGACGGCTTCCACCGGGATTCCCAGCCATTCGGCAATCGTTGTCGACTCCTGATCGTCGTTGGTTTCGACCACTTGCATGATCGATTCGGTGGAAACGCCGGTTTCCGCATCGATCGGCTGGCCGAACCGGCGCATCGGATCGAGGACGATTCGCCCCGAATGTTCCATCGGCCAGAATCGTTCGACAGCGTTCATCCCCGCATAGTCGAACTTCCGGTAGAAGGGTTTGACGAACTTCTGAAACACGTACTGGCCGTGCCTGAGATCCTCGACCACCTCCTTGTCGGTTTCCTTGGCCTGCAGAGTCGCGAAAATCGTTCTTCCATCAGTGTCGAACCGATGGACGGCGAAGGGATGATCCACCTCGAACTTCGCAGCGGCCGCAGCGGCCGCTTTACGAATGATCTGCAAGGAGACCCCTTGGGCCCGAAAGATGCGAATGAAGTGCAACTCCATCAGGTCGGCGAACGTGAGCAAGTCCTCGCGCGGCAATGAAACTTGGACGAGCGGCGGGCCCCCCCTCTCCCGATCCAGTGTCGCAGCTTGTTGGGATGTATCCCGACCAGTCGAGCAGCTTGCGGAAGCGTGTAGAGACCCACGCCCAAATGATCGCGAGTGATTCTCTTGGCTTTCGGCATGGCTCATTTTTAGTGTAAGCAATTCCACAAAGTCAATCCCGGACGAATTGTCGGTGTCGTTCGTGCATTGCGGCACGATCAACGGCATTCTCACTCGCTCTCCGTCACGGGAGTTTCCCGCCGGTGCGGAGCGTGCTTTCGGCGAGTTGCAAACCCTCATCGCCGACTCCCACGCTCCTCATCTGACGCAGCGTCGCGTCGATGTCGTAGGCGACCCGGCGGAACTCGACGCGATCGTTTTCGATCACCGCGTACGACGCGCGGGGGTCGCCGTCGCGGGGCTGGCCGACACTCCCCGGGTTGAGCACGCGGAGCCGGTCCAGTTCCAACAGGTATGGCCGGTGCGTGTGGCCGACGCACAGGAAGTCGGCGTCCACGTCGCCGACCCGCGCTTCCCAGCCGGCGCGGTCCTCTCCCACGTACTCGTCGAGCGGATCGCGCGGGGTCGCATGCATGAGCTGGAACGTGTGGCCGCCGAGCGTCACGCGGCGGCTCACCGGAAGCCGGGCGAGATACTTCATGCGGCCGGGATCGATCAGTTCCCAGTGGATGGGCCGGGTGGCGGCGGCGAGGGCCCGGAAGCCGGTCCCTCCGCGGGCGGGGACGCGCTGGGCGACGGCGTGGTCATGGTTGCCGCGAACCGCCATCGACGAATTGGCCCGCACCCAGTCGATGCAGGGGACGGGATCGGTGGCGTAATCGACGAGGTCGCCCACGAACAGACAGGCGTCGAACGATTCCTCGATGGCCGAGAGCGCGGGCCAGTTCGAGTGGATGTCGCCGAGGACGAGAATCTTCATGGAGGGGAGTATCGCGAGGACTTGCCGCAGACGAGGGGAATGCCGCGTCGCGGGCGGTCGCGCAAGTCGATCGAGTGTAGCCGGTTCCGGCGGAAAGAGAAACTGCGTCTTGACGCCGTGGGGGAAGCGCGGGTCTAATGGTGGAAACACCGGTGATCGCCGAAGTCGGCACTTGGATGGGGGGAAGGCGATGAGTGCGCGCTCCGCGGCCCAGATGACGCTCCCCGAGCTGTTCGTGGCGGCCGAAAGGCACATCCGGGAACTGGTCGAACACCTCGACCGGAACTTCGTGCCCAAGTCGGATGCGCTGGTGCGAATGCTCGAGCCGCGCAGCGGCGCCCGGACCGAGGCGCGCAGTCACCGCACGGATTACGCGGCGATTCACGGCCAGGTCGTCCAACTCGTCGAGAGCGAAGACTATACCGAGCAGGTGTATTCGAAGCTGGAGGAGTACCTGCGGGCGATCGATTCGGCGGTTGCGCGAATTTCGATCGGCGGATGAGGCCGCGGCGATTGCGCGGGAGCGGGCCGATAAAAAGGACATATTCGGAAGACAGGGAGGTTTTCTCGGGAACCCGGGCGGGTCGCGGTCCATCAATTGAGGGCGCGGGAGCGATCGCGCCGAGATCCGTCGTTCGAAGAAACCCGAGACGAGATTTTCGGACACGCGTCGTTCGGGCCGGCCGAAACCGGCCCGGACTTCATCAATCCCGCACGACCATTCGCCGCGTCACATCCTGCAAGAAACTTCGATGTCCGAACGTTCCGATTCCGGCCAGTCGCCGGGAGGGCTGAAGGGGACGGCTTATCCGCCGGCCGGGGCCTCCCACGGCCCGGAGACCGTCATCAATCCCGAGCGCCGCGGCGTCGCGCTCGTCGTGGATGGCCTGCGAGCCGCGGTCGGCGGTTCCGAATTGTTTCGGCAGTTGTTTCCGGTCGAGTCGGGCGGCGAACCGTTGGCGACCGATTCGGCCGCGGGCGTCGAGTTGGATCACTTCGTGATCGAAGAGCGGATCGGCACGGGGGGCATGGGAGCGGTGTTCCGCGCCGTCGATCAGCGGCTGGATCGCATCGTCGCCCTCAAGGTGCTTTCGCCGGGGCAGTCGCACGACGTCTCGGCGATCCAGCGGTTCCGCAACGAAGCGCGGGCCGCGGCCCGGCTCGATCACGACAACATCGCCGGTGTGTATTACTTCGGCGAAGACAAGGGCCTGCAGTTCATCGCCTTCGAGTTCGTCACCGGAACGAACATTCGCGACCTGATCCAGCGGCACGGCCGACTCGAACCGGTGGAGGCGGTCAATTACACGCTGCAGATCGCGACGGCGCTCGTGCACACCGCGGCCGCGGGAGTGGTGCATCGGGACATCAAGCCCTCGAACATCATCGTCGCCCCCAACGGCCGCGCGAAACTGGTCGATCTGGGCCTGGCCCGCAAGCAATCGGAGGACTCGTCGGCGGATCTGACGGTCGCCGGGACGACGCTGGGAACCTTCGACTACATCTCCCCGGAGCAGGCCAAGGATCCGCGGCACGTCGATGTCCGCAGCGACATTTATTCCCTGGGCTGCACGCTGTACCACATGCTGACCGGGGAGCCGCCGTATCCCGAGGGAACGGTGCTGCAAAAGCTGCTCGATCATCAGGGGAAGGAACCGCCCGATCCGCGACGAAAGAACCCCCGCGTCTCGGAGCAGCTTGCCGGAATCGTGCGGAAGATGATGGCCAGCGACCGGCGGCACCGTTATCCCGATCCGGAGTCGCTGATTCGCGACCTGATGCTCGTCGCCGGCGGCATGGGACTGCGCGCGCTGCCGGCCGAAGGGCTCGTCTGGTCCCGCCCCCGTGCGGAGCGCGGCAGCTTTTGGGAGCGGCATCTCGGCTGGATGGCGACCGCCGCCGCGCTGCTGCTGATCGTCGTGCTGCTCGACCAATACCAATTCCCCCGGCTCGGAATGCGGCCGGGTCCGGAGACCGAACGACGGGTCGCGCAGGGAGGGAACGGCGGCCCATCGAATTCCCGCGGCGACGATCCCCATCCGTCCTCCCCGGCCGCGGAACCTCTCGCGCCGGGCGTCGTCGCCACCGAGGCCGTCGCCACGGCGGCCATCGACGCGGCTCAACAAGTGCTGATCGGCGGTTCCGACGCGCCGAACGGGGGCGGACGTTTCCACGAAACGGCGACATCGGATGGTGCAGGGGCGCCGCCGTCCGGCACGATTCCCGGTCCGGCCACCGCAGGGCACTCGACTTCCTCGGGGGCGGAATCTCCCGGCGCGACGCCGTCGGCCCCGTCACCCGGTGGAACCAGCGCGACGAGTTTCCCGGGCGACGCTCCCTCCGTGAGGGAAGCGGAGCCGCCGAAGCCGCCGATGCCGGGCATCACGATCGTCAACGCCGACGGCTCGACGTTGCTCAACGATTTGGGAGAACCCAAGGGATTCCCGACGCTGGAGGGGGCGTGTGCGGCGGCGGCCGACTACAGCCGCATCGAACTGCGGTTCGACGGCCGGCGGATCGGCGGCGACGGCCGGCCGGTCATCGACGAGCCGCTCCGAATCGTCAAGAAGACGCTCACGATCAAGGGGGTGGACGGTTACCGCCCGTTGCTGCATTTCCGCCACCAGAGCGTGCAGGCCCAGGGAGACGTCATCCAGATGATGACGCTCGACAGCGGCTCGCTCGACCTGATCGACGTCGACCTGGTGATGTCGGTCGATCGCGAGGTACCCGTTTACGACGAGCACTGGGCGATGTTCTCGCTGCAGGGCGAGGACCAGGTGCGCCTGCAGGGGGTGACGATCTCGATCGCGAACGACGGCAACCGGCCGGCGGCGGTCTTCGAGCTGGTTTCCGGCCTCGGCGGCGGGCTGGATGGCATGAAGACGATGCGGACCGGGTTCGATCAGCGGCGGCTCGATTTGCGGATCGACGGGAGCTTCATCCGCGGCGGATGCAGCCTGATCGTGGCCAAGCACACCGAACCGGGCCGGATCGAGCTGCATCAGAGCGGCCTCGCGCTGGAAGGCGCGGTGCTCGAACTGCTCGGCGGCCGGGACCGTCCCCCCGAAGGGACCGAGTTGGAACTGCGACTGGAACACGTGACGGCGATCGTCGGCGGCGGCCTGTTGCGAGTCGACAGCGGCTCGATCCCCCGCGAACTGCCCCCCGTGCGGCTCGCTCCGCGGGACAGCATCTTCGCGACCAACACCACCGTTCCGCTGATCTCGATGACCGGCGCCAATCCGATCGAGGACTTTCGCCGGCTGCTTCGCTGGGACTTCGACAAGAACTTCTACGACCAGTTCCTGATCGCGTGGTCGATCGCTCCCACGCTCGAGATGGGCATGGAATACGATTTCGACGAATGGCGGCGGATCGCGCGACCCTCCTCGGAATCGCCTCCGCAGGCGGGAACGATTCTCTGGGAGGGGAATTGGCTCGGGAAGGAGTTTCTCGACGTCGTTCCCGCCGACCTGCGCCTGGATCTCGCCGCCTTCGACAATCCCCCTGTGGCCAAAGCCAGCGACGGGACCGACGGCGGCGTCGCCGCCCGGACGCTCCCGATTCCCCCCGCGATGCCCGCGGCGTCCGCCGTCGCCCCCTGACGGCCGGGAGGCGCTTTCCAGCGGACGTCGGCCGGGGGCGCCCGAGTCCCCCGTGGTCATCCGGAAAATCGGACGAGTCGCTCGATTGTCCGGCCCCGCCGGTGGAACCTCCCGCTCCCGTGCATCGCGCGCGATGGCCACGGTGGAATTCCCTTTTGCCGGGGAGTAGGATCGGGGTTTCCCCATCGACCGGCAACAGGAGCAGGAACGCGCGCATGGCCGCCCCTTCCGTCACGGATGTTCGCGAGACCGAACAACAACTCGTCGCCCGCGCCCAGGAATCGGTCAGCCAGTGCAACTGGACGGTCGGGGAGTGCGCCGCGGTGTGGACGAAGAAACACGCCCGCGGTCGAACGGACGCCGACTTCGCTGCGATGGTCGGATTGTCGAGCGACCAAGTCTACCAGCGCCGCCGCGTGTGGGAGACGTTCAGCGACGTGCGGGAGCGATATCCCGGCCTGAAGTGGTCGCACTTCTACGTCGCGCTCAACTGGGACGACGCTCCCGAGTGCCTGCAATGGGGCGAGGAGAACCAGGTCACGGTCGCCGAGATGAAAGCCTGGCGGCGGGCACGCCACGGCGAGGATCTGACCGCCCCCCCGGCCGACGACTGGGGAGGCGATCCGGCGATCGCCTTCGTCCCCGCCACGCCGACGGAAGTCCGCGCGCCGGGAAACGGGGGGCATGCGATTTCAGCCGGTCGAAACGGGGGTGAACGCGCCGCGGTGGAAAGCTCGGCTGACCGACAGGCCGCCGTCGCCCGCGAGGCGGCCGCGTCGGAAGAGGAGCCGGGGCGCGAACGCATCGCCGTCGCGGAGAAACCGCAGGCCAATGTCGAGCAGGTCGCGTTGCGGATGATCTCGCAGTTGGAACGGATCAACAACGCCTTCACGCCGGAATTCGGCGAGCAATTTCGCCGGCTGCCGGGCAAGGTCCGCGGCCGCCTCGTGAAAGCGGTCGGCGAGTTGGGTTCGAAAGTCGCCGACATGGGCTGAACGTGCGGCGATGAATCGGCGCAGCGCGGCGATGCCGCAACCAAAGGAACGACGAACGAACCACCACCAAAGCCAGTAAACACGAAGAGAATAAGAGAAGGGCTGAGGCAGTTCACTCCGGCATCCATTCGATCGTCTTCGCGGTCTTGGCGCTCTTCTGTTCGATTCTTCTCCGAACAGAAGGTCACAGCGCAGCAGAGCCGCAACCAAGGAAAGCAGAATTCTCACCACGGATGGGCACTGATGAGCACGGATTTTCCGATTTCATCAGTGCCCATCCGTGGAATCCGTGGTCGAAAGCTCGCTCACGACGTTCCAATCCCCAACTCGTGCACCGGTTGCGAAGGAATCGAACAGAAGGTCGCCAAGGACGCGATGAAAAAATTCGCGCAGGAATGGCGAAAGTGAAACGATTGCACTGCGAAGTCCGCGAAGAAAGTGACCGGATCGGCGCATCCGACGCGCCTCGCTCCAGCGTTCCATTCGCCGTGGTGCGAACGATCACGGGGACGGTCGCGTCTCGGAATTCTCGTGAATTCCGCGGCCCGCGGGAACGTGATCGAGCCGTTTCGCGTAGAATCGGGTAGCTCGTGACAAACTCCCGGCAGCGGAAGATTCGGTCCCATGTCCTCCTTCGACCCGCCTCCCGAATCGTCGTCGCCCGAGCCTTCCCGGACGACGGCGTCGTCGCCGCACTCCACACAGCCGCGACCGCAACCGCGGGGTTGGCTCGTCGCGATCATGCTGGTCCTGGTCGGGGCGCTGTTGTACCGCGTGATCGACTGGATCCCTTCGCGGCTGCACGATCCGCACGCCCAGCCACGGCCGATCGACGCCCGCGGCGATCTCGCCGAAGACGAGAAAGTGACGATCCGGATCGTCGAGCAGGCCTCGCCCGCCGTCGTGCAGATCGTCAACCTCGCCCTGTACCGTCACGTCGGCGACGGGAACCTGCGTGCGGCGCCCGAGGGAACCGGCAGCGGGTTCGTGTGGGACAAGCAGGGATACGTCGTCACCAACTACCACGTTCTGCACCCGATCAGCCGGACGCGGCGGGTGCGCGTGATTCTGAACCTCGACTCCGTCCACGACGCCCGCATTGTCGGCGTCGATCCCGATCACGACCTCGCCGTCCTCAAGATCGACGCCCCCGAGCACGAGCTCGTCCCGCTGCCGATCGGCACCTCCGCCGACCTCAAGGTGGGGCAAAAGGCGTTCGCGATCGGGCACCCCTGGGGCTTGCAGGAGACCCTCACCACGGGGGTGATCAGCGGTCTCGGGAGGGAAATCACGTCGCTCACCAACCGCCCCATTCAGGACGTCATCCAGACCGACGCCGCGATCAACAGCGGCAATTCCGGCGGACCGCTCCTCGACAGCGCGGGACGGCTGATCGGCGTGAACACCGCCATTCAGAGTCCCTCGGGAGCGTTCGCGGGAATCGGCTATGCCGTCCCGGTCGACATGGTCAATCACATCGTCCCCCAGTTGATCCGCAACGGGCACGTCGATCGGCCGGGACTGGGAGTCGCCATCGCTCCCGATTCGGTCGTCGCGGAACTGGTCCGCCGCGGCGTCCTTCCCCGCCAGGGAGTGCTGGTGATGCGGCTCACCGAAGGAGGCGCGGCCGAGCAAGCCGGCATGCGCGGGACGCAGGTCGAGGAACGGATCCTCGGCGACCTGATCGTCGCCATTGATGATCGCCCCGTGACGAGCGCCTTGGATCTGTACCGCGCGCTCGAGGGCAAGTCCGTCGGCGAAACCGTCGAGGTCATCTCCATTCGCGACGGAACGGAAAAAACCATCACGCTGGAACTCCAGGCACTGCCCAACGGTTAGGGCGACGCCCCATTCGAATTCCGAGTTTTGCCGACGTCGTGAGACGGATTGGCGATCCTTCCGACGGTCGACTGTTTGGCGGGTAGGACGCCTTCAACCTTGATCTTGTGGGTCGACCGTAGGATGGATTGGCCATG
>JBBDNT010000250.1:0-14156 GCA_040877445.1 Planctomycetaceae bacterium
CGCGCACCGACTGGATTCCCGCCTTCGCGGGAACGACGCGCGCGGGCGGTTCCCGCCATTCCGCGCATCGAGCCGCGCCCGTAAGGAAGCGGTCTTTCGAACGCGGCCCGATTCGCCCGCTCTGTCACGGTCGCGGCCCGATTCGCGGGCGTCGGCTGCCGGTCGAATCAATCCCCGCCGCTGCCTCACGGGCTCGCGCGGAGCGCGATCCGCGCGAAGACGGCTCCCTCATCGCCGCGGGTCGCCGCGTGACGGTAGCCTCGAATGCCGAACCCTTGGTACAACAGACTGGCGGACACGGGCAAGACCGCAAGAGCGGAGTCACGACCATCACTGGATTTCCACATCGCTTGATCCGCGCGTCGGCCGGGACGGGGAAGACGTTTCAGCTGTCGAACCGCTTTCTCGCGCTCGCCGCGACCGGCGTCCCGGCCGATCATATTCTCGCGACCACCTTCGCCTGCAAGGCGGCCGGCGAGATTCTCGACCGCGTGCTCACGCGGCTTGCGGAAGGGGCGCTCGACGACGCGAAGCTCGATCAGCTTCGCACGCATCTCGAACGGCCCGACTTGTCGCGCGACGAATGCCGGCGGATGCTCGCCGGGCTGTTGGCGCAGCTGCACCGGCTGCGGATCGGCACGCTGGACAGCTTCTTCGTGCAGGTGGCGGGGGCGTTCGGTCTCGAACTCGGGCTGCCCGCCGGGTGGGGAATCATCGACGAACTCGACGACCGGCGGCTGCGAAGCGCGGCGGTCCGCGAAGTGCTCCGCGCGGAAGAGACGAACTCCGTCGTCACGCTGATGCTGCTGTTGAGCAAGGGAGACGTCGTCCGCTCGGTGGCGGCGCAGATTCTGGAGATCGTCACCGACCTGTACGACCTGCATCGCGAGTCGCGCGCCGACGCCTGGCGGAAGGTTCCGCGCAGCGCGGAACTGCCGATCGAGGAACTGCGCCAGTCGCTCGAAGCGCTCGCGGAGGCGACCTTCACCGACAAGCGATTCACCAACGCGCGGGACGGCGACCTCGCGAAGGCCCGCGAGGACGATTGGGAAGGCTTCATCGCGGGGGGCTTCGCGAAGCGGCTGCTCGCGGGCGAGTCCACTTACTACAAGAAGCCGATCGACGATGCCGTCGTCGCGATCTACGAAAAGCTGCTCGAGCACGCGAAGAGCGTGGTCCTCGGCCATCTGGCGGATCGGACCGAAGCGGCCCGCGGACTGCTCGAGAAGTTCGATCTGGAATATCACCGGCTCAAGCTGGGGCGGAAGGGGCTGCGGTTCGACGACGTCACCTGGACGCTCGCCGACGCCTTCGCCGCCGGCACCCTCGCCTCGACCGCCTATCGTCTCGACGCGCAGCTCGACCACCTGCTGCTCGACGAGTTCCAGGACACGTCACGCGCGCAGTGGCGGGTGCTGCGGCCGCTGGCCGAGCGGGTGACGGAAGGAGTGACGAGTGACGAGTTCCGAGTGACGAGTTCCGGCGACGATCCTGCGGCTTCGTTAGAAAGTGCCGAAGCGGTGGAGGCGGCGCAGCAACTCTCGCGACAGACGAACGCACCGCCCGAATCCATTCTCGACTCGTCACTCGTCACTCGTCACTCGTCACCCGCAACGCGCTCGCTGTTCTGCGTCGGCGACGTCAAGCAGGCGCTGTACGGCTGGCGGGGCGGGGTCGCCGCGATCTTCGACGCCGTCACGACCGAATTCACCGGCATCGAGCAGGGCGAATTGACGAAGAGCTACCGCTCGGCCCCGGTCGTCATCGACGCGGTGAACGAAGTCTTCGGCCGGCTCGCGGGCAACCCCGCGCTCGCCGACTGGCCCGACGCCACGCGCTGGTGGAGCGATCGCTTCATCCCGCACGAAACGGCGCGGACCGAACTGTCGGGCGAAGTGCGGCTGCTCGTCGCCCCGCAGGCGGAAGGGGTCGCCCGGCCCGACTCGCGCGAACAACGGCGCGCGACGCTCTCGTTCGCCGCTTCGGAGATCGCCCGACTCGTCGCGGCCCATCCCGAACGCGGCATCGGCGTGCTCGTTCGCCGGAACGAGACGGTCGCCCGGTTGATCCACGAACTCCGCAGCCGCCACGAAGTGCCGGCGAGCGAAGAGGGGGGCAACCCGCTCACCGACTCCGCCGCCGTGCGGCTCATCCTGTCGCTGCTCGTCCTCGCCGATCATCCCGGCGACCGGGCCGCGCGGTTTCACGTGGCGACCTCGCCGCTGGGAACGGCGCTCGGGTTCACCAGTTGGCAAAACGACGACTCGAGCGCGGCCGCCGCCCGCGCGCTCGCCCGCGACGTTCGCCGCAAACTGCTCGACGAAGGCTATGGCCGCACGATCTACGAATGGGTTCGCCAGCTCGCGCCGGAGTGCGACGACCGCGAGTTGTCGCGGCTGTCGCAACTCGTCGAACTGGCATACGGCTACGATCCCGAGGCGACCGTTCGCCCGCGCGACTTCGTGCAACTCGTGGAGTCGCAGCGCGTCGAATCGCCGATGGCGGCGAACGTGCGGGTGATGACGGTCCACCAGTCGAAGGGCTTGCAGTTCGACATCGTCGTCCTGCCGGAACTGGACGTCGCCATGAAGGGCCAACAGCCGCGGTTCGTCGCCGGGCGTCCGACGGAGATCGACCCGCCGGACCGCATCTGCCCGTATGCGTCGGAGGCCGTGCGGAGCATGTTGCCGGCGAGCTTTCAGCGGATGTTCGCCGAGCGCGAGACGCAACAGGTGATCGAATCGTTGTGCGTGCTGTACGTGTCGATGACGCGGGCGATCCATTCACTGCACATGATCGTCGCGCCGCACGACAAGGATTGCGCGAAGACGTTCGCGGGCGTCTTGCGGGGCGCGCTCTTCGGAGGACAGCCGCTCGAAGCGGGCACGCTCGCCTGGCAGCGGCCCGAGAGCGGCTGGGGCGACGACGCGGCGCTCGAAAAGGACTCGACCGCTGCCCCGTCCGCGATCGAACGGCTCGACGTGCGTCTCAAGCCGAGCGCCGCGCGGCGCCGTCGCGGTCTCGACCGCAAGTCGCCCTCGTCGCTCGCCGGGGGGACGCGGGTCCGCCTCGCCGACCGCCTTCGCCGCGACGACCGCGCCACCTCGCGCGGCACGCTGTTCCACGCCTGGCTGGAAGAAATCGAGTGGCTGGATGTTCATGGCGACCGGCTTCAGCCGGTCCCGCTCGCCGAGTTGGAAGAACGTCTCCGCACGATCGCCCGGCGACTGGAATTCGCGGGCGAACTCGAAGCCGATCTCGCCCGGCTCCGCGAACTGCTCGCCGGCCCGCCGCTGGCGACATTGTTGTCGCGCGCGTCGTACGCCGATCCCGCCGCGATCGGCTGGCCGCCGGAGGTGTGCGCGGAGATCGCGGATTCACGCGCCGCTCCTCACTCGTCGCTCGGCACCGACTTGGCCGTCCACCGCGAACTGCCCTTCGCGGTGCGGCTGGACGACGTGCTCGTCAACGGCATCATCGACCGGCTCGTGGTCGTCCGCCGGAAGGAAAGGCCGATCGCCGCCGACGTGATCGACTTCAAGACCGACCGCGCCGCCGACGCCGCCGCGATCGGCGCGGCCGCGAAGAAATACGCGCCGCAACTCGCCGCCTACCGCACGGCGGTCGCGCGAATGTTCCGCCTCGATCCGGAGCGCGTCGTCACGCGGCTCGCGTTCCTGGACGCGGGGCGCGTGGTTGGCGTGAGTGACGATGAATTCAGGTAACTCGGAACTCCTCGTCGGCGCGCTCACCGAATCCACCCGCCGCCCAGCACGCGGTCGCCCTCATAGAGAACGACCGCCTGTCCCGGAGCGACACCATACTGCGGCTCGTGGAAACGCACGCGAAATCGGTTTTCATCGATCACCCGCACTTCCGCCGCGGCCGGTTCATGGCGATAGCGGATCTGCGCGAGGCATTCGAACCGGGAAGGAACGTCGGCAAGCCAGTTCGGGCGGTCCGCCTCGAGTTCCGTCCGCGCGAGGTCTTCGTGAGTCCCGATGACGACTCGCCGCGACTCCGGCTCGACCGCGACGACGAACCGCGGCGTGCCGAACGCGATGCCCAGTCCCTTCCGCTGGCCGATCGTGAACTGCTCGTAGCCGGCGTGCATGCCGACGACGTTCCCCGCCGTGTCGACCAGTTCGCCCGCGGTCTCCCGCGGCCCGCGATGCCGCTCGATGAAGTCCGCGTAGTCGTTCGAGGGGATGAAGCAGATCTCCTGGCTGTCCGGCTTGTCGTGTACGCGCAAGCCGGTTTGCCGCGCGAGTTCGCGAATCTCCGGCTTCTCGAACTCGCCCACCGGCAGCAGAATGCGATCGAGCAGCGCCCGCTCGACGCCGAACAGCACGTAGCTCTGGTCCTTGGAGCGATCGGCGCCACGCAACAGCGCCGGCGAGCGGGGGGCGTCAGCCCCCCGGTGACCCACGCCACCAGCGCGCTTCAATCCGGAATCTCGAGCGGCGGCGGCTTCGCGCAATCCACCAGCCGGCTCACGCCGGCCGCTCGCCGGGACAAGCCGCGCATAATGCCCGGTCGCGATCCGCTCGGCCCCCACCTGCTCGGCGAACTCCCACAGCTTGCCGAACTTCAGCCAGTTGTTGCACATCACGCAGGGGTTCGGCGTGCGGCCGGCGAGGTATTCGTCGGCGAAGTAATCCTTGATCCGCCCGAACGCCTCCTGGAAGTTGACCGCGTGGAAGGGAATGTCGAGCCGGTCCGCCACGCGGCGGGCGTCGGCGGCGTCGGCGGCGCTGCAACATCCCTGCTTGTGCCCGGCCTTCTCCGGCGGCGTGACGATCGCGAACGGATCGTCGCCCGGCGCGGCGCAGACCGTCTCCTCGACCGCGCCGGACCGCATGAACAGTCCCACGACCTCGTATCCCTGATCCAGCAGCAAACGAGCGGCGGCGGAACTGTCCACCCCCCCGCTCATCGCCAGCACCACGCGCATTGCCATCTCGACAAGTTCCTCCCTTGCGTTCTCTCAAGTGTAGGGAGGCGGAGATCGGGTCGCCAGTGGCGAATCGACTTCCACGCTGCCGCTTGCGGTTTCGCGCCCCGGTTGGCGCTTCGCTTTTTCCGCACGGCCGGATATGTTGATCGGCAGTATCGCGAACGTCCGATTCCCACTCGAATTTTCCAGAGGCCGCCATGCGTTTCCTGCTGAAGGTGAACATCCCCGTCGAGGCGGGAAACGACGCCGCCCGCGCCGGCACGCTCGGCTCGAAAATCCAGGCGATTCTCGCAGAACTGAAGCCGGAGGCGGCCTACTTCACCGACAACGACGGCGAACGGTGCGGGTTCATCGTGTTCGACATGCGGGACGCGTCGCAGATTCCCGCGGTCGCCGAGCCGTGGTTCCTCACCTTCGATGCCCGCGTCGAGTTGCACCCGGTCATGCTGCCGGAAGACCTCGCCCGCGCCGGCGACGCGATCGAAAAGGCGGTCAAGACCTACGGCTGACCGTCGTCGGCACGCAACTGACTCCCGCCGGCCTCGCCCGCCTGCGGGCACTCCGTCCGGAATGCGACATCGCGTCGGAGTGAGCATTCCCTGTCGGGGCGCGGGAGTTTCTCGCGGGCGGCTTCTCTGGCGACCCGCGGAACATTTTTCCGAATTCCTCTTGCGTCGTCGGCGGTAAAGGATCCAGACTGCGCCCTGATGTGAACGCCCGCTGCGGCGAGCGCCGCGACGGGCGCGGCCGCCGGGGGGAAATTCGCTTCCCGTTCGAAGCGCCTTCCCGCAAGAGTGACTTCCACCCGCACGAGAGGATTGGCATGGATGCCTGGTTCGATGAGCGGCCCCGCCCCACGCACCCGGACGTGGATGCACCCGGCAACCCCGCATCGCCGATGGATCGCGTCGACGCCGAGCGCGGTCTCGACGAATTCCGCCCGCCCCCCGAGCAACTCCAAGCGTGTCGCGCACACGGGTTCGTCGCGTCCAGGCGGCGCGGCACGCCGACGATATTCAAGCCAGCGCCGACCCGTCAACGGCCCCCGCCGGAAGCGCGCCGAGCGAAGAATTCACGATCCGATACCACCTCCGAGGCGCCTTGTCCGGATCGAGATCGTGAGTCGGCGGTGGCGGAATTCGCGCGAATTCCGCCACGCGCGATTTCGATGCTGAAGGTGCGGTCGAACCGATTGCCGATCCGTCCTGCCTCGCATTCGTCCCGCCCGCCGATCGGAGTGAATGCCCCCCAAGCGAAGAATTCGCGATCCGATACCACCCACGGCCTTTCACGAGGGAGCCTGTGGCGGACGGATTGGAAGTTCGTCCCACTGTGGCCGATCCGAACCAACTTGCGCTCTCGACTGGTCGCTGGTCGAACGGATTGAGATACTGGCCGAAGGTCCGAACGAGGAACGCGACGGCTCACGCGGCTTGTCCTGTTCCGCGGCGTCGCGCGGGCCACCACGAAAACATCGCACGCCCCGCCCTGCCCCGGACGTCGCGAGGAGAATCGAACATGGTGGAGTTTCATTCCGTCCCGAGAGACGGCGTCGACGTCGAGGACGCCGTCCGCGCCCGCTACAGCGCCGCCGCTCGCGCGCTCGAGCCGGCCCTCTGTTGTCCCGTCGACTATCGCCCCGAAACGCTGGAGCACATTCCGGCCGAAATTCTCGAGCGCGATTACGGCTGCGGCGATCCGTCGCGGTTCGTCGCCGAAGGGGAAACCGTGCTCGACCTGGGGAGCGGCGGCGGGAAAATCTGCTACATCGCCGCGAAGAACGTCGGCCCCCGCGGACGAGTGATCGGCATCGACGCCAACGACGCAATGCTCGCCCTCGCCCGCAAGTATCGTGAGGAAGTCGCCGCGCGGCTCGGCTTCTCCAACGTCGAGTTCCGCAAGGGAAAGATCCAGGACTTGCAGCTCGACCTCGATCGGCTCGACGCGCACCTCGCCGAAAACCCGGTCCGCTCGAGCACCGATTGGCTCAAGGCCGAAACGCACGCCGAGACGCTCCGCCGCGAGTGTCCGCTGATTCCGGACGGCACGATCGACGTGATCGTCTCGAACTGCGTGCTGAACCTCGTTCGGCAATCGGACCGCCGACGGCTGTTCGCCGAGATGCACCGCGTGCTCAAGCCGGGCGGACGGGCCGTCGTCAGCGACATCGTCGCCGACCGCGACGTGCCGGAGGCGTTGCGGAACGATCCGCACTTGTGGAGCGGCTGCATCAGCGGCGCGTTCGAAGAGCGACAGTTCGCCGCCGCCTTCGCGGAAGCCGGCTTCGACAAGCTCGAAGTCGTCGCGCGTCAGGCGGAGCCGTGGACGATCGTGGAAGGCATCGAGTTTCGCAGCGTGACGGTCCGCGCACACCGAGGAGAACCGCGGCGAGAGTCGCACGACATCACGATCGTTCCCCTTTCGTCATCATCGCCGGCGACCGAGTGCTGCGGTCCGTCCGGGTGTTGCTGAGAGCGAAACGTGTGCGAAACCCCGTCTTGAATCCGCCCGCCACCCACCCGCCGGAATCGTCGCGACCATTCGGTTGGACCGATCGCGTGCGGGCCGTTCTGGGGACTCCGGCGCAGAGACGGCATGCGCGGCATGCGCGTTGGTTGCCGCGAATCGCCGAATTCGAATCGATTCTCGCCGCCGAGAACGACGCCCGCCTCGCGGAACGCGGCGGCACTTTGCGCTATCGCGTCCAAAGCGGCGAACCGGCGACCGCCGTTCTTCCCGAGGCGTTCGCCCTCGTCCGAGAAGCGGCACGCCGGACGATCGGCGAGCGGCATTACGACGTGCAGCTTCTCGCCGGCGTCGCGCTGGCGAACGGAACGATCGCCGAGATGCGAACCGGCGAAGGCAAAACGCTCGCCGCCACGTTGCCGGTGTTTCTGCACGCGCTCGCCGGTCGCGGCGCGCTCGTCGCGACCGCCAACGACTATCTCGCCGCCCGCGACGCCGAATGGATGGGACCGGTCTATCGTCTCCTCGGCCTCGGCTGCGGGGCGATCGTCGCGGACATGTCGCGCGGCGCGCGGCGACGGACCTACGCCCTCGACGTGACCTACGGCACCGCCCGCGAGTTCGGGTTCGACTTTCTTCGCGACCGCCTCGCGCAACGCGCGGCGGGCGGCGGCGGCGGCGGCTGGATGTTCGCCGCCCCTTCCGCCGAACCCCCCGTGCAGCGCGAACCCCATTTCGCTCTCGTCGACGAGGCCGACAGCCTGCTGCTGGACGAAGCCCGGCTGCCGTTGATCATCGCGGCGGGCGAGCCGGAGGCCGATCCCGCGATCGCCGCCGCCTACCGCTGGAGCGCCGCGCTCGCCGGACGATTCACTGTCGATCGGCATTATCTCGACGATCCGGAGCACGGCGGCGTGCTGCTCACCGCCGAAGGGCGGTCGCTGCTCCAGGAAGCGGAGCACTCGCCGGAGTTGCGTTCGCTGTTGCTGCCCGAGTTGTGCGCGTTCGTCGAGCGTGCGATCCACGCGGACCGCACGTTGCACCGCGATCGCCAATACGTGGTCCGCGACGGTCGCGTCGTCATCGTCGATGAAGCGACCGGGCGCATCGCCGAAGGGCGAAAGTGGCGCGGCGGTCTGCACCAGGCGATCGAAGCCCAGGAAGCCGTCGCGATCACTCCCGAAACGCGGCACGCCGCCCGCGTCACCGTGCAGGATTACTTCCGGCGGTTCCCGCACCTCGCCGGAATGACCGGCACCGCGCGCTCCGCGGCGAAAGAGTTTCATCGCTTCTACCGTCTGCGCGTGGTCGACATCCCCACTGCCCGCCCCGTGCGGCGCGCGCGGCTCGACGATCGCGTGGTCCTCACCGCCGAGGAAAAGTGGAACGCGATCGTCGAAGAAGTGCGCGCGACGCGCGATTCCGGTCGGCCGGTGCTCGTCGGTACGCGGTCGATCGAATCGTCCGAACGGCTCTCCGCGCTGTTGCGCGCGGCGGGAATCGAGCACGCCGTGCTCAACGCGCGGAATCCGGCGGCGGAAGCCGAAGTCGTCGCCCTCGCCGGTCGCCCCGGCCGCGTCACTGTGGCGACCAACATGGCCGGCCGAGGGACCGACATTCGACTTCCCCCGGAATCGATCGCGGCCGGCGGCCTGCACGTTATCGGCACCGAACTGCACGATTCGGAACGCATCGACCGGCAACTCGAAGGCCGCGCGGGACGGCAGGGCGATCCCGGCACGTTTCGGCAACACCTGTCGCTCGAGGACGAAGTTCTCCGAGTCGGACTGGGCGAAACGGAAGCAAGCCGCCTGACGGAGCAAGCGCGGCGCTCGGGGGGAACTCTCGCGCGCTTCGCCCGCCGATTCCGCAAGGCGCAGCGCAAGATCGAACGCCGCCACTTCCGCGCCCGGGTGGAACTGGCATTCCACGAGCGACGGCGAAAAGAATCGCAACTCGAAATGGGCCTCGACCCGTTCCTCGATTCGCCGACGTGACTCGAGAGGATTCGAGGTGACTCGATTCGGCGTGATTCGAGACGTCCGACCTGGGCGGCGCCCACCGACCCGCTTGCGGTTTCGCGGATCGATTCGCTCGAGAATCGCCGTGGAACCGCTCCGTCTCACCATGCCCTCGCTCGCCTTCGATCGACGCATCCGCTACTCTGGATTGCCGATGGCGCGCACGAAATCGCCGCGCCCCGGAAAGGTCAAGGCGTCGTCTCTTCACGCTCGAATTCGAGGATCGATCGATATGTTGCCCGTGCGATTCGAACGACCGCTCGCGTGGCGTCTGCTTTTCGGCGGGTGCCTGTTCTCGCTGCTCGCGCTGAATGGCTCCGCGTTCGCGGCCGAGTACGGCGACCTCAGCGGACAATTCCTCTTCGACGGCGAGATTCCCGAACGCGAATTGCTGGTCCGCAAGGGCGACGCGGCCGCCAAGGACGCCGCCGTTTGCTCCGCCGAGTCCGTCCTCAGCGACGCCCTCGTCGTCGACGCCGAGACGAAAGGGATCGCGAACGTGTTCGTGTACCTGCTGCGGGCGAGCGACGTGCATCCCGACCTGAAGGCGGGTTCGGAAGAGGAAGTCGTCTTCGACCAGAAGGGATGCCGGTTCTTCCCCCACGCGCTGTTCGTCCGGACCGATCAGAAGGTCCGCGTGCTCTCCGACGATCCGGTGTCCCACAACACGCACACCTATCCGCTCCGCAATCAATCGGTGAATTTCCTGTTGCAGGCGAACGACCGCAAAGGCGAAACGGTCTCCAACCCGATTCCCGAACTGCTGCCGATGAAGGTCGAGTGCGACATCCACCGGCACATGCGGGCCTATTGGCTCGTCCTCGATCACCCCTACGCGGCGATCACCGACGAGCAAGGGAAGTTCACGATCGAAAAGCTGCCGGCAGGCACTCACAAACTGCGCGTCTGGCACGAACTGGTCGGCTGGATCGACCGCGAGTTCGAGGTCACGATCGCAGCCGGAGAGAAAACCGAGGCGCCGCCCGTGAAGGTTCCCGCGGCACGGTTCGAGGAGAACTGACGGTGCGGCGGCAAGTCGGCTTTCTAATGCAATTGGCGGTGCTGGCGCTGCTGCCGGTGCTCATCTGGTGGGAGTTGACGTTCCGCTTCCGGCTGATCGTGATGCCGGTCTGCCTCGTCGTCGGCATCGCGCTGTTCTGGCTGGGCACGAAACTCCGCACCGGCTGAAGGCATCGAATGCGAATGCGAATGCGAGAGCCGGGAGTCGAACCCGGACGGGTTTCCCCACGGGATCCTAAATCCCGCGCGTCTGCCAGTTCCGCCACTCTCGCTTGTAAGGAAATATGCAGGGGATACGGCGAATTCTCGGATTCGGGTTTCGGTGGGTTGACACTGGACTTGACACTTGCGACACTTTGCGCAGGTTCGCTGGTCGGTTGCCGGCGGCGACGTGCTGGTCCTGAGAGTCGAGGGGGCGACCATGCCGAAGAGTACCACGTCAAAGAGTCGCGGAAAAGGTGCTGCGAAGCGGAAGGACGGGAAGCCGTATGAGGGGTTCCCGCTGTTCCCGCACAATACGGGGCGATGGTGCAAGAACATCCGGGGCAAGTTCCATTACTTCGGCAAGGTCGTGGATAACCCGGAAGGAAAGGCGGCACTCGAGGAGTTCAATCGCCAGTGGCCCTACATCTCCGAGGGGCGCGTTCCGCCTCCGAACAACGTGGAGGGCAAGGCGACCGTGGCCGACCTGTGCAACGGTTTCCGGAATGCCAAGCGGCGGTTGCTCGAATCCGGCGAACTGTCGCCGTCGACGTACACTGACTACGTCAACGTGTGCGACATGCTCGTGGCCGAACTGCGGGATGACCGCCCGCTCGATGATCTGCGTCCTGACGACTTCGGAAAGATGCGGGCGTCGATGGCGAAGCGGTGGGGCCCCACGACGCTCAAGAACGAATTGAACTTGGTCCGTATCGCTCTGAAGTACGGTCGCGACGTCGGATTGATCGACCGCGACCTACACAGGGACATGTCGTTGCGACCGCCCAAGGCGAAGGCGCTTCGCAAGGCACGGAACGAACGCGGCCCGCTGCTGTTCACGGCCGATGAAATCCGCCGCATTCTCGCCTCGGCCGATGTTCACCTGAAAGCGATGGTGCTGCTCGGCTTGAACGGCGGACTCGGCAATACGGACATCGCGGAGATGCCGCAAGGCGCCATCGACTGGGAAGGCGGATGGCTGAACTATCCGCGGCCGAAAACGGAAGTGCCGCGGCGGATTCCTCTGTGGCCGGAAACAGTCGAGGCGCTCCGCCGATCCACCGCCAAGCGGCCTGAGCCGAAGGACTCCGAAGATTTCGGCTTGGCGTTCGTCAGTCGCGAGGGGCGGCGATTCGTTCGCCTGGAACCGAAGATCGGCACGACGGACATTTTCGTCCGTCGGGATTCGATCGGCGAACGGTTTCGGAAGCTGCTTCACAAGCTCGGCATCAACGGACGGAAAGGGCTGGGCTTCTATACATTGCGGAGAAACTTCGAGACCGTCGGCGGCGAGTCCCGGGATCAAGTCGCGGTCGATTCCGTCATGGGGCACGTCGATGGTTCGATGGCGGCGATCTACCGGCAGGGCATCAGCGACGATCGCCTGCGGGCGGTGGTCGAGACGGTGCGGGCCTGGCTGTGGCCGGCGGAAGGCGAGCGTAGCGAGCGGGACGAAGCTCGCGAGTGAAGCTCGCGTGCGACCCGTCCTGCCGCCACTCGGGCGGCACGAAGCCGCGGGGGTGGGGTGGCGGCACGTCGGCCGAAGAGCGCAGCCCCGGCGGGCCAGTCTCCATCCTCTCGCGGGTTCCTTCAAGCTGCGATCGGCGAGCACTTCACGGCTGGATGAAGCGAGGCCCAACGGGCAAGCGTGCCCCCCGCCAAGCGTAGCGCAGGTGCGGGGGTCGAGGCCGATCCGACAGGATGTCGGCCGGGTCGTCGGCGGCGTGGCTGACGTGCGGCTGAGACGCACGGCAGGCCGGGGGGGCTGGGCGTGTCGCTCTGGACCGACCAGCCGGCCCGAGCCGTTCGACCAAGCGGCATGGACGCCGCGTCCGACTGCTCGGCACGATGCCGAGTCCTTACAGAGCCCATTTCGGTTTCGATTCAGTGGGGAGTCGGCCAACGTCATTGCGGGTCTGATGAAGGTCTTCCCTGGCGTGGCGAAGCCGCGCGGCAGAACCGATTCGGCTTCCATGCGGACAGCGCAAGAGGAAACCGGGCAGAGCTTCCATGCTCCGCCCGGCACCCTGCTCGGCTTACTCGTCGAGGGCTTCGCGAGTGCGGTTGTTCTTGGTGTGAATCTCTCGAAGGGTGTCGATGCCGACCCGGCCGAGGAAGACCATCGAGTGGCCGTTCGCGATCGTCTCCGCCTGGTCGCGAATCGCATTCTGGAACTTCTGCCGCCGCTGGACGGCGACGTTCAGGATCCGGCAGAACTGCCGGGCGTCGTACCACAGGCTCGGGTCGATGCCGGTGGGGTGGACGCACGATGCCGGACTGTTGCCATTGGAACTTTTGTGGGTCATGGTTCGCTCTCCTGCGGCCGAGTGTGGATGTCCGGCACCGGGCGGCCGCGTCCCGATGCCGGCATTGAAGATTCGTGGCCTACAGTGTCGTGTCGGCCGCCTGGTCTGTTCGGCGACCGATCTCGGCTTCGAGTTCGGTCCATAGGTCGTAGACCGCCTTCTCGATCCGTGTGAGTGCGTGGTGCAAGGTGATGAGTCCTTCCGCGTGGTAGTTGGTCAGGTCCGTGTCGGTCGCCAGCCGTGCGGCGAACCTCTCGGTACGGTGTGCCAGGTCCAGCGCCTCCTCGATCGGGTTCAGGTCGCGTGTCATCGGATTGGCCTTTCGCTCTGGTGTTTGTGGTGTGCAGGCCCGCCGCCTGCTGGCATAGCAGAGCCCCCCACCGGCCGACTTGCTCGTCAAGGCCGTCAGACGCGAAGCGGATCGCCTGGCTGCTGATTCCGCTGAGGGCCATCACCCCAGCTCGAAGCGTCATCGCCGACCGGAACACTTACGAGTCGTCTCCCGGCCCGGCGGAATCAGCAGTGGGGAGCCTTGACGAGCAACCCCGCTGCTCTGAGCGGGGCTCCGGTCGGCCGGTGGTACAATGAAGAATGCCCAGCCAGACGCTCCCTCTTCCCCACGTGTGAATCCGAGCGGCGTCAGCCGGGAGTCCGGCAATTGCGGCGTCAGCCGTCGTCTGTACGGTGTCCGGTCCGATCGAGTCGCCGTCGTCACCGGGCCGCCCGGATCGAGTGGGGAGTCCCCCAGTCCGCGAGGGATCGCGGACGAGGGGGGCGGATGGGTGGGGGAGTAGGCGGGCGGTTGTATTTCGGCGGTGGGGGCAGGGGGTCTTGGCAGACGGACGGCGTCACTGCGGAGGGAGCATGGATGCGACCGACGCCGGACGGCTCGGCATTCGGCAATCGCCAAGGAGGCTCCCCAACGGCGTTCGGCTTCCTTCGGCTGTCGGTTCCCAGCCTGGCACACCAGTACGGTCTACGTTCTCGATTCGGCTGCCGTCCGGCATCGGATTTCGTGCGTGGCGAAGCCGCGCGGCCTACGGGCATCGGCTTCCATTCGTTGTGCGGCGACGGGGGCTGTCGATCCCCCTTCCAGCGCCCATACACCTCTCCGTAGCCGGGCTGGAATTTTTGCCTCCTCACCAGAATCTGTGGGTGACTTTCACAGCCGATGAGCGATTTCAG
>JBBDNT010000251.1:0-14146 GCA_040877445.1 Planctomycetaceae bacterium
CGCCGGGCGACCCGCCGCGCGCGGGGGGTGCGGCGACGGCGGAAGGTCGGTCGCCGAGACGCGAATGCCCGCGCGGGCGATGCGGTCGAGGAACTCGCGCTGCAATTCGTCCGGCGACTTTTCGAAAACCTCCTCGAAGTCCTTCAGGCGGTCGGCGGCGGAGTATTCTTCGAGGGCCGTCTTCTCGGCGAGACGCCGGACGTATTGCCCGTACCGCACCTTGTACTGCGTGAGAAGCAGCCAGTGCATGCCCCAGGCGTTGCCGTACGCTTCGCCCGCGAACAGGTCGCCGCGAAACGGGCGGTCCTCCTCGACGATCTGCTTCCAGGTGACGGTCCGCGACTGGGCCGCGAGGTTGGCGTAACGTTCGGTGATGTTGGTGGGAACGCGGCGCACCTGTCCGCGCTCTCCCTCGAAGCTGGTGGCGATCCCCTCGTGAAACCAGACGGGCACGGGCGCCAGCCGCTCGAAGACGCCCCGGTTGTGCACCTGCATGTGAATGAATTCGTGCATCGGCACCTGGAACGTGTCGCACTCGCTCAGGCGCAGCACCAGGTGGTTCGACAGCGCGCTGTAGAACCCGGCGACGTTCCGGGCGGAAAGACTGTCGCCGCCGATGATGGCGGCGGCGTAGTCGTTGAAGTCCTGATCGGCCTCGAAGATCAGCACGACCAGGGGAAACCGCAGTCCGCGCGTGGGGACCCTCGTCGCCCGGATGAATTCCTGGAACTTCCCCTGCACGTTTCCGAAAGACTTCCCGAGCTGCCGGAGCATCGCCACGCGCTGCGCGCGCTCCCGCGGCTGATCGACCGGACGGGCCAGCACCATCGCCAGCACGAGCGGCCGCTCGATGGCGGTCAGCAGCTTGTCCGCCGGAAAGGCCTCGAGCAGCTTCTTCTCCATGGCGAGGTGATTGATCGGCTCGGGATCGTCCGCCGGGCGGCGCTCGATGACCGCCGCCTCGGGAACGAGCAGAATCTGCCCGTCGGACAGTTCCAATGCGTGGGTGCGCTGCCCCGAACCGGCCAGACGCGCGTCGACTTCATGCCGCGCTCCCTCCCGGTCGCGGTAGACGAAAGTGTCGGCCCGTGCCGCGGAATCCGCCGCGGCAACGGCGAAGAGCACCGCGGCGAAGAACCCAGCGCGGCAAAGCCGCAACCGAACTCCGACCGGGAGACGGAAGGATTGAAGACGGAAAAATGCAGGACGGAAAAAAACGCCCCGGCACGGCAAACCTGCCGAGGCATTCCTGTTTCCCATTTTTCCGTCCCGCATTTTTCTGTCCGCCGAGTCCGCCGCGGGAGAGAACGTCGCGCAGGACGAACGAAATTCGAACGATTGCACGGCGGAGCGTCCTGGCGCCGCGTTCGACGGATACGCCATCTTCACTCCTCCTCGAAGGGCAGGAATTGCAGGGCGTCGACGATCACGTACCCGTTCGTCCCGCGGTTGCCGATCGTCACGCGGGCCGGCTTGCCCGGCTCGAAACGGAACGTGCCGAGCGAATGCAAGCCGTTCGGTGCGGCCCGGCGCTGATCGACGGTCACCGACACGGTTCCCTCCGCGCTTTCGACGGCCACGGGGACGTTCGCGGCGCGGTTGGCGTTCGGGGTGTGGGCGATGCGGACTTCGTACCTTCCGGCTCGCTCGATCTTCGGCGCGAACTCGGCGGACTTCTCGCCCTTGGCGCGGTTGTCGTCGTGGCGGTAGCCCTCGCCGACATAGCCGGCGGTCGAGGCGCTCCGCACCCACTCTCCGGTGAAGCGGGCGTCGCCGTCGTCGAGCACGATGCCCTTCAGATCTTGCAGGGGAACGCCGGCGCCGCGCCGCTCGCCGGTCCATTCGAGCACCTGCCCGTCCTGTTCGAGCCGCTCGCGCAGCCGCTTGTAGTCGATCTCCTGCACGACGACGTTCCCGGCAATCGCGAGCGCCGCGGCGGAGCCGGCCGATTGCCCCAGCACCATGAACACCGGCTCCATGCGGATCGAGCCGAAGGCGATGTGCGACGAGGACAGGCAGACCGGCGCCAGCAGGTTCCCGCACTCGCTTCGCTTCGGCACGATCGAGCGATAGGAAATGGGATACGGCGAGAAGCCCCCCACCTCGACGTTCCCCTCGTTCCGCACCGCGCCGTCCGCCGTGACGTGTCGCTGCACGTTGTGCGAGTCCATGGTGTAGGCGGCCAGCCCCACCGGATCCTCCGCCCGCTTGCCACCCTGGCAGTCGTGCTGCGTCATCACGTAGTCGGAGATCATCCGCCGGGCTTCGCGGACGTAAAGTTGATGCGGCCAGTGCTTGTTATCGACGAACTCGTCCTTGGCGGGCTTCCACTTGTGGACGTACTCGCGAACGTTGGGGGCGACGCGGGGATCGTTCGCCAGCGTCCACATCAAGCCCTTTTGGTAGTCGTAATGGTCCTGGACGATCTTCGCCCGCGTGGCGTGGTCGCCGTCGGGATAGTCGTAATTCATGCCGATGTTGTCGGTCGAGAAGGCGTGGCGGTTGTTCGTGTCGGTCTTGCGGTTGGGCATCATCCGGCCGACGAGAAACGGAATGCGGTGGTCCCCCGCCTCGAAGTTCCGCAACATCAACTCGAACCGCCGCGGATCGTAGTTCTCCGGCTTCTCCCACTCGATCTGGTTCTCCTTCACGTCGGTGGTGCACATCCGGAAGCAATACGCCTGGACCCGCTTGTCCCCCGCGCCGTCCTCTCCGGGGTCTCCCGGGTTGATGCCCGGCAGCACGCCGCTCTCGGGATTGCCCGGCTCGATGTAGGGATCGACCCGCTTGACGAACTGGTGATTGCGGGAGTTCGCCTTCTGCACGCCGTTGAGCGTTTCGCCGTAAACGGCGTTCGCCTCGCGGCCGACGTGATACGACACGCCGGCCTTCGCGAGCAAATCGCCTTCATAGCTCGCGTCGATGAACACCTTGCCGCCGATCTTCAACCCGCTTTCCATCGTGATCGAGACGATGCTGCCGTCCTCGTTCTTCGCGACGCCGTTCTTCAGGTCGAGCCGCTCTTCGAGCACGACCGGCACCTTGGCCTCGAACAGCATTTCGTGGAAGACGGTTTCGGCCATGTGCGGCTCGAAGGTCCAGGCTTCCTCCTCGCCGTATTTCTTGCCGAGCCGGCGATAGAAGTCGCGCGAGATCCCGCCGATGGCGGCCTTGTTGCCGATGTCGGTCGCCCCCAGCCCGCCGGACGAAAGCCCCCCGATGTGCTTCGACGGCTCGATCACCAGCACCGACAGTCCGCTTCGCGAGACCTGCACCGCCGCCGCGACGCCGCCGCTGGTTCCGCCGTAGACGACGACGTCGTAAGCGGGCTGCACGGCCTGCCGTTCGATCGCCACCTTCGGCTCGATCGCCGCGAACGCACCGGACGGCGCGGCGACCGCGACCAGGAGGAGACACGAAAACGTCGGCAGCAATCCGCGCGGGGTCATGGAAATTCGTCCTCGTCAAGGGAAACCATTCCCCTTCAGAATACGCCGATCGACCACCCGCCGCAACCGGCGGTTCGGGTGCAAAAAGTACGTCCCGCCTGCCGGGCGGGACGTGGAGCGCGCGATGACGTCGCCGTAAGCGATCGGTCGAGCCGTGGTGCACGGTCGCCGATCATGGGGGCCGTGCGGTCACGGGAGACGTTCGCGTTCGGGAAATCGCGATCCCGCTCCCTACGTCCATTCCGGCAGAATGGACGTACCAGTACGTCCCGCCTGCCGGGCGGGACGTGGAGCGCGAATCGACGCCGCCCACGGAAACCGATCGGCTCGGCAAGTTCGAATCTGCGAGCGCAACGCCGCGGGGAAATGTCACCTCGGAGGACGGAATGCAATTCCGTTCCACGGTCGAAGCGGTTCACTCCAGCGCGTCGGGCGCGTGGAAGTGGGCGTTCAACGTCAGCACCCGCACTTCGTCGTCCCGCCGGCGGATGACGTTCACGCAGCCGTTCATCTGCCGCAGGTCGCGCGCGGAGCGCGGATCGACCCCCAGCAGATGCGACAGCCAGGCGCGGTTGACGACGCTGTGGCCCACCACGGCGATCGAGCCGCCCGCGTGCTCCGCCAGCAACCGTTCGAACACCGGCCCCACCCGGGCCAGCACGTCGCGGTACGATTCGCCCTCGAGATACGGACTGTCCCACGGGTTCTCGAGGAACGCCGCGCATTCCGCGGGATAGTCCCGCTGGATCGCGTCCCAGTTCATTCCCTCCCAGACGCCGACGTGGCATTCGAGCAGTCCGGCGAGCCGCCGGACCTCCAGCCCGTGCGGCCGGGCGATCTCGGCGGCGGTCTCCGCCGCGCGGCGCATCGGACTGCTGTAGACCGCGTCGAGCGGGAAGTCGCTGAGGAAGCGCCCCACCGCTTCCGCCTGCGCGCGGCCCGCGGCGCTCAGCGGATTGTCGATGCCGCTTCCCTGCAAGACGTACGGCTTGCGCTCGTTGGCCTCGGTCGCGCCGTGCCGCACGAGATACAACATCGCCGGGCCGTCCCTCCCGGATCGCTCGCGATTCATGGAACGTCGTCTCCGGCCATGCGTGACTTCGGATCGCGCCCGCGATGATAACCGACCACCCGCCCGCCCGTCACGGCGAAGCGGCAACCAAGACCGGCCGAAGGAGACAAAAAGATCGAAGCCAAAAAAAGCACGCTCTTCCGCAGCAACTGCGCGAACTGCGTGGCATCGAGCCGCAGTCGCTGCGTCTTGGGATCGTGCCGCGGAATTTCGTGAGGCTCGACAATCGCTTGGCCGAACGTCAACCTGAGGGATCGCCGATCGTCGCCCGCCGTCCCGCTTCCATCCGAACCGCCGTTCGCAGCCATGCCCGTTCCGCCGTCCGCACCTCTCGATCTGCTCGTCGTCGCGCCGCATCCCGACGACGCCGAACTCGGTTGCGGCGGGGCGATCATTCGCGCCGGCCGCGAGGGGCTGCGCGTCGGCGTGCTCGACCTCACCAGCGGCGAGCCGACACCGCACGGCAGCGTCGAACTCCGCGAACGGGAGACCGCCGCCGCGACGGAGATTCTCGGCCTGGCATGGCGCGGCAATCTCGGGCTGACGAACCGCGCGCTCGTCGCCGATCTCCAATCCCGCCGAGCGCTGGCCGAAGTGTTCCGGCAGGCGCGGCCGCGAATCGTGATGTTCCCCTACTGGGAAGACGCGCATCCGGACCACGTCGCCGCGAGCCGGCTGTGCGACGACGCCCGCTTTCACGCGAAGCTCACCAGGACCGACATGGCGGGCGAGCCGTTCTGGCCCCCGAAGGCGCTGTACTACTTCAGCGTGCACCTGCGGATTCACCCCCAGCCGGCGTTCGTGCTCGACGTCAGCGACGCGATCGAGGAGAAACTGGCGGCGATCGGCTGTTACGAAAGCCAGTTCATCACCGGCCGCCCGACGGAGTTCCCGACGATCCTCGACGACCTCCGCGCCCGCGCCCGCTACTGGGGCTGGTCGATCGGCAAACCCTACGCGGAGCCATTCGCCAGCCGCGAGGAGATCGGACTGGAGACCTTGCGATCGCTGACGTGACCCGGAAGGCGAGAAGACCGGCGCTGAGAACGGGGAGGGGCCTGTCGAATGGCGTCACTCGTTCCACCGATCCTCGTCCTCCGCGTCGATCGACAGATCGATCGCCAGCCACAGCGCGCGGGCGTAGCGGAAGAAGAGCAGCGGGAACACGACGACGAACGCCGCCAGCGGCCACACGATCGTGTCGTTGCGGAACCCCGCGCCGTACCGCAGGCCGACGTAGGCGCTCGTGATGAGCACCGCCGTCAGCCCGTAATTGATATACGCCGAGCCGAGGAAGTAGCCCGGCGCTCGCTCGTACTTCAGTCCGCAGTTCGGGCAGGTCGGCCGCATGTGGAACAACCCGCGGAACAGTCTTCCGCCGCCGCACCGCGGGCAGCGCAAGCGCAGCGCCCGCCCGAGGAGCGTGCCCAGGGGAATTCGAGATGTGCTCACGAATGGTCTTTCAAGCCCAGTTGACGGGATCGCTCTCGACCTCGCTCGCCCGCACCGCGACTTCGGGAAAGCGGGCGGCGAGCGTTGCGGCCAGCCGCTCCATCGCCGGCCGCTCGGTCGCGTAGTGTCCCGGCAGGACGAGGGCGAGGCCCCGCGCGCGGGCTTCCAGACACGCGTGAAAGCGGGCCTCTCCCGTGACGAGCGCCTCGCAATCGCGAGCCAGCGCGTCGGGAATGAACTCCGCCGCCGAACCGCACGCGACCGCCACCCGCGCGACGCGCGCGTCGTCCGGCCCCACGTATTGCAGGTTCGACACCCCCAGCGATCGCTTCACCAGCTCGATCAGCTTCCCCAGCGTCGTCGGCTCGGGAAGCCGGCCGCAACGCCCCGCCCCTTGAACTTCCGGCAGCGGGACCGGGACTTCGGGATCGACCGCGAAGATTTCCGGCAGCGAAGCGGCCCGTTCGCGCAGGATCTCCACGTCCAGCAGGCCGAGCCGCTCGGCGAGTTGTCGGTTGATCCCTTCCGACGCGCTGTCGTAGCCGGTGTGCGGGCTGAACACGGCGACGCCGGCGGCGATCAACTCGAGCAGCATCGCCCCTTCCACGCTGTCGGCCGTCAGTCGCTGAACCGGGCGGAACATCAGCGGATGATGGCTGACGACGAGGTCCATCCGCTCCCAGACCGCTTCCTCGGCGACGTCGGGAGTGAGCGTCAGGCAGGTCATCACGCGGGCGCAATCGCGTTCTTCGTCTCCGACGAGAAACCCCACGTTGTCCCACTCCTCCGCCAGCGCCGGCGGAGCGAAGTCGCGAAGAAAGGCGGAGACGTCGGCGATGCGGGGCATTTCGAGTTCGGAGTTCGGAGTTCGGAGTGCGATTACTTGCGGGGGGCGTTCTTGCGGGAGGTGCTGATCGAGGCGATGACCGTCGCGATCAGTTCATCAACTTCGTCCAGCAGTCGTCCCACCAGTTCCGGCTTCATCATAACGGATTCGACCAACAACACGACCGGTGGCTGGAGCGATCCAATGATGAATTCACCGAGCGGCAACCAGGGAAGTCTCGACGCAAAGAACCGGCGCGGCACAGCCGCAACCGAAACAGTTTTCACCACGGATCGCACGGATATCTGCTGTTCGACCCTCGCCGACGAGCGAAACCCGATGGTTGACAATCGCCGCCGAGCCGATACCTCGATGGCTTCGCGCGCCCGTTCCTCTGCGCCCTCGGCGCACTCGGCGGTTCGAAATCTTCGACGACTTCAACCCGGCCTCTTCGAAACCGCAGAGGCCGCCGAGATCGCGGAGAGGAACCGGCCGAAAGATTCGCTTCTCATCAGTGCCCATCAGTGGAATCCGTGGTCGAGAATTCGCGCAGAAAGTGCGGACGTGAAACGATGGCGCCGCGAAGAGAGATGACTTCGACGGTTCGTTCTTCGTCCTTCGATTCATCGTGACTTGGCGGTTCGATCGCCTCCCCCCGCTGACGCGGGAGGCTCGCTCTACTTGTTTTCTTTGCGCACCTTGGCGGCCCTTGGCGTCTTTGCGTCGAAACTCGGCTTTGGTTGCGGCTTCGCCGCGCTGTGTCTTTGCGTCGAGTCTTGGTGATGGTTGCGGGATCGCCGAATTCCGAGCTCCGCCTACTCCCGCCCGTCCCCCACGCGCCACTTGTAATTCAACACCCGATTTCCGCCGATCTGTTCGGCGCGAATCCACAGTCCCTGTCCGTCCAGCGCCTTTCCATCCGGAACGTGGAAGAACTTGCGGTCCTGGCCGCGGCCGAGTTTCGTGACGATCAGCGTTTGCCGCTTGCGTCCCGGGACGAACAGGCTGCACCGCAGGTCGAGGACTTCGATCGGCTCGATGTCGTTGGTGATGACCTGCTCGATCTCCAGCCGCCCGTCGTCGAGCACGCGGTCGACCACCGCGATTCCCATGTCTCCCAGACCCACCTGGTAAGGCCGATGGACCCGAAACCGATACGGCCGATCCGCCACGATCTCGAAGTCGATCGTCGCGAAATCGACCCCCAGCGTCGCGTTCGGCGGCAGCGTGAGGTAGACCGGCAGTCGGAATTCCTCGCCGGCGGCGGCCTGAATCGTCCAGCGGTCCGGCCGGGCCTGCCATTCCGGAGGAAGCGACAGCCGCACTTCTCCACCGACTCCCTGCGAGAACGGATTGATTCCCACGATCGCGTCCGGATAATCGCCCGTGCTGCTCTCCGCGCGGCCCTGCTCGAAGCGGACGGCGAGCTGCCAACGGATGATCTCCGCCGAGCAATTCCGCAGGATGCGTGGGAGCGGCCCGACCGGGATCACGTGACGACGGGCCTTCTCGTCGAATTCCGCCGCTTCGCGACGGCCCCACATGTCGGTCACGCCCACGTTCTCGCCGAGGTACGTCCGCTCGAATCCCGGCTCGTCCGCCCAGACGACGATGAGCACTTCCCCGCCGTTCGAGAAGACATGGTTCGTGCTTCCTCCCGGCAGGTGCAGCGAGCCGAGCAATTCCGCCCCTTGCAGCGCGGTCGCGGTCGTGCGCCACGGGAGGAACAACGCCCCCGGGGCGCCGTTCCTCCGCAGCAGGCCGCGCTCGTCGTCGATCGTCTCGGCGAAGAAGATCGCCTCGGCCCCGCCGACCTTCGCGGCGACCATCTGCCGGACGAGGTCCGCCCCGCGTTCGTCGTCGCCATGCTCGCCGGAAGGGAGTGCGCGCAGCGACACCCACCGCGGCGGTCCCACCCCCTTCGTGCGCCGCAGGTTGTCGGCCAATTCGTCCGGCGAGAGCGCGTCGCGGCTGTTGAAGGCGAGGAAGGTGCGCGGGAGGGCGGCCTCGTTCGGCAGCGGCACGTCCCAGCTCCACGGGACGCCGATCCGCGTGTCCTGCCCGATCCGGTCGAACTCGCGCTTCACCGTGGCGAGCGTTTCCGGCAGGCGCTGCATGCCATTGAAGCTGAAGTCCGATTCGCCCCCCAGTTGCCAGTAACGCACGTTGGACGAATACCGGGCGATGACAGCCTCCAGCGATCCTCTCCAGAAATCGGGAGACAGGGTGAACACCTCGCTGATGCCGGTCCAATCGCGGGCGAACTTCTCCCGCAATTCCGGCGGCGGCGCGTCGAGCAGCCCGACCGTGCGAATCCGGCGATGCGCCAGCAGCTCCAGCAGTTCCGCCGTGCGCACCGCGGCGACCGGATCGTCGATGCGGGCCGTCGGCCAGAGCGGGAACTTCAGCCAGTTGATTCCGGACTGCGCCGCGATCGCGGCCAACTCGCGGGGAGACATTTCGCGCGGATCGCCCGCGATCGACCAGCCGAACTCCCCGCGGCCATTCTGTTCGATGAAGTCGAGCGCCACGAACGCCGTTCGCTGCTCGAGAATCTCGACTCCGTCGCGCTCCAACGTCGCCCGCACGCGGTAGTGGCCATGCTCGCGCGGCTCGAGTCGCCATTCCGTGCGGAGTTCGCGGTCGCGCGGCGCGTCGGAGTCGGCGGCGCGGTCCGCGTCGAGATCGAGATCGACCACCTGGCTTTCGATCGGCAGGCCGTCTTCGTCGCGGACTTGCAGCTTCAGTCGGAAGGCGTGCCCCGCCTCGAGTCCGCTGGCCCGCGTCGCGATCCGCACCGCTTCTCCCGGAGTCACGAAATGCGATGCGTAACGGTCTTCGATCGCCAGTTGCGGCAATCGCCCCAGCCACAGGTCGTCGAACCACGCGGCGCCGCGAATCGACAGCCTCTTCCCCCGCAGCAGGTGACAACCGATGACGATGAACCGCGTCGCCGGCGGGGGCGCCGCGGGGCCGATGCGAACTTCCACCCAGCCGTCGTGG
This sequence comes from Planctomycetaceae bacterium, assembly GCA_040877445.1. Classification (GTDB taxonomy): domain Bacteria; phylum Planctomycetota; class Planctomycetia; order Planctomycetales; family Planctomycetaceae; genus JBBDNT01. The sequence continues at coordinate 9,803 of JBBDNT010000251.1, forward strand.
GTGCCCGTCACCGGCGGTCCCAGCAACCGGGCGATCCGCTGCCGCTTGTGATTCAGGAACGACACCGAGACCGCCGCCGCGTCGTGTTCGAGCAGTTGCGTGCCGATGCGTCCGCGGAAGACGTAGGAGTGCAGCGCGTCGACGTGGATCGGCGGGGCATACATCGCGGCCTGCGCGCCGTTCGAATCGAACCGCAGGCTGCGCTCGCCGTCGAACCCCCGCCCCCGGTCGATCGCCGCGGGGACGTAGGCGGGAAAATCCGGCCCCTTGCGGCGGCGCCAATCGTCGGGGAAGTCGTCGAAGTCGCGATCCTCGTCGGCCTCGAAGGAGAATCGCCGCACCTCGACCGCCCCCGAGAACGCATCCTGCCCGGCACCCGCGCCGGCATCCGCCCCGGCCGGCGCGGCGGCAAGCAGCAAGTGGCACAGGGCGAGGCCGGCGACTATCATTCGGGCTGTTCCTGCCTCGGGGCCGTGAAACGAGCATTCGAATTCCTCGCACGAAATCGTCCGGCGCCGCGGCGTGACTGAACGCATCCGCGGGTCGTGCCGGTTTCTCCGACCTCCAATCGCTTTTCGACACACCTTCGATCGAACCGAATGTTTCCCCTCAAGATCGCGATCGCCACGCACGTTTTTCCCGGTCCGCTCCGGAAGTCGCTGCGCGCCGCCGCGAAGTGCGGTGCGAAGGGAGTGCAGATCGACGTGCGCGATCAGTTCCCGCTCGAGGATCTGGGAGAGACCGCCCGCCGCGAGTTGCTGCACCACCTTTCGGAGCTGGGACTGTCGCTGGCGTCGCTCGCCTTTCCGCTCCGCCGCCCGCTCGCCGAAGAGCAGGGACTGGAGGTGCGGCTCGACGCGCTCCGCCGCGCGATGACGCTGGCCTTTCAATTGAAGGCGAAGACCCTCACGACGCGCATCGGCCCCATTCCCGCCGACGCCCAATCTACCGAGTTCAAGCTGTTGGTCGACGTGTTGAACGATCTCGCCCGGCACGGCAATCACGTCGGCGCCGTGCTCGCGATCGCGCCCGGCCGCGCCTCGGCCGAGACGCTCGCGAAACTCGCCGCGCAGGTAACCGCGGGGCCGTTCGGCTTCGACTACGACCCCGCGGCGTTCATCGTCGCCGGGCACGATCCGCTCGCCGCACTGCGCGATCTGCACCGGTCGGTCGTGCATGTCCGCGTGCGCGACGCGATCCAGGACGTGGACGGCTCCGGGGTCGAAGTCCCGGTCGGCCGCGGCGAGGTCGATTGGCCCGAGACGCTCGCCCTGTTCGCCGAAATGGATTACCGCGGCTGGCTCGCCGTCGATCGGACCGGCGGAGACGATGCGGCGGGCGACGTCGTCCGCGCGGCCGAATTCCTGCAGCAGGTGGCTTTCGGATGAACGCGCGGCGAGCCTCCCGCGTGAGCGGGGGGAGGACGGCGGGTGGCGGGGGCGCTTCGCGCAGCGAACGCCCCCGGGGGGCGCCACGGCGGCTTCCGCGTGAGCGGAGCGCCCCCGCCACCCACTCCGACCCCGAGATTCCCCGAGCAAGATCGTCATGGATTCGCAAATGATGGATTCGGCAACATCATCGCTGCCCGTCCTCAGCGTCGCCGCCGTGACGCGGCAAATCAAGGACTGCGTCGAAGGAAACTTCCCGCACGTCTGCGTGCGGGGGGAGATTTCCAATTTCACCCGCGCCGGCTCGGGGCACCTGTATCTCACGCTCAAGGACGAGCACGCCCAGTTGCGGGCCGTCATGTGGCGCAGCAAGGCGGCGCGATTGCGGTTCGATCTGCACGATGGACTCGCCGTCCTCGCGGTCGGGGCGGTCGAGTTGTACGCCGCGCGCGGCACCTATCAGTTGATGATCGAGGAGCTGATTCCCGAAGGACTCGGCGCGCTCGAACTCGCGTTCCGGCAGCTTCAGCAAAAACTCGCCGCGGAAGGGCTGTTCGACCCGGCCCGCAAACGTCCCTTGCCGCGCTTTCCCCGGCGGATCGCGCTCGTCACCAGTCCCACCGGCGCGGCGGTCCGCGATCTGCTGCAGGTCATCACCCGCCGCTGGCCCGCGGCCGACGTGGTGATCGTCCCCGTGCCCGTGCAGGGGGACGGCGCGGCGGCGAAGATCGCCGCGGCGCTCGGCATGGTGCACCGCATTCCGCACGTCGAAGTCGTCGTCACGGGGCGCGGCGGGGGAAGCCTCGAAGACCTGTGGGCCTTCAACGAAGAGATCGTCGCCCGCGCGATCCATGCCTGCCGAGTTCCCGTGGTGAGCGCGGTCGGCCATGAGATCGACGTGAGCATCGCCGATCTCGTCGCCGACCGCCGGGCGCTCACGCCGAGCGAAGCGGGGGAACTCGTGGTGCCGCAACGGCAGGAAGTGCTCGCGGAGCTGGGACACGTCCGCGACCGACTGAGCGGTGCGCTGCGGGAACGCGCGGCCCGCGCTCGGATGCGGCTGGAATCGCTCGCCGCCCGTCGCGTGCTCACGCATCCGTTTCAGCGCGTCCGCGAGTTGGCCCTCTGCCTGGACGATCTCGCCGCGCGTTCCAAGCGGTGCATCCGCCGCCGCATCGACGACGCCCGCCGCGAACTCGGCGCGACGACGGCGTCACTCGACGCGCTGAGTCCGCTGCGCGTCCTCGGCCGCGGCTACTCGATCACCCGCCGCCCCGCGGACGGCCGCGTGATTCGCACCGCCGCCGAGTTGTACCCCGGCGACGAAATCGAGACGCTGTTCCAGACGGGAAAAGCGACGAGCCGCGTCGAAGCAGTCGAAGCCGCTTCGCGTCTTGGTTTCTCGACAGAAAGATTGAAGACAGAAAAATGACGGCACGGCGGGAACACTGATCTTCGCGACGTGTCGGGTGCCACTGGCTTGCCAGTGCTGCGTCGGGTGACGGACGCGGCTCGCTCCAGGTTTTGGCCTCCGGGAAAGCTTGCACGCTCGACCGCGATCGGCGTCGGCGATCTCGGTCCGCCGCCCATCATGCGAGAGACGAAGGCATCAGCAAGCGCGTTCCGGGACGGAACGTGCAAGGAACCTTGCAGAAAGCACTGGCAAGCCAGTGGCACCCTACGCCGTTAACCCTTTTCTCGTTTTCCTCGGTTTGCTTGGCGAGAGTGATTGCGCGCGGGCGATTTGTTGTTCGGTGGCGTCGAGGATTTCCGGCGGGCCTGGCGGCGATTCCTGTTTCTTGCGCGGGTAGTCGCGGCTGGTCTTGTCGCCGCGCTGGTAGGAATCGGTGATCGCCTTGCGGAGTCGGTCGCACAAGCGTTGGCCGGGTTCCGAGGGGTGGAGAAAGTCGCGCATCATGCGGCGGAACGCGCGGAGCACGGCGGCGAAGCTCACCTTGTCCGGCGGTATTCCCTCGCGGGTGACTTCCCGCAGCGTGTAAAGCCCCATCGCCCACAGTCCGACGAGCGACCATTCCATTTCCACGCGGGCGTTGTCGGCGGTCGTGCTGCGGAGCTTGCGGCGATCGAAGGTCTGCTTCAGGTTCCGGAAGAAGAGTTCGATCCCCCAGCGGCGGGCGTAGAGTTCCACCACCTGCTTGTCGGACAGGACCGACTTTTCGAGCACGCTCGTCACCAGGTACACCGGATGCCGGCCGTTGTGCGCCACGACGAGCCGCAGGACCAGCGGAGGCTGTCCCTTCGCCGCCGCGCGATCGGGCCAGAGGTAGACGGTGTTGCCGTACTCGCGGGTGTATCCGAGCTTCCGCAGCAGCCGGACGTTCGATCCGACGCGGAGCAGAAGATGCCGGTCGCAGTCGCGCACGGCCTTGGCGTATTCGTAGCCGACGAAGCCGGCGTCGGCGGCGATCAGCGCGTTGGGGGGAAGGCCGTCGAGCATCTGCATCCAATGCGCGCGTTCGCTGCTGTCGGCCGGTCCGGTCCGCCAGTCCCACGGCAATCCGGTGCCGGCATGCCACATCAGCGTGAGCCACATCTGCGGCGAATTGCCTTTCTTGGCGTGCCGCGGATCCGGCTTGCGCTGCTTTCCATTGCGACGCCGACCCTTCTTCTTCCGCCCGTTCTTCCGCGCGGCGGAGAAGGCTTCCTCGTGCGACAGGGTGCGGGGAAGTTCGGTCCGGCTGCCGTCGACGCCGAACACGACGAACCCGTGAGTTTCCCAGCAGTCGGGGAATTCCTCGCGCATCCGCTCGCGCAAGGCGACTTGCAGGCCCAGGACGAGAGCCGCCGTCCACCGCCGCAGCATCTTGAGGAAGGCCTGGTAACTTCCGGCCGGTTCGCATTGCGGGCGGAACAGGAAGCGGGTTATCTTGCGGGCCGTGACGAAGCGTTCGCCCAACGTCGACTCGTCCGACCAGGCCCACAACAAGGCGGCCGC
>JBBDNT010000252.1:0-14068 GCA_040877445.1 Planctomycetaceae bacterium
CGCGGGCGCTAAACCGCAAGCGTCCACGGACGCCAATCCTCAACAACCCTCAACTGACAACCGACAACTGACAACTGACAACTGACAACCGACCATGCCGGAAATCCTCCCCATGTCCCAACCGCAGCTCTCCGCGATCGCCGTCGAGAAGGCCTATCGCAAGGGGCAGCACAAGGTTCCCGTGCTGCACGGCGTCAACCTCACGGCGCACACCGGCGAGTTCCTGTCGATCGTCGGGCAGTCCGGCTCCGGCAAGAGCACGCTGCTGCACCTGATGGGACTGCTCGACGCCCCCGACGTGGGCGAAGTGCGGCTCGACGGCAAGCGGATCGACGATCTCCCCGCCTCGACCCGCGATGAAATCCGCAATCGGGTGTTCGGCTTCGTGTTCCAGTTCTATCATCTGCTTCCCGAGTTGAACTTGCTCGAGAACGTGCTTTCGCCGCTGATGATCCGCCACTCGCTGCCCGCCTACTGGCGAAGGCGGAAGGAGTTCACCGCGCAAGCGAAGGAGATCATCGCCCGCGTGGGGCTGGATCATCGGTTGAAGCACCGCCCGAAAGAGCTTTCCGGGGGCGAGATGCAGCGGGCCGCCATCGCCCGGGCCCTCGTCGCCCGCCCGCCGGTGCTGCTCGCCGACGAGCCGACGGGAAACCTCGACCGCGAGACGGGGGCCGGCATCATGGCCCTGTTGCGGAACTTGAACGAGCAGGAGGGGCTGACTATCATCATGGTCACCCACGACGAATCCGTGGCCCGCCAGGCGCATCGCACCGTCTGCCTGACGGAAGGCCGCGTGCAGAAGCTCGCGGAAGCGGCGTGAACAAGGAAAACCACGAAGGCACGAAGATCGGCGAGGTGAGCCGCTCGGGAATTGGCGACTTCGAATCGGTGGATCGTGCTCCCTTTCCTGCTTCGCGAGCTTCGCGCCCTTCTGTTCCGAATCCTGATCGAACAGAAGGACGCCAAGGCCGCGAACAGCACGAGCAAGAGTGGACTCGTGAATTCTCCCTTCGTGTGTTGGTGTCTTTGTGGTGATGCGAGTTCTTTCGATCATCGCATTTCGCTGACGCCCCGTGGCCGTGTTCTCTTTCGCCGCACTTCGATCGACTTCCCCCATGCCCGAATCCGTCGTCTTCATCAACGGTGAACTCGTTCCCTCGCACGAGGCGAAGATCAGCGTCTTCGACCACGGCCTGCTGTACGGCAGCGGCGTGTTCGAAGGCATTCGCGTCTACGACGGCAAGCCGTTTTTGCTGAAGGACCACATCGACCGGCTGTACGAAGGGGCCCGCGCGATCCGGCTCGAAATCCCCATCGCGCACGCCGCGATGATGCAGGCGGTCGTCGAGACGGTGCAGGCGAACGGCCTCGATGGCGGCTACGTGCGGCTGATCGTCACGCGCGGCGCGGGGACGCTCGGTCTCGACATCCGCGAGACGAGCAACCCGCAGGTCATCATCATCGCCGCGAACATCGCGCTCTATCCGCCGGAAGTGTACGAGAACGGCCTGCGGCTCGTGACGGCGAGCACCATCCGCAATCACAACGCGGCCCTCAGCCCGCAGATCAAGTCGCTCAACTACCTCAACAACATCCTCGCGAAGATCGAAGGCTCCGACGCCGGTTGCGTCGAAGCGCTGATGCTCAATCACAAGGGGGACGTCGCCGAATGCACCGGCGACAACATCTTCATCGTCAAGAACGGCGTGCTGAAGACGCCGCCCCCCGACGCGGGTATTCTCGTGGGCATCACCCGCAACACGGTGATGCAACTCGCCGAGAAGGCCGGGATTCCGGTGCGCGAGGCGACGATGATCCGCCACGAAATCTACACCGCCGACGAATGCTTCCTGACGGGGACCGCCGCGGAAGTGGTGGCAGTGACGTCGCTCGACGGCCGCCCGATCGGCGCGGGCAAACCCGGCCCGATCACGCAGCGGCTGCTGGGGCTGTTCCGCGAGTTCATCGCGGCGCAGTAGGGGGGGAATGGTGTTATGATTGCGGGGAACGACAGTTCGATCGATTCCTTTGTGACGACGATCACGAACCATCGGGAGGCGGCGAAATGGCAACGGAACTGGACCTGTGTCACACTCACTCGCCCAGCGCTCGGAATGACGAGGCAGAGAGAGTCGGCGCGCCTCTGAGCGAACGCGAGATCGAGCTTTACGTTCAACTTCAGCCGAAGAAGGTTCGTCGAACGACGGTTCGGATCGTTCGGCGCAGCAAGGCCCGCCCGAACCCGATTCTGGACTGACCTCATGTCGGAATCGACAAAGGAGTACCCGTGGTATGCAGTCGTCGCGGGCGACACCATCGAGCAAGGCGACCTGTTGCTCGACTTCGATGTGTTCGTCCCGGGGTCCGATGGGTCACCGGAAGCGCTGGAGTTGGAGGGGGAACTCAAGACGTTCGACCTGGTGGTGATGACGCAGACTTGCGACATAGGGCATGGCAAGGTCCGAAGCCTCCTCCTGTGCCCTTGGTGGGAGCTCTGGCGATTCATCGAGGCGGCGAAAGAGCGAGGCGAGAAGAACTGGGGAAGGGATCAACGCGAGGCATTGCGCCGCGGGAATCTTCCCGGTTATCACTTGCTCGACTCGGCGTCCTTCGACGATCTGCGGATCGGCTTGGGAGTGGTGGACTTTCACGAGGTCTACACCGCACCGACCGATCGGGTTCGCGAGTTCGCGAAGCAGGCGGTGAAGCGGCTCCGCCTTTGCCCGCCCTACAGGGAGCACCTTGCCCAGGCATTCGCTCGCTTCTTCATGCGCGTCGGGCTACCGGCCGATATTCCGGCAGAACGCCTGAAGGCGCCTCCGGCGACGGAATGATCGGGCCGTTCCCGCGGACCTTGCGCATCTTCATGCGGTCTCACGGCCGAATGGATCGTCCGATCGAGGGTTCGGCTTCTGGGAGCCGGCGTGCTCCACCGGGAACACGAGCGTTTGACACCGCTTCCGGGCACTTTTAAGATCGCAGGTTCCCTCGTCGGCGAGCGAAGGCGCCCGTCCGGGATCCGCCGGTCGCGCTCGGTCGATTCGGATCGACCGGCGATGTCCTTGCTTCGCGCCCGCGCCGCCGCCCGCACCGCACAGGAGAAGCCGACACCATGAGCACCGACAGCATCGAAAGCGTCCTCCAGGAAACGCGCAGCTTCGCTCCGCCCGAGGAGTTCGTCGCCCAGGCGCACATCGGCAGCGATGCCCGGTATCAGGAGATGTGGCGGCGGGGGAAGGACGACCCAGCCGGCTTCTGGGGCGAACTCGCCGACGAGAATCTCGACTGGTTCCGCAAATGGGACGAAGTCCTCGAAGGCCGGATGCCCGAAACCAAGTGGTTCACCGGCGGGAAGATCAACGCCGCCTACAACTGCCTCGACCGGCACCTCGCCACCTGGCGGAAGAACAAGGCGGCCATCATCTGGGAAGGCGAGCCGGGCGATCAGCGGGTTCTCACCTACCAGGATTTGCACCGCGAAGTGTGCAAGTTCGCCAACGTGCTGAAGGATCTCGGCATCAACAAGGGGGACCGCGTCACTCTCTACATGCCGATGGTTCCCGAATTGGCGATCGCGATGCTCGCCTGCGCGCGGATCGGCGCGCCGCACTCGATCATCTTCGGCGGCTTCAGCGCCGATGCCGTCGCCGACCGCAACAACGACGCCCAGGCGAAGCTCGTCGTCACCGCCGACGGCGGCTGGCGGCGCGGGAAGGAAATCAAACTCAAGCAGGCGGTCGACGACAGTCTCGAGCGTTCGGCTTCGGTGGAGAAGGTCGTCGTCGTCCGCCGCACGGCGAGCGACGTCGAGATGGTCCCCGATCGCGACTACTGGTGGCACGACCTGATGGCCGACGCCTCCGCCGAGTGCGAAGCCGAGCCGCTCGACAGCGAGCATCCGCTGTTCATCCTCTACACTTCCGGCAGCACCGGGAAGCCCAAGGGCGTGCTGCACACCACGGCCGGGTATTTGCTCGGCACGATGATGACCGCGAAGTGGGTCTTCGACCTGAAGGACGAAGACACCTACTGGTGTACGGCGGACATCGGCTGGGTCACCGGGCACAGCTACATCATCTACGGCCCGCTCGCCAACGGCGCGACCACGCTGATGTACGAGGGCGCCCCCAACTGGCCCGACTTCGGCCGCTTCTGGCAGATCGTCGAGAAGTACAAGGTCGATATCTTCTACACCGCCCCTACCGCGATCCGTTCGTTCGTCAAGTGGGGAGACGAGTGGCCGAACAAGTACGACCTTTCCAGCCTGCGATTGCTCGGCACCGTCGGCGAGCCGATCAATCCCGAGGCGTGGATGTGGTACCACCGCGTGATCGGCCAGGAGAAGTGCCCGATCGTCGACACCTGGTGGCAGACGGAGACCGGGGCGATCCTGATCAGCCCGCTCCCCGGCGTCACCGCGACCAAGCCCGGAAGCTGCACGAAGCCATTGCCGGGCATCGTGCCGGACATCGTCGACAAGCAGGGAAACAGCCAGCCGGCGAACTCCGGCGGCTTGCTCGTCATGCGTCAGCCGTGGCCTTCGATGCTCCGCACGCTGTACGGCGATCACGACCGCTTCGTGCAAACGTACTTCAGCGAGGTGAAAGACTGTTACTTCGCCGGCGACGGCGCGCGGCGCGACGAGGACGGCTACTACTGGATCATGGGCCGCGTGGACGACGTGCTCAACGTCGCCGGCCATCGCCTGAGCACGATGGAGATCGAAAGCGCTCTCGTGTCGCATCCCAAGGTGGCCGAGGCGGCGGTCGTTGGCTTCCCGCACGACGTGAAGGGGCAGGGGATCTGCTGCTTCGTGACGCTCAAGGTCGACGAAGACGACGAGGCGCTCAAGAAAGAGCTGATCGCCCACGTCCGCAGCGAAATCGGCGCCCTCGCCACGCCGGATCAAATCCGCTTCGCGACCGCGGTGCCGAAGACGCGCAGCGGCAAGATCATGCGGCGGCTGCTGCGCGACATCGCCGCGGGAAAGGAATCGGTCGGCGACACGACGACGCTCGAAGACTACACGGTGCTGGCGAAGTTGCGGGAGGAGGAGGAGTGAGGGTGGAAGGTCAGTACTGAGTACTGAGTACTCAGTACTCAGTGCAGCTCGACTGCCTCTTGGGTTTATACTGCACCATCACCCCCTTGGTTCTTCCCGCGGAGGCTGCTCATGGCGTCCGTCCAACTTTTCACGGGCCTCATTTCCTGGCAGAAGGCGCGGCAGTGGTCGAAGGCGATCTTCCAGCGAACGAAGGATCAACCGTTTCGAAGCGACCGCCGTCTGGTCGTGCAGATCAACGACTCTTCCGAATCGGTCATGTCGAATATCGCCGAGGGCTTCGGTCGCGGGACGCAAGGTGAATTCGTGATGTTTCTCGGCTACGCGATCGGGAGCCTCAACGAAATGCAATCGCACCTGTGCGCCGCCTACGACCGGGAATACCTGACTCGCGAAGACTTCAAGCGACTCTTCGCCGACGGAACGGAAATCCGGAAATCCGGAAAATCACCGTCGGGTTCATCAAGTCGATGGTGATGCCGAAATCCGGCGTGAAGAATATCCGCAAAGTCGTGCCCTGGTCCGAGCAGGTGTGGGAACACTACGAGCGCATCACGGGTGAGCGACGACCGGAGATGTTTCGACCGAATAACGACGCGGAGTGATCGCCGATTCCAGAGTACTCAGTACTCAGTACTCAGTACTCGGTACTGGGTACTGGGTACTGGGTACTGGGTACTGGGTACTGGGTACTGGGTACTGGGTACTGGGTATCGAACGCTGAAACCGGTGCTCTGAATTCGCCCCCCCAACCGGAGCCCATTCCATTTCCTCGACCATTCCCACCACTTCCGCCTTCCAGCGCTGCATCGCCCCCGATTGCGCCGCGACCTTCGCCGTCGACGAAACGCACGTCGCTTGTCCCGAATGCGGGGGGCTGCTCGATGTCGTCTACGAGTGGGACCGCCTTCCGGTGCCGAAGTCGCTTCGCGAATTCGAGGCCCGCTGGGGCAGCCGCCGCGATCCCGCCGACTTCAGCGGCGTGTGGCGGTTTCGCGAATTGCTGCCGTTCGCGCCGCAAGACCGCATCGTCACCATCGGCGAGGGGCAGACGATCCTCCAGCGGTCCGATTCCGTCGCGAAGTACGTCGGCCTTGATGCCGGCCAGTTGTTCCTGCAGTACGAGGGGCTGAACCCCTCCGGCAGCTTCAAGGACAACGGCATGACCGCCGCCGCCACCCACGCCCGAATGGTGGGGGCGAAGATCGCGGCGTGCGCCTCGACCGGCAACACGAGCGCCTCGCTCGCCGTCTACGCCGCGACGACCGGGCTGTTCCGCGTGGTGGTGTTCGTCGGCAGCGGAAAGATCGCCTTCGGCAAGCTGTCGCAGGCGCTCGATTACGGCGCGATCACGTTGCAGATCGAAGGGGACTTCGACGACGCCCTGCGGCAGGTCCGCGACGTCTGCGCCGCCGAGCGGATCTACCTGTGCAACAGCGTCAACCCCTTCCGACTGGAAGGGCAGAAGACGATCATGTACCGCGTGCTCGAAGGACTCGACTGGGAAGTCCCCGACTGGATCGTCGTGCCCGGCGGGAACCTCGGCAACTCGAGCGCGTTCGGCAAGGCGTTTACCGAACTGAAGGAACTCGGCCTGATCGATCGCATCCCGCGATTGGCGGTCATCAACGCCGCCGGGGCGAATACGCTCGCCAGGCTGGTCAACCAAAACGGCCTGCGCTGGAACGGCGGCCGTCCCGATCGCGCCGCGATCGACGCCTTCTATGCCGAGATGGACCGCGAGCATCGCAAAGCCTCGACGATCGCCAGCGCCATCGAGATCAACCGCCCGGTGAATCTCGAAAAATGCCTGCGTGCGCTCGACACGTGCGACGGCGTCGTCCGCGAGGTGAGCGACCAGGAAATCCTCGACGCCAAGGCGCAGGTCGGCGCGGGAGGCTTCGGCTGCGAGCCGGCAAGCGCCGCGAGCGTTGCCGGCGCGCTCGCTCTTAGGAAAGAAGGTGTGATTGCGCAGGGCGACCGTGTGGTCTGCATCCTCACCGGGCATCAGCTCAAGGATCCGAACGCGACGGTGGCGTATCATTCGTCGCAGGAAGGAAATCTCGACGACTGGATGACCCAGCGCGGCCTCGCCGCCGCCCCGCACGCGAACCGCCCAGTGGTGGTCCCGAACGATTTCGGGAAAATCGTGGAAGTTCTGCGGACGTTCGGATAGGCTGAATGGTGTCGAGATCATCAGGAGTTTGCGATGACGACCCTGCTGCAGCGCGCACTCGCCAGAATCGAGAGTCTTCCTCCCGCGGACCAGGATGCCATCGCGTCCCGGTTGCTTGCGGAAGTCGAGGACGAAGACCAATGGAACGCCCGCTTCGCCGCGACGACCGAAGGGCAGTGGGAGCGGCTTGCCGAGAAGGTGCGGATCGAGGTCGCGGCTGACGGAACTCGTCCACTGGAGGACAGCTTTCCGTCCGACGAGCGTTCGCGATGAAGTCGGTCACCACGAGGACCTTCCGCGAGCGTCTTGCCCGTCTCCCCGCCGAAGTGGTTCAACAGGCATCGCGCGCCTACGGGATCTGGAAATCCGATCCTTGGCATCCGAGCCTGCAATTCAAGCGGGTCAGCGCAACCCAGCCGATCTACTCCGTGCGCGTCGGATTGGGGTATCGGGCGCTCGGACAATGGGAAGAGGACACGATCACCTGGTTCTGGATCGGCACGCATGCCGAGTACGACACGCTTCTTGGGCGACTGTGACGTTCGCGTGTCATGACACGTTGAGGCCGCGCCGCCGCGACCGTTCGGCGCATGAGCCGCAGCGTCAACGGTCTCAAGGATCGCGCTGGTCGACGCGCGGAACGACCGCCGCGGGCAACGGTTGGGGCGACCGGCGTGTCGGCCGCTGCATCGGCATCTGGACCGCATCGGCTTCGCGTGCCTTTTCAGTGGCCTGCCGGCGAGTTCCCAGCTTTTCGAAATGCTCGTCGTAGAGTTTTGGGTCGGCCTTTTCGAATTCCAACTGGTTCTTTTGCCAGATGTCTCGCTTGCCGTGGTCTTTGAGGAATTGCCGTAATTCGGCGGAGGAACTGGTCAACACCGGAAGGTCGGCGCGCCATGCGTCCCCTTCGTCGAGGGGGACCGGGCGATAGGGGATGTGCCGCACCGCCTCAGGACGGCGTGAAAGGAGTTCACGAAACTTCTCGATATCCACCGGGGAAATCAACAACCGACCGTCCTTCAATTCGATCCTCGCGATCGAATGCACCGGCAGCAGATGGCCCCAAACCGTCGGGCCGGCTTCGGGATCCTGATAGAAGTGCGAAGTCGTCAGATCGAGGTAGTGCCGGCCGTCGATCTTCACGATGCCCGCGACGAAGAAGCCGGTCTTGCGTGGCGGAATCGGGGCGCCGAGTGCGATTCGCCCCATGCGAGGATCCTCGAGAACTCCAACGCGCGCCAGCTTGCGGACCATGCGCTCGTGCTTCACCGCTTCAGCCTCACCGCCGAACGGGCTCCGTTCTTCCTCGGGCAATGCCGGGACGATCGAGATGAGATACTTCTCGCTCTGCCAAGTGCCGAAGTATGGCGCGGGAGACTCGAGATCCTCCGCCGACTCGTACAGCGGATTCACCGAAGTGATGCACCCCGCCATTCCTACGAGCAGCACTGCCGCGTAACAGCTTTGGATCGCTCGCATGACGCTTCCCCTCCTTATGGCATGAATCGCTGGCGCCGAAGGGTAGTCGTTCTCATGTCACTCCGTCCATATCGACCGCGCGCGCGAACCGCCCGGGCGTGCTGCCGAACGATTTCGAAAAATTCGTGGAACTTCCCCGCGCATTCGGGTAGACTGTGCGGGATCGACATTCGGTCGTGGAGATTCGGGAGGAGTCTCAGGGCCGCGCGACCGCCATCTCTTTCATCCCCTCTCTCGAATGCGGCATGTCCGTGTGCCCGCGGCGGGACGGAGTCAACCAAGGCACGGGGGCCACATGAATACTCCCTACGAAGAGTTGGAGTATCTCGCCGAGTATCTTCCGGACGAAGGCGAGGCGATTCTCGTCAGCCGGCACAAGGGCGAACTCGTCTGCGAGTTGATCGACCGCCTTCCGCGCGACTCGGCCTGCGCGTCGATCGGGACGCTCGGCGCCGCCTCGATCCCTGCTGCTGCCGCGCCGGAACCGGTTTGCGATCCGGTGTTCTATGGCCGGCTGTTGCAGGCGAACGAGCGGCTGCTGCACGCCGCCGCGCTTCCCGTCTGGACGATGCTCATCGGCTTGTTCTGGGCCTGCGTGGCGATTCACGTGTTGGTCGGCATCGGCTGGAGCGGCTGGTACTGGGACGCGGGATTGATTCTCGCGGCCGTTCCCGCGTGCGGCACGTGGATCCGCCGCCGCCGTCGCGAGCTGTACCGCGATGAAATCCGCCCGGTGCTGTGCAGCGAATTCCACGACCGCCGTCTGAGCCACTTCGCGCTGCTGGGCGAATTGCGGCAACACCCGGAATTCCGCACGTTGCGGACGGGGATGGCGCGGTGGGCGGAGTGAGGGAGGGCGGCGGCACTCCCGCCTCTGCCGAACCGTGCTATACTGGAATTCGGAGGTGCGAGATGAAAGTGGCCACCTACGAGGCGATCGTCCAGGACGGGCAGATCAAGCTGTCCGAAGACGTGCGGCTTCCCGAGCATGCGGCGGTTCTCGTCGTCGTACCGGGCGTTCGGGAAGCGCCTCGAATCCGTGTGGGCAGCCCGCGTCTCGCGCAGCCTGCGCGCGCCGCGGATTTCACGAAGCAGGTTTCGCAGGAATCTCCGGATGCCGGCCTACGATGCGACGGTTTCAATCCGCCGGCTCCGGTCGCGCATGTCGAGGTTCGCCATCCAGACCGCGACGCGCGCATTGCCGACGTTCCGATGCTGATCGATTCGGGTGCCGACCTGAGCCTCTTACCGAGCGCCGCCGTTGGATCCATCGGTATTATCGGCACCGGCGAGCGCTATCAGCTTGTCGGCTTCGACGGTACGATCAGCGAATCGGAAGCTGTTCGCGCCGATCTCGTCGTCTCCGGGAGAAGATATCGCGGACGCTTTCTCCTGACCGATGCAGACGTGGGAATCGTCGGACGCGATGTGTTGAACCATATTCGGTTTCTCCTCGACGGACCCGCATCCGCCTGGGAGGTGCTGCCTCCCGACTGACGAGTGCATCGACTGCATCGCGAGACGAGCACACGATGTCATTCATCACCCACCGCGATGCGCCGCCGATTCGGGAAGACGCCTCGGGTGCGCTCCGCGTTGGCATTCGAACCGTTCGCATTCGTTGACGACTGGAATCGCGGTCGGAATCGATCTCCACTGGAAGGTCTCACCGGTGGACGGGCACGACGGAATACAATTCCGTCCTACCCGCCCGTGCGATCGACCCACAAGATCAAGGTTGAAGAGGTGGTAGGACGGAATTGAATTCCGTCCGCAAGTAGCACCGCTCCGTTCCCTGTTGGCAACGGAATCAATCGCGCATTCCAAGTCTCACTGGCCGGCGGGCACGACGGAATGAAATTCCGTCCTACCCGCCCGATCGTCCGCCCAACAGCTGCAACTTCGATGACGCAGTAGCCGATGCTTCGAATCGAACCGCGGCCGACCGTCACGGCAAAGGCGGTTGCGTGCCGTCGTCGAAGACGATTCGCCGTTCCGGCAGGCGGAGGGCGGCGAGCTTCAGCCGGTGCGTTCCGTCGAAGTCCGCCCGCAACCGTTCCGTCCACCGCTTGCCGACGCCGAAATCGACGCAGACCGCGCGGCCCGTTCGCGGAACGTCGAGCGGCAGCGAGTAGTGGCCGAAGACGCACAGCGGTCGCTCGTCGTACGTCTCCCACCACTGGACCCGCTCCTCATTGCGCAGCTTGCCGCTCGCGAATCGCGGCGTCGCGATGCGGCGTTCCGGTCCCGAGGTCAGCACCTTGACCGGATTGCGGTTCTGGTGCGCCAACTCGCGATCGACCTTGTCGAGATCCCGACCGGCGAGCGACGCGTCGATTCGGTCGGCGTGTTCGTGAAACAGATCGAGGACGTCGGTCGCCGTGCGGGCGATCTCGGCCATCTCCGCGTTCCAGCACGCATGGACTACGCGCAGGTCGTCGCGAACGAGAACCAGCGGGAGGGTGCGGAAGAATGCCAGCGTTTCCCGCCGGATGCGGTCGTCCGCAAGAACCTGCGGCACGAGGGCGCCGTCTTCGGCATGAAACGGTCGGCCGAAGAACCAGTCGTTGTCGTACTTCTCGTGCCCCAGCAGCAGGTTGAGGTCGTGATTTCCCAGCACGCACTGGGCCGCCTCCGCTTCGACGAGATCCCGCACGAGAGCGACGACGGCGGGACTGTCCGGCCCGCGGTCGGTGAGGTCGCCGAGGAAGACGAGCCGCCGCGCCTCCGGATGTTCGCCCCGCTCGGAGTATCCCAGAACCCGCAGAAGTGTTCGCAGCGCCGCGATCTCGCCATGCACGTCGCCCACGATGTCGACGGGACCATCGAACAGCGGTCGGACGAGCGGACGGGGCGCCGGCATGAGGGTATCGTTCTTCGTAAGACTTTGCGGGCACCAAACGGCTCGCCACGGAAGTCGCGGATACCGTTTCGTTCGGCTTGCGCGAGATTCTCTCCCGCGACGGATTCAATGGACAGAAAACGCGGAAGCGGGCCATGACTGCGGACTGCGGAGGCGTGGTGAGGTTCTTGATTGCGCCTTCGCGGCCTTCGCAGTGCAATCGTTTCACTTCCGTGTTTTCTGCGCGAATTTTCGACCACGGATTCCACGGATGGGCACTGATGAGAAGGAAGATCCGTGCTCATCCGTGCCATCCGTGGTGAGAATCCTGTTTGCCGTCGGTTGCGGCTCCGCCGCGCTGGGTGCTTCTGTTCGAAACGAACCCAACAGAAGAGCGCCAAGACGAGCGTGCCGATGCCGCAGCGAGATGGATCAGCCTTCGTTTCGTCGCCTCATCTTTCTGCCCTGCATTTTTTTGTTTTCGACCTTTCTGTCTCTCGTTCGGCGTTCGGTTGCGGCTGTGCCGCGCTCGGCCCCTCGGAGGTTATCGAACTTCGCGGCGTCGCTCCAGCATCGCCTCGACTCGTCGCCATTGAATGCGGCGGTTCGACCGGGTTCCCGTATCGGACCACCACACGGTGAGTTGCCCGGCGGGAACCACTGATGCAGAATGCTGCGACTCGAAGTTCCGCGGAAGCCGATCTGGACGAACCGGGTCGTTGCGGTCGATGTGCCGAAAGGCGAATCGACCGCCTCCGCCGGCGCTCGTGAGGAGAAACTCGTGTCGCATCCCCAAGTCGCGCTGCATGCCGTCGAACGCGGCGAGGGCGAACCGCTGCTGCTCGTTCATGGTTTCGGCGCGAGCATTTACAGTTGGCGGTTTCTCGTCGATGAACTCGCGAAGACTCGGCGGGTGATCGCCATCGACCTCAAGGGATTCGGCGATTCACCCAAACCGCTCGACGACGCCTACACGCTCCGCGATCAGGTCGCGCTCGTGTCGGCGTTCATCCGCGAGCGCGAGCTGCGGAACCTGACGCTCGTCGGCCATTCCTACGGCGGCGGCGTCTCGCTGTTGACCGCGCTCGGGTTGCAGGCGCGGAACGAAGATCGACTCGCGCGGCTCGTGCTGATCGACAACGTCGCCTATCCGCAGGAGTTTCCATTCTTCATCCGCGCGCTGCGAACGCCGCTGCTCGGGCCGCTGGGCGCGTGGATGCTGCCCGCGACGCTGCAAGCGCGGAAGGTGCTCGAATTGTGTTATCACGATCCGCGGCGAATCACCGACGAGCAGGTGGAATCGTACGCCGCGCCGCTGCGGACTCCCGCGGGCCGGCACGCGCTGATCGAAACCGCCCGCCGCGTACTTCCGCCCGACATGGACCGCGTCACCGCCGGTTACAAGACACTCGCGCTGCCGACGCTCCTTCTGTGGGGCTGGCACGACCGCGTGGTGCCGCTCGAAATCGGCGCGCGGCTGCACGCGGAGCTGCCGAACGCGGAACTCGCGGTCATCGCGGACGCCGGCCACATTCCGCAGGAGGAGAAGCCGGCGGAGACGCTCGCCCTGTTGCGGGAGTGGTTGAACGCCGATGTCTGACGGCGTCGCACCTGTTATCATCGAAGGCATGAATCACGATCTGCTCGTTCGACTGGTGGAAGACTTGCGCAGCGGCGAGCTCGACGTGGCCGCGGCGATGGAACGGCTGTTGCCGCACGTCACTCCGCCGACCGTCCGCACGCCGGACGCGGCGATCGACCTCGATCGCCATCGGCGTTGCGGGTTTCCCGAGGTGGTCTATTGCGAAGGCAAGACGGCCGAGGCGATCGTCGAAATCTTCGCCATTCAGTGCGAGCACGGGGAAACGCCGTTCGGGACGCGCATTTCGCCCGAACAGGCGGAGGTCGTGCTGAAGCGGTTTCCGCAGGCGATTCACAACCGGCTCGCGCGGACGATCCGGCTGCCGGAGGATCGCCCGCTCATCGGTCGCGTGCCGGTCGTCACCGCCGGCACCAGCGATCGTCCCGTCGCGGAAGAGGCGGTCGAGACGTTGCGGTGGATGGGCGTCGGCACGGAGTTGATCGTCGACGTGGGGGTCGCGGGACCGCAGCGGCTTCAGGAAGTCCGGCCGCGGTTCGCCGGCGCGGACGCGGTCGTCGTGGTCGCCGGGATGGAGGGAGCGTTGCCTTCGGTGGTCGGCGGCTTCGTCGACTGCCCGGTGATCGCCGTCCCCACCAGCGTGGGCTACGGCGCGAGCTTCGGCGGCCTCGGCGCGCTGCTGGGGATGTTGACGAGCTGCGCCGCGAACGTCACCGCGGTCAACATCGACGCCGGCTTCAAGGGAGGTTACGTGGCGGGATTGATTGCGAGTCGGCAGTAGGCAGTCGGCAGTAGGCAGCCACCCGCTTGCGGTTTCGCGACGATCTTCCCCTCAAACTTCAACCTTCAAACTTCAACCTTCAAACTTCAACCTTCAACCTTCAAACTTCAACCTTCAACCTTCAA
>JBBDNT010000253.1:0-4327 GCA_040877445.1 Planctomycetaceae bacterium
CGAGCGCACCCTGGGTTCGCGGGCGCACCGTGCGCGAACCCTGAATGGGTTCCACAAGATCGAATCAACCTGCTTTCACGCGTCATTGTGCGACCCTTTCAGGGTCGAGGAACACCGGGAACGACGACCCAGGGTGCGCTGCTTCGCGAGCGACCCTGGGCTTTGGAATGCAACCCCTTCGGGGCAGCCCTTCCAACATGCTTTATCATGTGGTGATCCGAGGTGTAACCCACAACATGTAGACCAGCCTACCGATGATGCGCCGCCGGTCCACCAGGATTGGTGCTTTCGTGCCTGAACATTGAACTGCACATGTTGGAAGGGCAACCCCTTCGGGGTAGATCGCGCGGCAGAACTCCCGAACGACGGGAGAGTCGGAAGTGCCGCTACTTCTGCTTCCGCATCGTCAACACCTCCAGGCGGCGTTTGTCATCCCCGGATCCTTCGTGCTGAAAGCTGCTCGGGCGGGTGCCTGCGTCCTGCGGACACCAGGCGATCTTGAGCTCGTCGTCACGCAGTTCGTAGATCGCAGCGATCTGAACCCGGGAATCGTGGTAAAGCGTGAGCTGCGCCGGCGACTGCCCTGTGTCGACGAAATAGCGGCTCCCGCCGCCTTGCTCCAATGCGCCAGCGACGGCGGCGACGGTCCCCGCATCCAGGTCGCGTGTGGCCCTCGTTCTGGCGACTCTGTCGTCCCGAAATACGTAAGCGTAGTTGTAGCTCGGCGCCTCCGAATCACCGTCGTTCGTTTGCGAGGCGCCGATCCATACGCCCTGCAAGGTGCCCATCGCAGCCTTTTCCGCTTCAACGCGGATCCGCGCTTCACTTCGCAACGCAAACTGCTCGCGGATGATCGTCAGCAGTCCTTCGGGGAGAGTGATCTTCCAGTGGTTCGGCTGGCCGGCGACGGGATCGAAGCGAGGACTGTCCACGATCGGGATGAACCGCGAATGTTCCGGATCGATGCCCATCGCTCTGTTGAAAACCCCACTGCGCCCACCGGAACCTGCGTTGCCGAGGTTTGCGTGGGACAACGAGCCGGAAAGCACGCGCAACTTGTCGGCGGCCTCGTTCAACTCGGCCGGATCCGTCGCCACGACCATCTCCTGAAGTTGATACGGAACGGCGGACCAGCGGACGCTGGCGGACGCCTCGCCGCTGGGAAGGATGAATGCGAACCTGTCGACTTCGGAACTTCCCTCCTCCGGAGAGAACAGGCTCTTGAAATTCGCCGGGCGAACCAATCCCCGCGTTTCCTGATCTGGTCGCACAGCGGACCTTCCGCGGCTCGCATCGAAGATGCCGTACAGGTCCAAACCGGCCCCCAATTCGTTCGGCTCGAAATCCAACAGGCCTCCGTCCGGCGCGACCGCAACGAGATGCGCGCGCGCGGCCGGCGCTCTGATCGACCAGCCGGTTCTCCGGGTGCCTCTTCCCGATCGAGTGTAGCGCTCGGTATCGGTCGCAAGCGGCGACATCGGCACGACCTGAAAGATCAACCACAGTCCCTTGTCGCGCAGATCGGCCGGCCAGTCCGCCGTGACGGTCACTTCGGCTTCGCCCGGAAGCTCTCCCGGAACGATGATCTCCCTCAAAAACGGCTTGCCCGGTTGCACGGTGATACTGTCGGAAAAATCCTGGTCGAACGGCGTGACGACGCGGAGTGTGTGCTGCCCCGTGCGGACGAGGCCGAAGTCCGCCGTGCCGTCATCGGCAAGTTTGCCGGTGATCGTCGTATCCTTCGCGGTGTCGAGCACGTTTCCCGTCAGTGTGACGCGAAAACCCGGCGGAATGGGAGTCCGCTTGTCGGCCGTCGCGAGCTTGATCTTCACCGGGTTCCATTCGAGCGAGGGGGGAGCGGCGGGTGATGCCCCGAGTTCTTCGATGCGGGCGAGGAGCGCTTCGTTCGCCGCCCGGCCCGCCTCGCTTGCCTGCCGCGCGGCTTCATTCGCAGCGCGGCTCTGCTCGACCAGCGCCGCGATCGCCGTTTGACCGCTGTCGATCGCCGACCACACCAGCCCCGCCGCGGCGAGGCAGGCGCAGGTCATCACCACCGCCAGCGCCAGCATGATGCGTTGCGACATGATTTTCTCCTTGAGGGCGTCGAACCAGAGTCGGCGGGCGATCGTTTGCGGGTCGCCGAAGCGTTCCAGCACCTTGCGATGGGCCTGTTCCTTGTCGGGCGTCGCGTGCAGCTCCTTCCGCAGCGCGCAATCAAGGTGGTCCGCCAGTTCGTCGGCAATGTCTTGCCGCAACGACTCCGGCTCGTCGTCGCGCGGGGCGGGAAAACCTTCGGCGAGCGAATCAGGCCATCGCATGGGCGGTCCCCAGGATGCCGTTCACGCCCGCCGAGAATTCCCGCCACTCGCGCTTGCGGGCGGCGAGCGCCTTCCTTCCAGCGGCGGTGAGCTTGTAGTACTTGCGGCGGCGGCCGTCCGCCTCTTGCCAGTACGACGAAAGCAGCTTGCGGCGTTCCATGCGGTGCAGGGCGGGGTACAGGCTCCCTTCCCGCAGTTCGAAGTAGCCCTTCGATCGCTCGCCGACCGTCTGCACGATCGCGTACCCGTAGGTCGGCCCGTCCCCGATGATTTCGAGGACCAGCGTGTCGAGCACTCCCATCAAGAGCGGCGCGTCCATCGGAAAATCCTCGCGGTGCCTTGAGTGTCTAGGTCCATGCATAGCGGGTCAAGGCAGGAATGTCAAGGGGGCGGCGTGAAGATTTCCGGAAACGGACCGCGTTCCGCGCCGGTCGAGGGTCGAAGGGTCGCGAAACCGCAAGCGTTGGGGGCGGGACCGTTCATCTTTCATACTCCGTTTGCCTTGGCATTCTTCGCGAATCGTGAAAACTTATGGCATCCCGCGGGGCGGCGGATATACTGGGAGGTTGATTCCGTCGCGCGGCCGTCCCATCATGGAACGCCGCATCGAGCGGAATGGGCTTCTCGCGTTTTCTTCGGGAGTCGGTGGTCATGCGCGGTTCAGCACTTTCGCCCGGGTGGCTCGCAACCTGCGCCCTGTTGGCGGTCGCCCTGATCGCCGGCGTCGCGTCGCACGAGCCGCGGCTGCGCGCCGACGAAGCCGACCAACCGGCGCCCGTCGCGGAAGAAGCCGCGGCCGAGGAAATCGCGACGGCGGAAGACGACGAGGGGAACGCGGACGACCAGCCCGCGCAGCCGGCCCCCAATCCGCTGGGGCGATTGATTCGCAACCTGATCGTGGGTGGCGATTCCCGGCCGTCGAACACCGAGAAGAGCCCCGAGTTCGGCCGGGGCGTGTACGCCATCCGCGATTCCGTCGATGCCCGCGCGCCACAGAACCCCGAGCACACGAAGCGGCTCCGCCAGGCCCGCGACTTGGTCGAAGCCGGCGACTGGGAGACCGCCGAGCGAACGCTGCGGTACTTGCTCGATCAGCCGGAAGCGGCGGTCGTGCGGGACGAACAAGGGCGCTGGGTCGGGCTGCACGTCGAGGCGAGCCGGCTGCTTCGCCGATTCCCCCCCGAGAGGCTCGAAGCCTATCGGCGGATGCACTCCGCGACCGCCGAGGGCGCGTTGCGCGAGGCGCGGCGGGACGGCTCGGCGGTCAAGCTGGGCGAGGTGGTGCGGCGGTACTTTCATACCGACGCCGGTTACGCCGCCGCCAACGAGTTGGGAACCCGTCATCTCGATCGCGGGGAATTCGGCATCGCGACGCATTGGTTCGCGCGGCTGATCGAAGCCGAGGCCCCGCTGACGCGCGCGCCGTCCTGGCGAATGAAGGCCGCCTATGCACTGCGCCGCGCGGGGAACGCCGAGGAAGCCGAGCGGCTCATCGAACCGCTGGTGCGGCCGGACGCGGGCGAGGCGATCGAACTGGGGGGCGCGCAGGTCGATCCTGCAGCGTGGCTGGCGAACGCCGCCGTCCCCGCCGAGACGGCCTCGCCCGTGGTGGACGATTGGCGGATGCTTCACGGCAACGCCTCGCGGACGGCGGTCGCGTTCGGGGGCGATCCGCTGCTTCTTCCACGGTGGACGCAATCGCTGACGAAGAATCAGTCGCTGCTCGACAAGATCGAGTCGCTGCATCTCGACCTCGCGGACGCCGGTCAATCCGGTGTGCCGTCGATGCTGCCGGTGCTCGTCGACGGGAAGCTGATCTTCCGCACGCTGGCGGGGGCGCGGGTGGTGGACGCGGCGACGGGAAGGATGCTGTGGGAGGCGCGGGGGGCGTGGTCTCCCGAGGAGTTGCTGAGCGGGCCGGTCGCCCAGCAGTTGACTCAAATGGGAATGATCTCGTCCGATCGCTACTCGGGGGGCCAGCAGCACCCGCTGACGCGGATGCTGCTGGA
>JBBDNT010000253.1:4337-14003 GCA_040877445.1 Planctomycetaceae bacterium
CACGACGGCGTGACCGGGTTGCTCGCGAGCGACGGCCGGCGGGTGTTCCTGGTCGAAGACCAGGCGCATTCGCTGCAACAGCAGATGTATTCGCAGTGGAACGTGTGGGGCGGCGGCTGGAGCGAAGAGCAGGACATGCTGGGACGCAGTTTCGCCACGAATCGCCTCACCGCGTACGATTTGCGGACCGGCCGTCCCGCGTGGAGCGGCGGCGGACCGCTCACCGATGAACTGTTCGACGTCCCGCTCGCCGGGAACTACTTCTTCGGCCCGCCCCTTCTCGATGGCCGCCGCGCCTACGCGATCGCTCAAAAGGAGGAGCGGATCCTGCTGCACGCGCTCGATGCCGCCACCGGCTTCGTCGAGTGGTCCGCCTGGCTCGGCTTTTCCGACATGAAGATCGCCGAGGACTTCTCGCGCCGCAGTTGGACCGCGCAACCCGCGGTGAGCCGGGGAATCATCGTTTGCCCGACGACCGTGGGCTGGATCGTGGCGATCGATGCCGCCAGCCGGGAGGTTCTTTGGGCGCAACGCTTCTCGAAGCCCGACCCGTCCGAGGCGACCGGCAATCCGGAGACGCGGCGAATGGAGATGTCGCCGCCCGGTTCTCGCTGGCATCCGTCGGCCCCGGTCATCGCGGGGGACGCGGTGGTGTTCACGCCGCCGGAAGCGCAAGAGTTGTTCTGCTTCGATCTGCACGACGGGACGGTGCGGTGGAAGTCGCCGCGGGGCGAGCAGGCGTATCTGGCGGGGGTGTGCGACGGGCGGGTGGTGATCGTCGGGGGCCGCCGCGTTTCGGCGTTCGCGCTCGACACGGGCCGCGCGCTGTGGCGGGTGGACGTTCCGCCCGAAGACGGCCAGGTCTCCGGCCGCGGGGTCGCCACTTCCGACCGGTTTCATCTCCCGCTCGATTCCGGGCAACTGTGGTCGATCGAACTCGCCACGGGAAAGGTGACCGATCGCTGGTTCCTTCCCGAAGGGGGTCCGCGGCTCGAAAACCTGGCATTGTACGAGGGGATGCTGTTGTCGGTCGGCACGGCCGGCGCCACCGCCTTCGAGCAGCGCGACGCGATCGAAACGACGATCCGCGAGCTGACGGAGAAGAACCCGCGCGATCCCGTCGCGCTGCTCAAGCAGGCGGAGATCCGCATGCTCGAACGGGACCATTCCGCCGCGCTCGCCGCGCTCCGGAAGATTCGCCCCCAGGACGTTCCCGCGGAACTGGTCGCGCGGCATCGAGCGGCGGTGATCGACGCGCTGTCGGCGATCATCCGCTCCGCGCCGGTCGAGCGCGCCGCCGAATTGGGCGAGTTGGCCCGCTTCGCCGAATCGGCCGAGGAAAGATTCCATGCGGAGCGGCTGCGGGGGTTGCATCTGGTCGCCCTCGATCGTCACGCCGAGGCGTTCGACCTGTATGCGAAGCTGGTGGAAACGGCCGGCGACCGGCTGGTGCCGCGCGACGACGACCCGCGCGTGCTGCTGTCGGAAGAACGGTGGGCGGCGGGGCGGCTCGGCGACGTGTGGAAGCGGCTCGAGGAGTCGGAACGCGCGCCGCGCGACGAGCGAATCGGCGAACTCGCGAAGCGGGCGCTGGCGGCGTCGCGGGACGAGCGGGAAGCCTTCGTTCGCCGGTACGGGTTTCATTCGGCGGCGCCGCGCGTGCGGTCGAGCGCGGCCGAGGCCGCCGCGGCCGAGGACGATTTCGCCTCCGCCTCTCACGCGTTGTGGGAGTTGTCGCGGAGTTCGGACGAGTCGATCGCCGCCGCCGCGCTGGCCCGGCTGGCACGTTTGCTGGACGATGCCGGCGCCCGGGCCGACGGGGACTACTTCCGCCGATTGCGGCTGGCCCGCTTTCCGGAGGCGCGTCCGGACGGTCCGCCGACTCCGCCGCGACTTCCCGGTGAAGACGCGTCTGCGAAACCGACGCCCGTCGCTTCGAATGGCGCGGCGCGGCTCCCCGACATGCGGGACTTCGCGCCATCGCCCGATTGGGGCGACTTCGACCTGCGGCTCGTGCGGACGGGCGCCCGGTCGTACAACGACCTCTCGCAGGATCTCGCGATCTCCACGTTTTCTTCGCCCTTCTTTCGGAAACACCGCTTCGAACTGTCGCTCTCGCGGCAACAACTCGCCGTGTTGGACCGCGGCGACGATTCGCTGCATTGGCTCGTGCCGTTGCGAACCGCGAACGACGGGCGCCAGCAACGGGCCGCGAGTTGGGTGGCGGGATTGCGGATCGCCGTCCTGCAGGGGCGGGTTCTGCACATGCTGTCGCCGATCGACCGCCGAGTGCTTTGGACGCACAATGTCGAGATCGGGCCTGGCGGGCAGGAATACGTCGACTACGGCCACATGGCCCGGTCGGCCCCGACGATGGAATCGGGCGCCGGCATCGTCGATCGCGGCCTGATGGCGCAACCCGCGGCGTACGGCGCGGTTCCCGTGGCGAACGCCGACTACGTCGCCTTCCGCGACCGCCGCGAGCTTTCCATTCACGATTCGGTGACCGGCCGGCTCCGCTGGCGGATCGGTGGATTGTCCAACGGCTCGCGCATTCTCGGCAACGATCAAGCGGTGTTCGTCGTTCCGCCCGACGGCGGACCGCGGCGGAACCGGGCCGGCGCGGGAACGCTCGCCTTCCGCGCGCGGGACGGCAAGCCGCTCGAGATTCCGAACCTCGAGCGATTGCTCGCGGCGGCCTTGGTCGCCCGGCCGGAGGGGCTGGTGCTGGTCGAATCGGGAACGGGCGCGCGGCTGCTCAACATCGGCCAACCGAAGGCGAGCGTCCGCCTGCACGATCCGCTGACGGGACGCGACATCTGGAAGCAAGACCTGCCCACCGCCGCGATGGTCGACCTGCTCGACGACGAAACGCTCGCCATCGCCGGGAAGGAGGAGCAGGTGCAGTTGCTGCGGCTCGGCACCGGCGAAACTCAGCGATTCGAGGACGTGTTCGCCCCGCAGGATCGGCCGTCGCAGCGGGCGACGATCGTGCTCGCCGACGACGAGCGAGTGTTCCTGATTCTCAACCGGGAGGATCGCAGCCGGGGCGGCGTATATTCCGAAGGGCTGCCGAACGCCACCGTCAACGGCGTGCTGATCGCCCTCGATCGCCGAACGGGAAAAGTCGCCTGGCGGCGGACCATCGACCGGCAGAACCTGTTGCTCCCCAACTTCCGGCACTCGCCGCTGCTGACCTTCGCGATCCGGCGTCTCGAACGGAACGAAGACCTGAGCCTGATGACCGCCGAACTGCTCGCCGTCGATCGTCGCGACGGCCGCACGCTGCACGAGAGCACGTTTCACGGCAACGGCGGCTTCCATTCCCTGGAGATCGACGCCGCGGACCGCCACGTGGAACTGGGCAGCTACAACATGCGTCTGAGACTGATGGCGGTGCCGCCCAAGACCCCGCCCGAGTCGGGCGAAAAGCCCGACGGCGGGTGATCATCCGCCCGTCCCCAACGCCCGCGCGACCGTCTCCAGCAGTTCGTCCATCCCGAACGGCTTGAGGAGAAACGCCTCGACCTCCAGCGAGTCGGCGAAGTCCCGCAGTTCCGGGCGGTCGTCGGCGGTCATCAGGATGATTCGCGGCGCGCGGCGCGGCGACCGCCGCCGCAATCGCTCGAGCACGTGGAACCCGCTGCGCTTGGGCATCACCACGTCGAGCAGCAGCACGTCCGGCGCGTCCCGTTCGACGCGCATCAGGCCTTCCGTCCCGTCGCGGGCCACAAGCACTTCATGTCCCGCGTCGGTCAACGTCACGCGGCAGGCTTCCAGCACGTCCGGGTCGTCGTCGACGACAAGGATCCGGTGGCGGCGCTCGACCATGATCGCACGCTTCGACCTCTCGGCTTCGAATCGGAAAATCTCCAATAACGCGCTTCCTCCACGCCGCCATTATAATTCCAGCCGGGGCGTCCGCGACGGGATTTCTCGCGAATACCGGAAAACGCGGATCCGATGAAAGAAAGTGCGGCGGGCTGTCGACGACCGATCATGCGGGCTTCGACCCGCACGACGCCACGACGTGTACGGACCGAAGATCGTCGGATCACTGATCTCCGACCTCTGTTTCCTGACCTCTGTTTCCGATCGGGTGTGGCAATTTTCACCGGCGTGTGGCCAGAGTCGGGTGGCGAGGGCGCTTCGCGCAGCGAAAGCCCCCGGCGCGCGCCGCGGGGGCTTCCGCGTTGCGGAGCGCCCCCGCCACCCATCGCCGAAGTGAGTTGGCGTTGCCAAAACTCTTGCCACCGGTTTCCGATCGGGCGTGCGCGACGACCTTGCGAAACGGCTGTCGCTCCGGGTAGACTGATCGGCGTTCTTCGAAGCGTGCGTTCGCCATCACGCCCGCGGGCGGTCGTCGCCCACCAGCACGTTCGGAGCTGCTCGCGGTCCCATCCCAGCGGAGGAGAATCGAAATGTCCAGGCAGACTCGTCGCGAGTTCCTCGAAAAGTCGATGTTCGCCGCGGCCGCCGCCGCCGCCGCCGGTCCGGCCGCCTCGGCCGCCTTCGGCCAGGAGAAGCAGTCGAGCAGCCCGAACGAGCGGCTGCGGGTGGCCGTGGTCGGGGCTCGGGCGCGGGGCCGCGGCCAGGCGCACCTCAACGCCTACATGGGCCGCCGCGACTGCGAGGTGGTCGCCGTCGTCGATGTCGATGAAACGGCCGGGCAAAAGGACGGCGTCGAGAAAGTCGAAAAGGCCACGCAGAAAAAGCCCGCTTTCTACACGGATCTGCGGAAGGCCCTCGAAGACAAGAACATCGACGCCGTCTCGATCGCCACGCCCAACCATCAGCACGCGCTGCAGGCGATCTGGTCGATTCAGGCCGGCAAGGACGTGTACTGCGAGAAGCCGGTCAGCCACAACGTCAGCGAAGGCCGCCGCATCGTGCAGGCCGCCCGCAAGCACGACAAGATCGTGCAGACCGGCACGCAAAGCCGGTCGTTCGGCGGCGTGCAGGAAGCGATCAAGTTCATGCAGGACGGAAACCTCGGCAAGGTCGCCATCGCCCGCGCGCTGTGCTACAAGCCCCGCGCCTCGATCGGCCCCAGGGGCACCTACGACGTGCCCGCCGGCGTCGATTACGACCTGTGGACCGGTCCCGCCCCCATGCTGCCGCTGACGCGCAAGCAGTTCCATTACGACTGGCACTGGCAGTGGCCCTACGGCAACGGCGACCTGGGCAACCAGGGCATCCACCAGATGGACATCGCCCGCTGGGGACTCGGCGTGAACGACATCGGCAAGAGCGTCGTCAGCTACGGCGGACGCGTCGGCTATGAAGACGCCGGCGACACCGCCAACACCCAGGTCAGCATCCACGAGTTCGACGACGACAAGCGGCTCGTCTTCGAAGTCCGCGGGCTGAAGACGGGCAAGCTCCGCGACATCACCATCGGAGTCATCTTCTACTGCTCCGACGGCGTGCTCGTCGTCGATAACAACGTCGGCGGCGCGGCCTTCGACCACGACGGCAACGTCGTCAAGAAGTTCAGCCAGGACGGCGACCACTTCGGCAACTTCGTCGAAGCGGTCAAGATGCGCGATCGCAACCACCTCTTCGCCGACATCGAACAGGGGCACCTGTCGAGCGCCCTGTGCCATCTGGGCAACATCTCCTACCGCCTGGGCGAGACGACGAACGCCAAGGGGGTCGAGGAGAAACTGCAGGGGGACAAGGAAGCGCTCGCCACCTTCGAGCGGTTCGCCGGCCACCTGGGCGACAACGGCATCGACCTGCAGGCCTCGAACCTGCACTTCGGCAAGACGCTGATGATCGACGGCAAGGCGGAAACGTTCACCGGCGGCGACGTCGACCAGGCGACCGCGATGCTCACCCGCGAGTACCGCGAACCGTTCGTGGTTCCGGAAGAAAAGAACGTCTGAAGCAGCGGCGGGGATGACGGAAAGGAGTCTGCGGAAGGAATGACGGGAACCGCCAGCGCGCGTCATTCCCGCGAAGGCGGGAATCCAGACGGTGCGCGGACGGCGACCCCATGGGTGGCCGCCTTGGCGAATGCTGGATTCCCGCCGGCGCGGGAATGAGGGGAAGGCGCGCGGGAATGACGGAAGCACGGGGACAGGTCCATTTTCCGCATTGTGCTCAACGAACTTGGGCGACTCGCCCGCGGAAAATGGACCTGTCCCCTTCCCCGCAACCGTGCGGGAGCGGACGAATCGGGCCGCGTCCAAAAGAACCGCTTCCTTACGGGCGCGGCTCGGCGCGCGTGTCCGCGGAGGCCAACTGTCGATGATCTTCACGCCGCTGCCTGAGACGAAACCGCGTCGGCGGTCGCGATGAACCCATCATGGAATCCGCCGGCGTTCCGATCGTTCCCACGGTCGGAACGCCGGTTTCTTTTGCGCGCAACGGCCGGACTCACGTGTCCGACGTGAGGCGCCACTTCTCATGCGCGAGAGCGATTTTTCCATCGGCCTTGAGGTGCGACTGCGCGGATCGGACGGCATGCTTCCACTTCTTGCCGTAGCGCCGACCGTCGATCACCCGGTCGATCGAGTCGTCGCACAGATCGGAATGAATCCGCGCGATCATCGGGTGGATTTCGACGGTCGCCAAGGCACCATGCGTCTCCAAGAGATAGACGATCGTTTTCTCGAAGATCGTCGTCATCGAGCCGGCGATCAATCGAAATGGAGTCGCCCCTTCCGGTGAAAATTCGAGCGAACGGCCTCCGTCAACAAGCGACTTCCCCGCAGGCTCACGTACGGTGACGACACGATGATCTCGCACTTGGCCGAGCGAATGAGGCCTTCCAGTTCCGAGCAAAAGTTCGTTGTCAGCAGTTTCATCGCCCGCTCCGCGGCGAGTTCCGGCGAACGTGCGCCGAGGAATGCCAATCGATCGAGTCGAAGCCGCCAAAATACGAAACCGGGGCGGCTCTGGCGAGCCGCCCCGGGGCAAGGCGGGCGGAGACGATCATCGGCGGGGGGGCGTCAGCCGGCGCAGTGGTCCGCCGGCGGCGCCGCGCACGTCGGGGCCGGCGCGGGGCAGCAGGTCACGGGAACCTGCCGGCACACCGTCCGCGGCACGCAGCGCGTCATCCTGCACGTCACGACGCGCGGCACGCAGCGGGTGACGGTCTTGCAGTCCGTGTAGCATTCCTGACGACAGACCGTGTACGGAACGCGACGGGTGCGCGTCTCGCAGGTCCACGTGCAGGTCGTGTAGGGGATGCGGCGGGTGCGGCATTCCGTCTTCATGTTGCAGACCGTGTAGGGGATCCGCTTCGTGTGGCAGTGCTCGGTCCAGGTGCAGGTCGTGTAGGGGATGCGACGCACCCGTTGCTCGCAATTCATCGTGCAGACCGTGTGGGGGATTCGCCGCGTGCGAGTTTCGCACGTCCAGGAACAGGTCGTGTAGGGCACCCGGCGGGTCGTCGTGCAGGGGATCTTGCGGCAGACGGTGTAGGGGACGCGGCAGTGTTTCACTTCCTGCTCGTAGCGGGTCGTGCAGACTTTCCGCTTGACCGTCCTCGGGCACCAGATCTGCTTGTGGATGACCGTCGGCGGGCACTGCACGCAGACGGTGCGGCAGCACTGTTGCGGCGCGGCGCAGCCGGGCTGCGGAGCGGCGCAGTCGATGGGCGTCGGATCGCAGCAAATCTGCTTCTGAATCACGGGGCCGGGGACGCACTCGGTGACGGTCTTCCATTCCCCGCAGCACTCTTCGACCCAGTGGTGATCGTGAATCGGCTTGCAGACCGTGTAGCACACGTCGCGGTAGCAGGTCTCGTACGTCGGCTTGTAGGTGGTGACGCACTCCTCGCGGTAACAGGTCTGGTAGCAGGGCTTCCTGACGGTGTAGCACTCTTCCCGCCAGCAGGTTCGGTAGCAGGGCTTCTTGACCGTGTAGCACTCCTCGCGCCAGTGCGTCTGGTAGCAGGGCTTCTTCACCCGGCAGACGACGTCGCGATAGCACGTCTGATAGCAGGGCTTCTGGACCGTGTACGTCTCCTCGCGCCAGCACGTCTGGTAGCACGGCTTCTTGACCGTGTAGCACTCGTCGCGGTAGCACGTGTCGTACACGTTCCGCGTGCGGGTGACCGGCACCTGCTCGCAGATCCGATCGTAAACCGTCTTGCAGACGGTGTATTCCTGCTGGTCCCAGACGGTCTCGGTGATCGTCCGGTAGCAGGTCGTGGGGCACGCCTTGGCGGCGCAGTAATCCCCCAGAGGCGCGCAGCACGACGGCGGGCAGCAGTTGTAGCTCGCCGCGCCGCCATAACCCGCTTGCGCCTCGAGCGCGCCGCCGGCGAGCGCCAGCGCCGCGGTGAGCACGCTCATCCAAGTTGCGAACTTCATGACTGGTTCCCTGTCTATCCCCCGGTCCGTCGCCGGACCGACTCGATGCCTTGCCAGGACCGCATCCGCCCGCGTGACGCGACGGGCGGCCGGGCGCCGCGCCAGCGCGGTGCGCGGGTCGCCTGACCCTCCGTCCTCACAATTCGGCCCGCGGACGAAACGCTCTTGAGGGGGACCGTCGCCGCGCACCTGCGGATCGCGACACGCTCGGCAAACGGCGATTCAATCGGATCAGACCGCAAGATCCGCCCCCCGAATTCCCGCGTGGTGGGCACCCGCGACTTGACTTGCTATTCTCGTTGTCCCACCGAGCACGGCCGGCGTGCGACCTCTGCTTCTCCATCTCCCCCGACCCCCAGAGTCACTCCCATGAAATTCGGAATCTGCCAGGAAATGTTCGTTGATTGGGATTGGGAACGGCAGTGCCGGTTCATCGCCGAGACCGGCTACCAGGGAATCGAACTCGCCCCCTTCACTTTGGCCGCCCGCATCGGCAAGGTTTCGCCGGAGCAGCGGGCCACGATGCGCAAACAGGCCGAGGATCAGGGGTTGCGGATTTTCGGGCTGCACTGGCTGTTGGCCAGGACCGAGGGGTTGCACCTCACCACGGCGGATTCCGCCATCCGCCGCGCCACGGCCGACTACCTCATCGAACTGGGGAACGCCTGCGCCGACTTCGGCGGCGACCTGATGGTCTTCGGTTCCCCGTACCAGCGGAACGTGGAAGACGGAATGCCCCGCGAGCAGGCCTACGCGAACGCGGCCGAAGTGTTCGGCGCGGCGCTCCCGCGGCTCGAGGAGCGCGGGGTGCGAATCTGCATGGAGCCGCTCACCCCGGCGGAGACGAACTTCGTCAACACGTGCGCCGAGGCGGTCGAGTTGATGGAGATGGTGGACCGGCCGAACTTCGTGCTGCACCAGGACGTGAAGGCGATGCTCGGCGCCGAGTCGGAGCCGATCCCCGCGCTGATCGACAAGTACAAGTCGGTCGTCGGTCACTTCCATGTGAACGACACGAACCTGCTC
The DNA here is from genome assembly GCA_040877445.1 of Planctomycetaceae bacterium. Lineage (GTDB taxonomy): Bacteria > Planctomycetota > Planctomycetia > Planctomycetales > Planctomycetaceae > JBBDNT01. The sequence goes on from JBBDNT010000253.1 coordinate 13,688, forward strand.
GGCCCGGGAATGGGGGAGACCGATTACGAGCCGATCTTCCGCGCGCTCGTCGCATCGGGCTACGACGGATGGGTGTCGGTCGAGGTGTTCGACTACGCGCCCGGCGCGGAGAAGATCGCGCGCGACAGCCTCGCCTGCATGCGCGACGTGCTGGCGCGCGTGACGTAGCGCGGGTCGATTTTTCGCCGCGCGCCGCGCTCGCGAAGAGACCGGCGCGCGGCGTGGGCGCGGCGCGATTCGGTCGACGAACCGCGCCGCATTCGCGCGCGGCCGAGCGCGCGGCGCGCTCGCGCGCCTCCGAACGCGCGGGGCCGCG
>JBBDNT010000254.1:0-3132 GCA_040877445.1 Planctomycetaceae bacterium
CGCGGGAATGACGCGCGCCGGCTGCCGGTAGAATAAATCCCCGCGGCTGCCTAAGAGTCTTATCGCCCGGCGGGTACGACGGATTACAAATCCGTCCTACCCGCCCACTGCCCGCTATTCGAATCATGCCGCGTGGCGGGCGGCGTGGGGCACCGAGGCGCGGCGGCGGTGGACGTCGGTGAGAATGCGATCGACGATCTGCATGCCCGCGAGGGCGGTGCGGCCATCGACGAGCGGCGACGTCCCGGTACGGATCGCGCGGATGAAGTCCTCCAGTTCAGCCGTCAGCGCGTCGCCGGGAACGACGGCCGGCCGCGCCACGCTGAGATAGTCGCCGAACATGCACTGCTTCAGGCGTTCGATGTCGGCGCCCGGTTGACGGGCGGCTTCCAGCGGCGATTCGCCGTAGCGAAGGCGATCGGTCTTGCCGTAGGTGGAAACGGTGCGGGCGGCGAAGTCGATCGTCACCACCGCGTCGGCCGACCACACCTGCATGGTCCGCTTCGCCTCGGGGAAGATGCGTCCGGCGGCGAGGTCGGCGATCGAGCCGTCGGCGAACGTCAGCCGGGCCTGGACGACGTCTTCGTGCTCGCCGAGCACCGGCGCGCCGAGCGCCTCGACGCGCTCGAGCGGCGTTTCGCCGAGCAGATCGAGGACGAGGTCGATATCGTGAATCATCACGTCGAGGACGACGCCGACGTCGGTCGAGCGGAACGTGAACGGCGCGACCCGCTCCGCGCGGATGTACCGCGGCGCGTCTCCCATCTCGTCGCACGTCGGCCGCGCGGTTCGCCACGCCGGGTTGAACCGCTCGACGTGCCCGGCCTGCAAAATCGTGTCGTGAAGCTCCGCCAGCCGCACGAGTTCGCGGGATTGGGCGAGGTCGGCTGCGATCGGCTTCTCGATGAGCACGGGGATCCCCCGTTCGAGGAAGTGCGCGCCGATCTCGAGGTGCAGCGTCGTCGGGGCGGCGATCACCACGCCGTCGAGCGCTTCGTACAAATCGCGATGATCGTCCACCCACCGCGCGCCGTGTTCGGATGCCACTCGGGGACCGTTCTGCGGATGCGGATCGACGACGGCGACGAGTTCGACGTCGTCCAGTCCCGCGACGATCCGCGCATGATGCCGGCCCAGCGCACCCGCCCCGATGACCGCGAGATTCAACCTGTTCATGCCGCTCTCCTCAAGGATGCTTCGTATTCGGCGTAGATGTCGGCGGGTTTGGTCGGCCGGTCGCGTTCCGCCTCGCGGGCGCGGCCGAGTTTTCCCTGCCGTTGGCGTTCGACGAAGTCGAGCACCAGTCGCAGTTCCGCCGGAAATCCGTCGGGAAACTCGGCCGCGAAGATCTCGCGGACGGCGTCGAGCGATTTGTGTTCGCGATACAGCAGGCGATGCGACCGCTTGACGGCGCGAATCGACTCTTCCGAAATCCCCCGGCGACGCATTCCGATGATGTTGATCGTCTGAACGGTCGGATCGTCGCTGCCGGCTGCGAGCATGTACGGGGGAATGTCGTGCGGGACGCGGCACCCGCCGCTGACGAACGCCAGCGTCCCCAGCGTCGAGAAGTGATGCACGACCGAGTTCCCCGAGACGATCGCCCAGTCGTGCACGTGCACGTGCCCTCCCAGCAGGACGCCGTTCACCAGAATCGTGTGGTCGTGAACGTGGCAGTTGTGGGCGACGTGGCTGTTGGCCATCAACAGGTTGCGATGGCCGATGCGGGTGACGTGGTCTTCCTTTTCGGCGCCGCGGTTGACGGTGACGCCTTCGCGGAAGCTGTTTCCGTCGCCGATGAGGACGCCGGTTTCCCCTTCCTGAAAGCTCTTGTCCTGCGGTTCGCCGCCGATCACGCAGCCCGGGGAGAAGTGATTGTCGCGGCCGACGACGGTCCGCCCGAAGATGGCGACGTGGCTTTGCAATTTCGTGTCGTCGCCGATGACGACGTCCGGCCCGACGGTGCAGAACGGCCCGATTTCGACGTCGCGGCCGATGCGAGCCCGCGGATCGACTTCAGCCAGACGCGAGATTCTGGTGGGCATGCATCACCCTTCCGTTGATGGGCGTGAGTCGAGTTCAGGCGGCGGGACGACTCGCCATCGCTTCGGCCGCGGAGGTGCGGTCCCACAGGCGGCGCACGAGTTCCCGATTCAGTCGATGTCCGGAGCGCTCCGCGCGAATTCGTCCGCGCAGATCGCAGCCCAACAATGCGAAATCGCCGATGCAATCGAGCAGTTTGTGGCGGGCGCACTCGTCGGGCATCCGCAGTTCATTATCGACCAATGTGCCGTCGGGGCTGAACACGAGTAGGTCGCGGGCGGTCGTTCGCGCGCCGTATCCGGCGGCCCGCAGCGCGGCGACTTCGGCTTCCAATATGAACGTCCGTGCGGAAGCGATCTCCGCCGCGAACGTGTCGGGGGTGATTTCCGATTCATAACGACTCGCGGGAACGGGCGAGCCGGGACCGTAATCGAGCGAATATTCGATGATGAACTCGTCCTCGGCCGGCGGCTCGGCGAGAATCCGGCCGCCGTCGCACGCCGAATCGACTTCAAGCGGCTTGTCAATGACGAGCGCCGCGCGGGGCCGGTCCTGTGCGACGATGCCCGCATCGAGCAATGCGGCGACGTAGGGCATGGCCGAGCCGTCGAGTCCCGGCGGCTCGATCGCGTCGAGTTCGACCAGGCAATTGTCGATCCGCAGCCCGGCGAGCGCGGCGAGCACGTGCTCGACCATTTCGACCGCGACGCCGTCCCGTTCCAGCGCGGTGCGGCGATGGCGTTCGACCGCGTACTCGATGTGCGCCGGAATGGGAGCGGCGCCGGGAAGGTCGGTCCGCAGAAAGACGACGCCGTGATCGGCCGGGGCGGGATGAAAGCGCACCGTCACGTCGCGGTTGTTGAAGAACCCGATGCCGGCGCAAAGCGCGTCGCGGCGAATGGTGCGTTGCGGTCGGTGCATCGTGCTGGTTCGCGCGGCGTGGGCCGGGCAACAGGATCGGATAAGATTCGTTCTCCGCCGCTCATTGGCGGGAGGGGCCCGCGTGCCGCCGCGAATCCGCAAGCGTCGCGCTGGGCGGAACTCGACGGGTTCCGGGGACGGCGAAAGGCCGGCGTTCGTCGCGCGACG
>JBBDNT010000254.1:3142-13932 GCA_040877445.1 Planctomycetaceae bacterium
AACGCCGGCCGAAGATCCGCATGGCGTCGTCGCGGCTCACGGATTGCCCGGGAAGCCGCCGCGCGGCCGAAGGTCCGCGGGAGCGACGCCGCCGCGGGTTGCGCCGCCAGGCGCGGTCCCGCTCACCGGAGCGACGCGGTTCGGAGGAGCGGGTCGGGGCGACGCGCCGCCGCTGCGCGCGTAACGTTCATTGAGATACTCGATCACGTCGTTGGTGAGATCGTCGGCCGGGTCGTAGGTGACGACGAGTTGGTTCATCCACTGCATGGTGGCGGAGGGATCGGCGTCGAGGTCCGCGGGCGGGCGGCTGATGCGGATCACCATCCCGTAGCTGTTCGAACGGGCCAGCCCATTGACCATGTCGACCACTTCCAGATAGACGGTCTTGTTGATCTTGGTGGTCCGCTCCATGACCTCGCGCTCGGTCTTGCGCTGGAGGTTCGCCAACTCGGCCTGCAGACTGATGAACTGGCGATCGCGCTCGGAGTAATCCGGACTGTCGGCGTTGAGTTGCTGCATCTGGGCCTGGACCTGCTTGATCTTCTCCATGATCGCCTTCCCCTCGCGTTCGTTGGCTTCATAGTCGCGCTTCAACTCTTCGCGGAGGACGGTGAACTTTTCGTACTTCTTGAAGACCTCGGCCATGTCGACGAAGCCGATCCTCTGCGGCGCCGCCGTCTGGGCCTCGAGTGGCCGGCTGGAGCCGATGACTCCGGCCAGCGCGAGCGCGGCGAACGCGAGTGCCGCCAGTCCTGCGTTGAACCTGTTGACCACGAGTGCACTCCTTTGCTGTGGCGATTGATGCCTGCTGTGGCGATGATGCCGTTCGGCCAGCCTGTCCGGGCCGCCCCGTCTTTCCGCCGCATCCGAACGGCGGCCGCGCGATGGGGAACTCCGCGCGATTGGCGCGATGAAATCCAATCTTCGCTTGGGCGGGGTATTTTGCACACCTGACGAATCTCGTCAAGAGGAGGTCGCACGCCCGCACATTCGGGCGAAACGGCAGGATCGCACCGCCGTTCCGCGATCCGCGCTTCGAATGTCCCGAATCGGCAACTGGAGAGGCTCGGCGGCGGCCGTGGGCGTAACCTACACTGGAAGGCACGCGCGAGCGCCGCGGCAGCGGCGACTTTGCGCGGCTCGCCTTCGCGGGAAACGTCGTGGCGCTCCGCCACGAAGCATCACACGAATCCACCCCTTCGCCGATCGCTTATGGCCGCCACGATCGAGGATCCTCCCGTATTCGAACCGCCCGCCGTGCCGCGGCCCGAACTGCCGGACGCGTCGTCGCTTCAGGATCGGATGCCGCACTGGCTTCGCTGGCCGCGCTCGGTCGCCGGGGCGACGTTCGTCATCGGGGTGATCTTCCTGTTGACGAGCCATCGTCCGTTGTGGCACACCGACGTGTGGGGCCATCTTTCTTACGGTCGTTGGATCGTCGAGCACGGCGCGCTCCCGCAGACCGAGCCGTTCATGCCGCTCGCCGAGGGGGTCCGCTTCGTCGATACGGCGTGGCTCAGCCAAGTTCTGGGGTATTTGGGCTATCGGGCGTTCGGACCGAGCGCGTTGCAGTTCCTGTACGCGGCGGGCGTCGCGCTGGCGGCCGGCTGCCTGATGTGGGCGGTCCGGCGGCGCACGGGAAGCGTGATCTGGGGAACGGTCGCGGTGCTGGCGTTCCTGGTGGTGGACTGGCAGCAGTTGGTCGTCGCCCGGCCGCAGATCGGTGCGCTCGCCTGCTTCACCGCGCTGTTCGCGATCGTCGTGGCGAAGCGGCCGTCGCGGGCCGACTGGTTCGTCGTCCCGGCGTTGTTCGCCGTCTGGGCGAACCTGCACGGATCGTTCCCCGTGGGACTGGGACTGCTCGCCGCCTGTTGCGCGGGACGCGCCTTCGACGTGTTCCGCCGCACGCGACGCCCGGGGGCGATGCTTCACGATCGGAAAGCGCGGCGGCTGTTCGTGCTGTTGGAACTGGCGGCGGTCGCGGCCCTCGTCAATCCGTACGGACTGGGGCTGTACGTGGAAGTCTTCGCGTTCTCGAACAGCCCGAACCTCGCGAGCCTGCTCGATTGGGAACCGCTCACATTGAGAATGCACCAAGGCAGGATCGCGGCGGCGATGGCGCTCGCGCTGGTGTTCCTGTACCGGATGACGCCCCGGCGGATCGCGGCGGCGGAAGTGCTGCTGCTCGTGGGGCTGGGCGCGGCCGCGTTGTGGGCCTCCCGGTTTCTGGCATGGTGGGCGCCGGTCGCGGCGTACTACGCGACGATTCACGCGGCCGCTTGCTGGCGGCATGCGCGGAGCGTGGCGGCCGCCCGCGATGCGGACCTCTCGAACGACGACGAACTTCCGGACGAGGCGGCCTCGTCGCCGCGCACCGGAAAATGGGCCGTCGTCACGCTGGGGCTGGCGTGGATTTGCTTCGGATACAGTTCCTTCGGGTTGACCGTGTTGCATGGCGATACGCTCCCCTTGGCGATGCGAGTCGGCGCGCGAACGCCGCTCGCCGCCGTCGATTATCTGCTCGCGAACCGGGACGACATCCCCGCGGGAATGGTGTTCAACACCTACGAGTGGGGCGATTACCTGCTGTGGGCGGGAAACGGCGAGATCCCCGTGTTCGTCGCCTCGCACGCGCATCTCCTGCCGACCGAAATCTGGCAACAGTATCTCGCCGTCAGCAATCGCGGCGCGGCGTGGGAGGAGATTCTCGCGCGGCACGGCGTCGACTCGGTGCTGATCGATCGGCATCGTCAAGCGGCCCTCGCGGCGAGCCTCGAAGAGCACGAAGACTGGCGGTTGTCCTACTCGGACGGCGTGGCCTCGTTGTTCGTGCGCCGCGAGCCGATCAAGACCATCCTCATCGAATGAAATTCCCTCCGATGTCCGCTCGTCGATTTCCGCTGCTGAAGTTTCTGTCGTTGCAGGCGTTCGTTCTGGCGGCGTTCGCCGGGGCGTGGCTGTGCCTGTCCGATGGGTCGTCCCAGGCGCTCGCGACCGCGGTGACGGGCCGCTCGCAGGCGATCGTCGTTCCCGTCGCGCGCGAGTTGCCGTTGGTCGTCGAGCCGTTGTACGACGATCCCGAACTGGTCGGCGACGAGGAGTTGGCCCTGGTGCTGAAGCGGTTGCGGCCGATCTTCCCGCGGCGCGAGATGAAACCCAATCACATCGAGCACGCGCTGCGGATCTGGGGAGTGGATGCGACGTTCGCCGATCCGGCGGCCCTGTCGGGGGCGGAGCTGCGCGACTTTCTGTGCGATCATGCGACGTTCCTGATGGCGTATCGCGACGAACCGGTCGAACCGCTGTTGATGGAGCGGCCGCGGGGGATCGCGGTTCGCTGGGACCGCAAGCCGGGCGGCTCGGTGCATCACGACCACTGGCTGGCGAGCCTGACCGAAGCGGGCGTGCGGATCGATCAGCCGGTGTTCGGCCCGTCGCGCCGCGATTCGGACATCGGCGACGTGCTGCAGGAGGCGCTCCGCGATTTCCGTGTCGACGAAGCGGAGGTGGAATGGTCGGCGATGGCCTTCGGACTGTGGCTGCCTCCAGTGCGGGATTGGCGCGACCGCGACGGACGCACCGTCTCCTTCGACCTGATCGCGCAGCGGCTGATGCGCGGGCACAAGCGGTTCGGCGTGTGCGTCGGCACGCACCGCGTCTACTCGCTGATGTTGCTGGTTCGGCTGGACGACGCCCACGGCATCCTCACTCCGGCCATTCGCGCCGACGCGCTGGCCCATCTCGCGAAGGTCCGCGATCTGCTCATCGAGTCGCAGTACGATGAAGGCTATTGGCATGGAAACTGGTCGCAGGGAGCGGCGGCGAAGAACGCGGCGACCGACGACGAGGATTACCGGCGCGTGATCGCCACCGGCCATCACCTGGAATGGCTGGCGATCGCCCCGCCGGAACTGCATCCCCCGCGCGAATCGCTGCGCCGCGCCGCCCGCTGGCTGATCGACGAGACGCTCTCGGTGCCGGAAGAGACGCTGCGCGAGCGGTACACGTTCTACAGCCACGTGGGGAACGCGTTGGCGCTGTGGCGCGGGACGCACCCGGCGACGTTCTGGCGCGAATGGACGGCGACGCACGGCGAACCGTGATCGTTCGCGTGACGCGAACTCCCCCCGCCGACGCGAACTCCCCCCGCTGACGCGAACTCCCCCCGCTGACGCGGGAGGCTCGCCGTCGTTCGTCGCGTTTCGCAAGTTGCGGCGTCGCGGGCGGCGTCATAAAATGCGGACGGACTCCGCGAGTGAAGGGAACGCATGGACTTCGACAAACGCCTGGAACGGGCCATCGAGCGCGGCAGCCGGACCCGCGAGGAGAAATCTCGCGCGGAAACCGAGCGCGAACTTTCCGAGGAAGAACTCCGCAACCTGTATTCGAAATACCGGCTCGACATCTCCGACCACATCGAAGATTGCCTGCGACGCCTGGCCGAGCACTTTCCCGGGTTCCGGATGCAAACCGTCGTCGGCGAAGAAGGTTGGGGCGCCCGCATCAGCCGCGACGACCTCGACCTCAAGGCCCGCCGCGATTCCCGGTCGCAATACAGCCGGCTCGAACTGCTGATCACTCCCTTCGGCACGGCCCGGATCATCGAACTGCTCGGCAAGGGGACGATCCGCAACAAGGAGGTCTTCAACCGCCGCCACTACCAGCTTCTCGCGCAGACCGACACGCAATCGTTCCAGGAGACGATCGACCTGTGGGTGTTGGAATACGCCGAGGCGTACGCGGCGCGGACGTGAGCGTCGAAGGTCGAAGGTCGAAGGTCGAAGGTTGAGGGTTGAGGGTCGAGAGTCGATGGCTGATAGCTGATAGCTGATAGCTGATAGCTGATAGCTCCCTCCCATGACCGATCGCATTTTCATTCGCGACCTGCTGCTGCGGACGATCGTCGGCGTCAACGACGACGAGCGGAACAACCGCCAGGACGTGATCGTCAACATCGTGCTGCACGCCGACCTGCGCCCGGCGGGGCGCTCCGACGACATCGCCGACGCCGTCAACTACCGCACCGTCACCAAGCAGGTGATCGACCTCGTCGAGCGGTCGCGATATTTCCTGGTGGAGAAGATGGCCGAGGAGATCGCCGCCTGCTGCCTGGCGAACGAGTTGGTGACGCGGGTCGAGGTGACCGTCGAGAAGCCGATGGCCTTGCGGTTCGCCCGCAGCGTGGGTGTGATGATCGACCGGAGCAAGGGCGATGCCTGAGAGCGCCGTCCACATGCACCGCGCCTATCTCGCGCTCGGCTCGAACATCGAACCCGAGAAGAACCTCGTCGAGGCGATCCGCCGACTCGCGCGATCCGGAACGACGCTTGCGGTTTCGCGGATCTATCAGACGGCCCCCGTCGGCCCGCCCGGTCAGCCCGACTATCTCAACGCGGCGGTTCTCCTCGAGACGCCCGCCTCGCTCGCGGAAGTGCGCGAGCGGATCATTCCGGAGATCGAACGTGCACTCGGGCGGGTGCGCGTCCCCGGCAACAAGCACGCTCCGCGGACGATCGACGTCGATGTGGCGCTATTCGACCGCGAGGTGATCGACGCCGACGACTGCCGCATCCCCGATCCGGACATCCTCGAACGACCGTTCCTCGCGATCACGCTGGCGGAACTCGACCCGGAGTACGTCCATCCGCAAGACGACCGCACGCTGCGCGAGATCGCGACAAGCTTTCCGCCCGAGAGCCGCGCCATGCGCGTTCGTGACGACGTGATGCCGTCGGAATTCCTTTGACTCGCAGCCCATCGCGGCTCACAATGGCGGTGTGCGAACCGCGGAGACGCCTCGCGATGGGAGACGCCCATGTCCGGTGAACCAGAGGAGTGGACGGAATCGGGTCAGCCGGTCTACCGGCATCAACCCCGCGAGCACGACGGCCCGCAGCCGCCGCGGCATCACGGGCTGCATCTCGAGGAGATCGAGTCGCACGTCGAGAGGCACATCGGGCCGATCGAGACGGTCTTTCACGAGATCGTCTCCGACTTGATCCACCTCGACGTGCTCTTCGTGCCCGCGACGGACGAGCGGCCGTTTCAGGTCCTGGTGACCAGCGGCGTGAGCGACGAACCGATGAACGTGCCGCCCGAGATGAAGCAGTTTCGGCGAGCGGAACTGCTGATCGCTCTTCCGGCGGATTGGCCGCTCTCGATGGAAGCGTTCGACGACGACGGGAATTACTGGCCGATCCGCTGGCTGAAGCAGATCGGCCGCCTGCCGCACGAGTACGACACCTGGATCGGGTGGGGCCACACGATCCCGAACGGCGATCCGCCCGAGCCGATCGCGAACACCGAATTCATCGGCGTTATGTTGTCGCCGCCCTACTGGCTGTCGCCGACCTTCTTCGAACTTCCGACGAACACGCGAGATGCGATCTACTTCTATTCCCTGGTGCCGCTGTACCAGGAGGAAATGGACCTCAAGCTCCGCAAGGGGGCGGAGGCACTCGAGCGACGGCTGGAAAAATCCGGGGTGAGTTTCGTGCTGGATCCGTCGCGGCGCAACGCGGCGAAGAAGAGGCGCTGGTTCGGCTTTGGCCGGTGAGCGGGTCGGCCGCCGGATCGCCCATCACTTCCGCCAGCCGTTCTGCTCGAGCATCTGCCGCACGACCTCCTTGCGGTCGCCGGTCTTCTCGAAGATCGCGAGTTGCTGGCGGCTGCCGGTCGATTGCGGGAGGTTGCTGGCGGATTCCAGCTCGTCCAGGCAGTCGAGTTGCCGGGCGGTCGGGCGGAGAATGTCGATCAAGCGGTCCACGACTTCCCGCACCGAGTGCTGCGTGTAGTCGCGGCTGTCGACGAGGCGGGCGTCGGGACCGAAGCGCGTCGCCCGCCACTTGTTCTGCTCGACCATCATCGGGTGATATTCCGACTGGAACGTCCCTTCGTCGATCTCCGTCGAGATCGCCCGCACCAGGCATTGCACGAGGGCCGTCAGCGCGAGCACGTGATCGAGATTGGCCGGCATGTCGCACACGCGGACCTCGACCGTGCCGAAGTTGTGGTGCGGGCGGATGTCCCACCACAACTCGCGGATGGTGTTGATGAAGCCGGTGTCCACGAGGTGGTTGACGAGCCACACGTACTCGCTCCAGTTGCGCATCTGCCGGGGGAGGCCGGCGGTGGGCAGCGCCTCCATGATCTTCGAGCGGTTCGAGTGCAGCCCGGTGTTGCGGCCCTCCCAGAACGGCGAGTTCGCCGACAGCGCGAGCAGCGTCGGCAGATGCCGGAGCATCCGGTCGCACACCATCACCGCCTTGTCGCCGGTGTCGACGCCGACGTGCACGTGCAGTCCGAACGTGACCAACCGGCGGGCGATGTCCTGCATCAGCTCGACCAGCCGGTAGTAGCGGTCGTTGACGGTGATTTCCTGCTCCTGCCAGGACGAGAACGGGTGCGTCGCCGCCCACAGCAACCGCAGCCCGACCGCGTCGGTGATCTCTTCGAGGACGGCGAGCGTCTCGCGGAGGTCGTCCCCCGCCTGGCGGACGGTGCGGCAGACTCCCGTGTTGATCTCGAGGTAGCACTGCATCAGTTCGGGCTTGATGCGTTCCGCGAGATGCTCGGGGACGCGCTCCATCACGCGATCGATCGAGTTCGACAACGCGAGGGTTTCGGCGTCGACGAGTTGCAGTTCCAACTCGACGCCGATGGTGGGCCGTTCGTTGCGGGTGAATTCGATCATGGACATGGCGCCCCCGTTGTCGCACAGGGCGGCGCGGTCGTCAACGGGGAACGGGCCGGGGTGAGGGGGCTGCACTCCATTTCGCTTCCCAGTAATACGCCTTCAAGCTTGATCTTGTGGGTTTTCCGTAGGAAGGATTGGCAATCCGGCGGTGAGGACTCAACGTCGCCGGAAGTCGATCGATCTGCCGGCTCGCTTGCCGTTGGAAGGATTGCCAATCCGTCCGAAATGCCGCCAACTTCCAAATTCAATCTGGAAGACGTAGTAAGGCAGCGGCGTGAAAATCATCTACCAGTGGCCTCCGCGGACACGCGCATCGAGCCGCACCCGTCAGGAAGCGGTTTTTCCGCACGCTGGCCCGATTCGTCCGCTCCCTCACGGTCGCGGCTCGATCCCGCGGGGCGTCCGCTGCCGGTAGAATCAATCCCCGCCGCTGCCTAAGATCGATGTCATGTCCCTCTCCCCCCTCCCCCTCTGCTATTGCACCAACGTCCATCCCGGCCGCTCGGTCGCCGAGGTGCTGGACGGCCTCGATCGTTACACCGTGCGCGTCCGCGACGAGCTGCGACGCCCGATGGCCGCCGGATTGTGGCTCGCGCGGCCCGTCGTCTCGGAATTGCTCGCGACGTCCGATGCCGTCGACCGTTTCGCGAACCAACTCGCCGAACGCGATCTGACCTGCCACACGCTGAACGCCTTTCCCTACGGCGATTTCCACGGCCAGCGAGTGAAGGTGAACGTCTACCTCCCCGACTGGACCACGCCGGAACGCGTGCACTACACCCTCGACTGTGCGACCCTGCTCGCGCATCTGCTCCAAACTTCTCCGTCGACTCTCGACTCTTCACACTCCACTTTCGACTCCTCCCCAACGGGCAGCATTTCGACATTGCCGCTCGGTTTCAAGCGCGCGCAGCGTCAGCCCGACTTCCTCGACCGCTGCCTCGATCGGCTGCTGGAAACGGCCGCCGGATTGGATCGACTGCGTGAGGAAACCGGCCGCACGGTCCGCCTCGCCATCGAGCCGGAGCCGCTGTGCCTGCTCGAAACGACCGACGAAGCCCTTGCGTTCTTCGAGCGGCTGTGGGCTCGTGCCGGAGACGACACCGATCCCGGCATGCTCGAAAAGGTCCGCGAGCACCTCGGCCTGTGCTACGACGTCTGCCACCAGGCGGTGGAATTCGAGGACACGGCCGCGTCGATCCGCCGTCTCGACGCGGCCGGCGTGCGGATCGAAAAGGTTCACATCACCTGTGCGATCCGCCTGGAAAACCCCGGCGACGCCGACTCGGCCCGCGCCACGCTGGCCGGTTTCGCGGAACCCCGCTATCTCCACCAACTCACCGCCCTCGCCGATTCGGGCGAAGTGCTGCGGCAGGTCGACCTGACCAGGGAATTCGCCCTCGATCCGCCGCCCGAGTTCCGCGCCGCGCGCGAGTGGCGAGTCCATTTCCACGTTCCGGTCGATGCCGAGCGAATTAGCCCCGTTCCCGAAGTCGACGCGTCGGCCTGTCTGGGAACGACGCGGGATGACCTGCGGGCGGCCCTGTCCGCGGTCGCGGCGCTCGACCACGCGCCGCATCTCGAAGTCGAGACCTACACCTGGAGCGTGCTGCCGGGAAACGCGCCGGTCGATCTCGTCGAGGGGCTGTGCCGCGAAATTCAGGCCACGGCGGCGCTGCTCGATGAAGTTCGCCGCGGCTGAAATTCGAGTCGCCCCGGGTCCGCGGCGCTCTGGCCGACGAACCGCGGCGAGGCGGGAATTTTCCAACACCCGCCCGGCGCGCCGTAGTATAATGGCAGCCGGAAGCCCGCGAAGTGGCCCAGTGGTTCGCTCCCGAGTGCAATCTCGCCGAAAGCGAGACCGAGTACGAGGTCACGCTCGATCTGCCCGGCCTCAAGCCCGATGACTTCAACGTCGAACTCCAGCACGGCGACCTGTGGATCACCGGCGAGCGCAAGCACGAGGCCGAACAGAAGGGCAAGACGTGGCACCGCGTCGAGCGGCAGTACGGGCAGTTCCGGAAGATGATTCGCCTCGGTGAAGACGTCGACCCCGAAGGGATCGACGCCCAATACCGCGATGGCGTGCTTCGCATCACGGTCCCCAAGACCGAGATCTCGAAGCCCAAGAAGATCGCGGTGAAGGGTTGATGCAGCAACAGGAGGGGGGAACGATGACCGTCGGCCGCATCTGCGTTCGCACCGTCGATTTGGCCAGTTCCGACGAGTCGGTGCAGGTCGCCGCCGGCCGCATGCACAACCGCAAGGTCGGAACGCTGGTCGTTTTGGACAAGGAAGAGCGGCCGGTGGGGATCGTCACCGACCGCGACCTCACGGTGCGCGTGCTGGCCGCCGCCCGCGACCCGCTGACGACCACCGTCGGCGACGTGATGACGCAATCCCCGCGCATGGTCCGCGAGGACACGTCCATCGAAGACGCCTTGGCGGTGATGCGGGCGGCCCCCTGCCGGCGGATTCCGGTCGTCGACGGCGAGGGATGCCTCGTCGGTCTGTTGAGTCTGGACGACATTCTGGATCTGCTGCGAGAGGAGTTCGACGCGATCGGACGACTCGTGCGCGGGGAAAGCCCGGACAGTCTGGGGGAGGAGGAATGAGCCGCAGGGGCGCGACATTCACCGAATCCAGCCTGACGCCGGACCGCGCAACGATCATAACGTGTTGCTTGACAGAAGGTTGAGTCATCGAACGGAGTCTCGAAAGCCTCCGCGGAAAATTCCGTGAAAAAACGATGGCGGGACCGTTGACTCTTTGCCGCGAACCGGTATGATTGGCCTCCCGTAGCGACGAGATGGCGAGTGCGGCTCCAAAAGGAAGTCCGCTTTCGGCCTTCGTCGAGCGGGATCGTTCTTTGACAACTTGGTTGGTGAACTCCGACGTTCGAGTTTCGGCCGTTCGTATGCGGCAGTCGGCAAGGTGTCTCCCGGCGCGACCAGGAGAAGGGCCGGCCGACAACAAGCCTTTGTGGAGTTTGTTCGCCGGCGTCCGCTCTTCGGGGCGGGCGACGGATGAAGGCTTTCACTTGAAGGGTTTGATCCTGGCTCAGAATGAACGTTGGCGGCGTGGATTAGGCATG
>JBBDNT010000255.1:0-13881 GCA_040877445.1 Planctomycetaceae bacterium
GCGGGAGTTCATCGAGAAGTACACGGTCCTGCCGCTGTTCAAGATCCGCAACGTCCTCACCGTCGCGGTCGCGGAACCGGCGAACGTGTTCCTGATGGACCAGATTCGCGACGTGGCGCGGTGCGAAGTGCAGATCGCGATCGCCACCGCCCGCGACATCCGCCGGATGGTGCAGACGTACCTGCCCAACACGCGGGTGTTCGTCATCGACGACATCATCGACGACGCGCAAGGGGGCGCGGTCGAGCTGATCGAAGACACCATCGACGACATCGGGGCGGAGTTCGAATCGGGAGATCAAAGCCCGATCATCCGCCTCGTCAACTACATCATCTATCACGCCGTCCGCGAGGGGGCGAGCGACATTCACATCGAGCCGACCGAGAGACATCTTCGCGTCCGCTATCGCGTCGACGGCGCCTTGCACCAGACGCTCGATCCGCCGATCCATCTCGGGCCGGCGGTCTCGTCGCGCATCAAGATCATGGCGAGCCTCGACATCAGCGAGCGCCGCCTGCCGCAGGACGGCCGTATCCACGTGTTGATGGAAAGCCGCCCGGTCGACCTTCGCGTGAGCATCCTGCCGATGCCGCTGGGCGAGAAGATCGTGATCCGCGTGCTGGACAACCAGGCGCTCGACGTGTCGCTCGAAAAGCTCGGGTTCAGCGCCCACGTGCTCGAGCCGTTCACCGAGGAAATCTCCCGGCCGAACGGCATCGTGCTGGTCACCGGTCCGACCGGCAGCGGAAAAAGCACCACGCTGTACGCCGCCTTGAACTCGGTCGCCACGATCGACCGCAACGTGTGCACCGTCGAAGACCCGATCGAGTTCCAACTGCCGCTCGTCAACCAGTTCCAGGTCCACGAGCGAATCGGGCTGTCGTTCGCGGCCGTGTTGCGCAGCCTGTTGCGGCAGGATCCCGACGTGATCATGGTCGGCGAAATCCGCGATGAAGAGACCGCGCGGATCGCCGTCCAGGCCGCGCTCACCGGGCACCTCGTGTTCAGCACGCTGCACACCAACGACGCCTGCGGCACGGTCAGCCGGCTGCTCGACATGGGCATCGAAAGCTACCTGCTCGCGGCGGCGCTCAACATGATTCTCGCGCAACGGCTGTGCCGCCGCGTCTGCCCGCGTTGCCGCACCACCTACGAACCGAGCAAGGGCATCCGGCTGGCGGTCGAGCGGATGGGGGTCGAGGTCTCGGAATACACGCGCGGCACGGGCTGCAAGCGCTGCCGCAACACTGGCTATGCGGGTCGCATCGCGATTCACGAACTCCTGGTGATCGACGACGAATTGCGGGAGTTGATCGTGACGAACCCGGGTCTGAAGGGCATTCGCGACGCCGCCCGCCGCCACGGCATGTATCCGCTGCGCTACGACGGTCTGCAGAAAGTGAAGGAAGGCATCACGACGATCGAAGAAGTGCTGCGCGTCAGCGACGAGGGCTGGGCGCCGGTGGCGGCAGGCAGTCGGCAGTCGGCAGTCGGCAGTAGGCAGTAGGCAGTGGTCGGGGAAAGACGACGCTGCTCGTCAGAGAACTAGTACTCAGTACTCAGTACTCCGTACTCGGCTCGTCACTCGTAACTCGCAACTCGTAACTCGCGAAGCGTCCATGGAAATCAACGACCTCCTTCACGCCGCCGTCGATAGCGGGGCTTCCGATATTCTGCTCGCGGCCGGCGCTCCGCCGATGTTTCGCATCGCGGGGGACTTGCAGCCGGCGAACCTCGAACCGCTGTCGCCGCCCGCGCTCGAGTCGCTGTGCCGGCAGGTGCTCTCCGACGAGCAGCGCGAACGCCTCGAAACGCTGCGCGACGTCGACTTCTCGGTCCCAGTGCCGCGGCTGGGGCGCTTCCGCTTCAACATCCACTGGCAGAAGAACAGCTACGCGGCGGCGATCCGCTTCATCTCCGACGGCGTTCCCACGCTGGACGAACTCGGCCTTCCCCCCGTTCTCGAACAGTTCACACGGTTCAAGCACGGATTGGTGCTCGTCACGGGACAGACCGGCAGCGGCAAGACCACCACGCTCGCCGCGATGATCGACCGCATCAACCGTCGCGACGCCAAGCACATCATCACGCTGGAAGACCCGATCGAATATCAATTCACTCACGCCCGCTCGCTGATCGAGCAGCGCGAAGTCGGCCGCGATTGCCCGAGTTTCGCCTCCGGTCTGCGACACGTGCTGCGGCAGGATCCGGACGTGATCCTCGTCGGCGAGTTGCGCGACCTGGACACGATCCGCACCGCGTTGCAGGCGGCGGAGACCGGGCACCTCGTGCTCGCCACGCTGCACTCGTCGAGCGCGGGCGGCACGATCGACCGGCTGATCGAAGTCTTTCCGGCGGAAGAGCAAGGGCAGATTCGCGCCCATCTGGCCGAATGCCTGCGGGCGGTCGTCACGCAACGCCTGCTGCCCCGCGCCGATCATCGCGGCCGCGTCGCGGCGCTCGAGATTCTCGTTTCGACGCGGGCGATTCAGACGAGCATTCGCGAAGCGTCGCCGCACCTCATTCCGGGCCTGATCTCGACCGGCCGCCGTTTCGGCATGCAGACGATGGAGCAGGCCTTGAAGGAACTGTTCCTCAATCAATTGATCGACCAGGCCGCGGCGGAAGAACACCTGACGGAGATGGGCGCGAGCTGAGCCGGGGAGGGGTCGGGGCTTCGAGAATCGAGGGTTGAGAGTCGAGGTGGAGGATGGAGGATGGAGGATGGAGCCGGGCGACCGTGCACCGAGTACTCGGTACTGAGTACGAGTACGAGATGCACTTCGTTTTGACCTCCGACCGCTGACAACGGACCTCTGACAACGGACAACTGACAACGGACCATCATGCACTTCGCCTATCAAGCGCGCGATTCCGGCGGTCGCATTCGGGACGGCGAGATCGCCGCCGCCGACACCGATGAAGCCGCGCGCCTCCTGCGCCGCGACGGGTTGTACCTGCTGTCCTTGAAGGAAAAGGCGGCGGACGCGGCGGCGGGAATCGAACTGGCGTTGTTCGGCCGTCGCGTCTCGCGGTCGGACGTCATCTACTTCACCAACCAGCTCGCAATCATGGTGGATGCCGGCGTTCCGCTCGCCGAGGGGTTGGAGGGGCTGGCGCGGCAAACCGAGAACCCGCGTTTCAAGCGAATTCTCTCCGAAGTGCGGACGGCGGTCGAGTCGGGAGACGATCTTTCGACCGCCTTGGCGCGGTTTCCCGGCCAGTTCGACAGCACCTACGTGAACCTCGTGAAGGCGAGCGAAGTGAGCGGCACGCTCGCGCCGATGCTCGACCGCATCTCCACGCAGGCCCGGGCCGACCTCGAAACGCGGTCGAAGGTCAAAGGCGCGCTGATGTATCCGGGAGTGATGCTGTTGATGTGCGTCAGCGTCAGCGTGTTCCTGCTGGCGTACGTGTTCCCGAAGCTGACGCCGATGTTCGAGTCCCGCTCGCTCGAACTCCCCGGGCCGACGGCGTTCATGATGGCGCTCTCGAACGGCATGATTCATGGATGGTACTGGTTCATCCTCGGGGCGGTCGCGGTGGTCGGGGGGTTCCTGTGGGCGCGGAAGCAGCGCTGGGGCCGCATCGCCCTCGACTGGTTCTGGATTCACGTGCCGATTATCGGCCCGCTGCTCCGCAAGGTCGCGATCAGCCGCAGCATCCGCACGCTCGCCACGACGATCAACGCGGGCGTGCCGGTGCTCGAGGCGATGCGCCTCGGCTCGGCGGTTTCCGGCAACGTCTTCTACGAACGCGTCTGGGAGCAGGCGGCCGAGCGCGTCACGGCGGGCAAACAGATTCACGAAGCGCTCGAAGGCTGCGAGTTGTTCCCGGCCACGCTGTTGCAGATGATCGCCTCGGGCGAGACGACCGGCAAACTGGGCGCCGTGCTCGACAAGGTGAGCGACTACTTCGACAGCGAAGTGAGCAACACCGTGAAGACGACGACGAGCCTCCTCGAACCGATCATGGTGTTCGCGATGGGCGGCATCATCGGCACGATCGCCCTCGCGATGCTGCTCCCGATCTTCAAGCTGAGCACGGGACATTGACGGCAGTCGGCAGTCGGCAGTCGGCAGTCGGCAGACGAACGACGATCGGCAAGTTGGCAAAACGATGGCTTCCGAGTCATCCACGGCGACGCAACTGCTCGTCGAGCCAGTTCTTTCCCGCCTCCGCGGAACCCTCGCATATTACTACGTGAAGCTGGTTCAAGAACTTTTCGACTGCGGCAAAGAATTCTGCCAGTCCACAGACCTGGACACCCCACTCCGGGATTCCGCGTCCACCGCTGGTTTCGGAATCTGCGATGCTGACACGGATCTCTTTGGACCGTCGGTCGAATACGAAGGCAGGCTGTCCCTGTTCTCCTTCATCGTAAACGAAACGCGCCGGATCCTGCTCGGAAAGCGCTCGCGACGCGGCAGATAGCTCCGCTGCCCATGCGCCAAGGCATGCGTCATCCGGACCAAAGAATCCCAACATCGGCAAATCCCGACTCCCGATGCGGATCCGGAGCGTGCCGTGAATATGCGTGTCGTTGTCATTCAGCGACGCCAATGGCAGCCGATTCGGGTCACCGAGATCGTCCATCTGCGCAACGTACAGGTTCCTGAAGTCGATTTCGATCGCCATCCTTCTCATCTCTCCTGGGACGATCCTGTCGTCCGGGCGTCGTCGGTGGCACGTGCTTCCACCAGAATTCCTCAACTTCACTCCCGCTTCGCCGCCGTTCCACGCCCGCGACTGCGGCGTCTGCGGCGGCGTTTCTTCTTCTCGAACGGCGCGGACGCCGTTGCTCGTTCCAACGACGGCTCGACCGTTGCCGGCTGTTCCATCGGGGCGGCGGACGAGGGGGGCGTGACCGCGGGCCGCGCGCCGCTCGGACCGCGCTGCTCGCGCCCCTCCGTCGCGGCGGGGAACGCGGCCGGCAACGCGGCGCGTTCCGCTTGCTTCGCCATGGAGAACTCGTTCAGCTCCGTGTTGAAGATCTGCACCAGCGCGTGCAGGAACGACGCCACGATCGGCCCGACGAACACGCCCCACAGGCCCATCGCGTGCAATCCGCCGAGCACGCTGATGAACGCCAGCAACGGGTGCAGCTTCGCGTCGGTATGTAGCACGTAGGTGCGGACGACGTTGTCGGCGGTCCCGACGACGACGGTGCCGAACAGCGTCAGCCCGATCGCCGCGCCCCAGTGGTTCTGATAAGCGAGCCAGGCGGCGCACGGTCCCCACACCAGCCACGCCCCCGCGAGCGGGACGAGCGCAGCGAGCGAAACAAGCAGCAGGAACAGGAAGAAATGATGGAAGCCGGCGATCCACAGCGCGCTCGCCGTCAACACCCCCTGCACGAGCGCCGCCGCGAAGGTCGCCACGACGACCGCCCGCACGACCTTGTTGAACTGGTCGAGCAGCGTTCGCTGATACTCGGCCTGCACGGGAATCAGCCGTTCGGCGCCGGCGATCAACGCCGGGCCGTCCGCCAGAAAGTAATACAGCGCGATGATGAACATCACCAGCCCCACGATCCCCGCGACGATCGTGCCGAGAAAACCCAGCGCGTGCCCGGCGAAGCCGAAGGTCCGCGCCGCCAGCTCTTCGAGACCGGCCCTGGCGTTGCGGCGGATGTCGGCCTGCAACTGCTCGAGTTCGCGCTCGGAAAGCTCACGGCCGATGATCGTCTCGGCCCAATCCGAAAGGCGGTCGATCTGCAGTTCCGCGCGGATCGTCTGCATCGCCTCGTTGAACTTCCCGCTCTCCAGAAAGTCCCGCCCCAGCGACGTGAGCTGCACCGCCGCGATGACCGTCCCCACGATCAGCGGCACGAGCACCATCACCAACACCGCCAGGGTCGTCAGCGCCGCGCCCCACCGCACGCGCCCATTCGTCTTCCGCACGAACCACCGGAACAACGGCTGGCAGAGGATCGCCAGCACGCCGGCGAGAAACAACGGCAACAGGAACGGCGCCACGACCCGATAGAACGTGATCCCCAGGAACACGATCAGCAGGGCGAGCACCGCCAGCGAGACGATCCGGGCCATCGACGACAGCATCGCACCTCCGCAGAGTTCGGTTCAGCCACGGGCGAATGTCGCGCCCCAGTCTAGCGACATTTCGAGCCGGATGTGATAGCTTGGTCGCAATCGGCGAACGTGGCAAAATCCCCGCCTTGAACATCCCGCCCCGGGGACGGGACGGGCACGCGTCCCAACCGCATGCCGCTTACTGCTGACTGCTTACTGCCGACTGCCGACTGCCGACTGCTTACTGCCGACTCCCCATGCCCAAGCGCTACATCATCACCCTCATGGCGGCGAACCGCGTCGGCATCATGGCCGCCGTCACGACGGCGCTGGCCGAACTGGGGGGCGATCTGCTCGAGGTCAGCCAGACCGTTTTGCAGAAGTTCTTCACGATCATCCTCGCCGCGGAGTTCCCCGAGCACCGCCCGCCGGAGGTCATCGTCGATCATATCCGGGGGGTGTGCAGTCCCTACGGGATCGAGGTCAGCCTGAAGGATCCCGACGCCGAGCCGACGCAGCCGGACGACGCCTGGGTGGGGACCGAGCGGTACGTGTTGACGGTCTCGGGGGCGGACAAGCCGGGAGTGATTCGCGAGATTTCGGCCCGCCTGGCGCAGGAGGGAATCGACATCACCGACCTGTACGCCGTCCGCAGCAGGGGGGACGGCTCCTTCGTGATGGTCATGGAACTGGCGGTTCCCTCTGGAGTCGACGCGGTCGCCGTCCGCCGCGACGTCGAGGCGCTGGGCGTTTCGGGGGGCTTGTCGGCAGCGTTGCAACACGAAAACATCTTCACCGCGACGAACGATCCCCGCCCGGTCCGGGTCGCCGCCCAGGCACTCGCCGCGCGACGCTCGGCGGCCGACGAGTGATCGCCGCCTCGGTCGTTCCCCCAGACGTCGCGGCGGATGGTGCCCGAAGATGCGTGACCTGACCGAGCCTCCTCCGCCGCCCCAAGCCGAACCGTGGCCGTGGATCCTGCGGCGCTATCTCGTGTTGGCGGCCCTCTGCCTGATCGCGACGATCGCCTACATCCAGCGGAATTCGATCGCCGTCGCCGAGAAGGCGATCGCCGAGGATCTCGGCCTCGACGAAAAGCAGATGGGGTTCGTGCTGAGTGCGTTCTTCCTGTCGTATGCGCTGTTTCAGATTCCCAGCGGGTGGATCGGCGATGCGTGGGGCAGCCGGCGTTCGTTGTCGCTGTTCGCCTGCGTGTGGTCGATCTCGACCGGTCTGATGGGGGTCGCCGCCGGCTTGTGGATGCTGATCGCGGTCCGCGCGCTCATGGGGATCACGCAGGCGGGCGTGTTCCCGAGTTCGACGAACTCGATCTCGAAGTGGTTTCCCGCGAGCCGCAAGGCGTTCGCCGCGGGAGCGCTCGGCAGCTTCATGTCGGTCGGGGCGGGAATCGGCGCGTGGCTCACCGGAATCCTCGTGGAAGACGTCGGCTGGCGGTGGCTGTTCGTGCTGTATGCTCTGCCGGGAATCATCTGGGCGGTCGCGTTTTATTGGTGGTTCCGCGATACGCCGCGCGAATTCTTCGGCAGCCGATCCGGCCGGTCCGCCGGCGACGTGGACGATCCGTCGCCGATCTCCGTCGAGCCGCCGCGCCCGCCGACCCCCTGGCTGGCGATCTTCAGCAGTCCCGCGACGTGGCTGATCTGCACACAGCAGGCGTTTCGCGCATCGGGCTACATGTTTTACGGCTCGTGGTTCCCGCGGTTCCTGCAAAACGTGTACGGCGTCGATCTGAAGCAAGCGGGGATGATGACCGCCCTGCCCGTGTGGGCGGTCGTGCCCGGCGGGATTCTCGGCGGATGGATTCAGGATCGCATTCTGGTGCGAACCGGGAACGTCTGGCTCAGCCGCGGCGGCGTCGCCATCTGCGGAACCCTCGCCTCGGCCGCGTGCTTCGCGGGGGCGTACTTCATCCACGTCGAAAGCCCCTGGCAAGTGGTGTCGTTGATTTCGCTGGGCTCGTTCTTCGCCGCGATGACCGGACCCTCCGGCTACGCGATCACGATGGACATGGGAGGCCGGCACATCGGCACGCTGTTCGGCGCGATGAACATGGCCGGCAACATCGGCGCGACGCTGTTCGCGCTGCTCGTGCCGTGGTTCGTCGACTGGACCGAGACGTTTGCCGACACGGCCGAAAGCTGGCGGCTGGTGCTGTTCCTGATGGCCGGAATCTACGTCGCCGCCGCCGTCTGCTGGATTCCGATGAACGCCCGCGGCACGGTGGTCGACCAAGCGCTGTTCGGCAAGCCGCGAAGCGAGTGAATCATGCTCGGCCAGGATGCCGAGCCGTGAGCACTTCCGGCTCGATTGCGGCCGACTCGACGAACTGTTGCATCGCATCGCCGTGGTATCGAACGGAAGATCCTTCGCTTTGCGCGGCGGTCGGCGGAGGGTGGTATCGAAGTTCGATTTCTTCGTGCGGCGCGGCGTGGAGTCGATCGAACGGGGAGGGTCCGTTTTCGACCCGGCACGACCGCGCGGGACGCGTGGTATCAGAATCGCGATCGCCTCGCTTTGCGCGGCAGCACGTCCCGCCTGCCGGGCGGGACGTGGAGCGCGGAGAAACGTTTCAACACGTAACCGGCGCTCCCATCCCAGCGACCCGGACGCCGCACGCAGTCCGGGTCGCGTCTTCGTTCGCGATGGCGGGTCATCGGAACCAACCGCTCACGGGAACCCGCGTTCGTGGGGAACCGTCGCTCCCGCTCGCCACGTCCGCTCCGGCAGAGCGGACGTACTGGCACGTCCCGCCTGCCGGGCGGGACGTGGAGCGCGGAGAAACGTTTCAACACGTAACCGGCGCTCCCATCCCAGCGACCCGGACGCCGCACGCAGTCCGGGTCGCGTCTTCGTTCGCGATGGCGGGTCATCGGAACCAACCGCTCACGGGAACCCGCGTTCGTGGGGAACCGTCGCTCCCGCTCGCCACGTCCGCTCCGGCAGAGCGGACGTACTGGCACGTCCCGCCTGCCGGGCGGGACGGGGATGCGGGAACCGCGGTCGCCGGCCGCGGGCGGTCGAACCACCGTGCAGAGAACTTCAAGAACGGATCGGCGATCCGTCCCACGGATCCGCCGCAGCGGTTCGAACCGGGCATCGGTCAGCACGCGAGAGTCGATCGTGGCGAGAGTGAATCGTCGCTGTTTCACGGTGCGTTCCTTCGCCGCGAGGATGGGTCCGCCGACTGCGGGGCGCATTACAGATTGTGTACGGGTGTTGTGTCAAGGGGTGTTTCGAAGAAAAACGGGACGCCGGGGCGTGCGCCCTCTCCGCTTCTCGGCGCTCCGCGGTTCCACCATCGATCTGGTTCCATCCAACCGTCACGGACCGCCGCGCGCGCCGCGGATACGACGATCGCGCCGAGAAGTGTTTCCGGCTTCGAGTTTTCCGTCTCTCCTGCGACAACCTTTGGTTGCCTCTTCGCCGCGCCGCGAAATCGCGGAACCATTCGGGGGGGCGGATCGTCTGATATCGAAGTCTCGTTGCGTGCCCGACCCCACCGTGTTTCCCGGGAGAACTGGATATGCGTCCGCGTTCGATGTACCTCGCGTTGCCGTTTCTGTGTCTGGCGGCCGTGTTTGCGCTCCCCGCGCACGCCGTCGCCCAGGAGGACCGACCGATGAAGAATGGCGACGCGCCCGGCGTCCCGTTGCGGAAGCTGGTGATGTTCACCTCCGGCGTGGGGTACTTCGAGCACGCCGGAGAGGTGAAGGACGATGCGTCCGTCGAGCTGCGGTTCAACGTCGAGGACATCAACGACCTGCTGAAGAGCATGGTCCTCGAAGACGCGGGCGGCGGGCGGATCTCCACCGTCACCTATCCGTCCCGCGATCCGGTCACGCGGGCGCTGCGGAGCTTCGAGATCGACCTGACGGAGAACCCCACGCTGGCCGAGCTGCTCCGGCAGTTGCGCGGCAAGGCGGTCGAGGTGCAGGCCCCGCAGGCGATCCGCGGAACGGTCGTGGGCGTCGAACGCCGCGAGCGGAAGGTCGGCGACGACGTGGTCGAGTACGACGTGGTCAACCTCCTGACCGACGCCGGCCTCAAGAGTCTCCCCCTCGAGAACGTCACCAGCATCAAGCTGCTGGACGAGCGGCTGAACGACGAATTCAAGAAGGCGCTCGCCGTGCTCGCGACGAGCAACGACAAGGACCAGAAGACGGTCACGCTGAACTTCCTGGGGGCCGGCGAGCGGCGGGTGCGCGTGGGCTACGTCCAGGAGACGCCGGTCTGGAAGACGAGCTACCGCCTCGTCCTCGCCGACGACGACCAGGCGCATCTGCAAGGTTGGGCGATCGTCGAGAACACGACCGAGATGGACTGGAGCGACGTCGACCTCACGCTCGTCTCCGGCCGGCCGATCTCGTTCCGGATGGACCTGTATCAGCCGCTGTACGTGAACCGCCCGCTCGTCGAACTGGAACTGTACTCATCGCTGGTGCCGAAGGTGTACGACCAGGATCTCGGCGCGGCCGACATGGAATTCGCCGGTCGCGGCGATCGCGGCCGTGAGATGCAGCGGCGGGCGGGTCTGCGTGACGAGAAGCTGGCGGAGGCGCGGGAGCCGGCGGCGGCCGCGCCGCCCGGTCGGCCCGCGTCGCGCAATGCGGCCTCCGAAATGGAGCGGAAGATGGACATGATCGCCAGCGTGCAATCGGCCGCGAGCGCCGCCGAGCTGGGCGAACTCTTCCAATACCGCATCGACACGCCGGTCACGCTGGAACGACAGAAATCCGCGATGCTGCCGATCGTCGGGGCCGAAGTGAAAGCGGAAAAACTCTCGATCTACAACCAGCAAACGCACGCCAAGCATCCGCTCAACGGGCTGCGGTTCACCAACACGACCGAACTCAACCTGATGCAGGGGCCGATCACCGTCTTCGACGACGGCGCCTACGCGGGCGACTCGCGGATCGAGGACATCGCCCCGAAGTCGACACGGCTGCTGAGCTACGCGATCGATCTCGACACCGAGGTCGCCGTCGAAACGAAGTCGAAGCCCGAGCAACTGCTGAGCGTGAAGATCGTCAAGGGGGTGCTGTACGCCTCGCGGAAGTATCACCGCGAGAACCTGTACACGGTGAAGAACTCCGGCAGCCGGGAGAAGACGGTGCTTCTCGAGCAGCCGTTCGACCCGAACTGGAAACTCATCGCCCCCGCGGAACCGGCCGAGAAGACGCGCGATCTGTACCGCTTCGGCGTGCAGGCGAAGCCCGGCGAGCCGGAGAAGCTGACGGTCGCCGAGGAACTCACGCAGCAGCAGACGGTGGCGCTCACGAACATTCCCGACCCGACGATCGCGATCTACCTGTCGGCCCGCGTCGTCGGCGCGGAGGTGAAGGACGCCCTGAGAGAAGTGCAGCGCCGCAAGTTGGAACTGTCGCAACTCGCGATGCAAAAGCAGCAACTCGAGCAGCAGGTCGCCACGATCCAGCAGGACCACGCCCGCATCGGCCAACTGCTGACGCCCATCGACCGCACCACCGAACTCTACAACCGCTACCTCAAGAAGCTCGGCGAACAGGAGGACGAGTTGGAAAAGCTCCGCGCCCGGATCGTCGAGATCCAAGAGGAGGAACGCCGGAAGCGCCAGGCGCTCGACGAATACCTCGCGGGGCTGACGATCGAGCAGGCCACGCCGTGAGAACATGATGGCCGCTCAAGCCGCGAGCCCGCCGCCCCGATTCGTGTTCTCGGGTATGACGTGTCGCGTCGACTTCGTCGCCCGGGAATACTGCGTTCCGGCGAAGCAACGTAGGGCCGGCTGTGCCGGCCAAAGCGTGGACGCGGCTGCTTCGTGGAATCGGCGACAGGCGTCGCACCGGCTGCGGCACGTCGTCCACGACGCCCACTGTCATTCTACAGGACTTGCGGAACGAATGCATCAGCCGCTTCGCACGACCCCCGCGGACGAACCGCGCTCGGCTGGTTCGCCTGCGCCACCGCAGCGCCTCGAAAGAGACGCGGGGATGTCACGGACGCCGTCAAGGCGTCCGTGTCGCGCAGCGACGGGAGGGCTTGCCCTGCGAGTCCCACCGCTCCCGGACCAACCTGTTCGCGGAACCGATCTCGGCGAATGCAATCGGAGTGTGAACCCTCTCGTCGCTCCGCGCCCCCGACGCCTGACCGGCGGCGGGGCCACCCTGCGTCGCGCATGACGGGTCTCAATGTCCATTCGCCGGGATGATCCACAGAAGTACGTTGCCGCGATTGTCGCCGCCGGCGAGCAGCCGATTGTCCGGCGACATGGCGATCGCGGTGAAAACGGTGATTCGCGTGTCCGCGGGCAAAGCGGCCACTCGGATCCCATCGCTCACGCGCCAGACCACCAGTCCCTCCCACGGATCGGATGGGGCGATGTATCCCGCGAAGAAACGTCCATCGGGCGACAAAGCGATTCTGATGAACTCTTCGACGTTGTCGTGCACCTTGGCAGGCACGTCCAATCGAAACCGGCTCACCGTTTCACCGTCGACGACATCGCGCACCACGATCAGCGGTCGCACCTCACCCGGCTTCTGGTAGTGCAAGGCGACGAACCGGCCATCCTGAGACAGCGCGAACCGCTGCAGATACGGCCCCCACTCGGGAAACTCCGTCGCGGTGCCCAGCGGTTCGATTCTCTTCACGGTGAGGCCGGAGCGACGTTCGGTCGTATAGGCGAGCGTATTGCCATCGCCCGCAGCGAACAAGCTCCGGACGCTCGCCGACTCGAACGGCACCTTACTCCGAGAAACCCCGGTGGCGACGTCGTGCAACAGGAATTCTCCTCCTTGCGCCCAGAAGCGGATCGTGGCGTCATCGGGCGCGAAAGCGACGACATTCACACCGCCTCCGCCGCTGGACGGCGGCGTGACGGCGATTTTCGCCCCGGTGGCCGCGTCGTAGATCTTGGCACGCACCGTGGTCGAATCGGCCACAAGGACGGCGACACGTCGTCCGTCCCCCGACCACGCCACATCGATCAGCGGTCCCTCGTCTTGATCGACCTTCCACTTCGAGTAGCCGGTCCCCACGTCGGTCGCCAGGAGGAAGTTGGGGCCTTGCGCGGCCGGCCTCGGCTGCCGGGTGCGTCGGCTGGAAGCGGAGGTCACGGCAGACAGGAGCGTGCGACCGTCCGGTGAGAACGCCAGATCGGCGATGACATCGCCCATTCGAAGGCTCGGTTCCACTGGTGCGGGCCGCAAGTCGGGCGCTCGCCCCAGTGATGCGGGGGCCGGCGGCTGCAACTCTTCCGGGTACGTGGCCAGCGCGGCGGATTCCTGCTCGTCCTTCGCTGGCGACGCCGCGAGTGTGGGCACCGGCTCGCTTTGTCCCGAAACGGCCGGCCCTGCAACGACCTCCCTCGGCACTCTCCGATCTCCTTCCGCCCCGGCGCTCGCGATCACGGTCGCCGCGGGCGTTGTTGGACTGGCCGCTGCGGGAATCGCTTCTTTGGCGTCGTGTTCGGATGCGCGATCGGTATTGGTGGCGGCGACGTTCGTGGCGGCGGGTTGTCCGCCGCCGCGGCCGAAGACGAGCCAGCCGACGACGCCGACGATGACCAGCCCCACGAGGGCGCCGCCGAGCGCGCCGAGAACGACCTGTTGCCGGTCGCCACCGGACGAGCCGCGTCCGCTCCCTCCGCGTCCCGCCGCCCGCCGCGTTCCGCCTGATCCGGCCATGACGCACGCTCCGCCGAATTCGTGGTTGGACTGAACGGAATTCCCGGAAATCCCGCTATCTACTCACGATACGGGTCGGCCGGGGGATTGCAAGCGAAAAATCAGCCGGCACGAGAACCGGACCCTCGCTGGGGGGCACGGACGCCGTCACGGCGTCCGTGTCG
>JBBDNT010000256.1:0-6802 GCA_040877445.1 Planctomycetaceae bacterium
GCGGAAGCCGAGGGACTCGAACCCCCAAGCGGGATTTCACCGCCACCTGTTTTCAAGACAGGCTCCTCATCCGGCCGGATGGCTTCCGTGATCTCACTGGTCGAGCTGCGGCGGCAGGAATCGAACCTGCGCTCTTCCGGCCCCCGACCGGGCGCGATGCCCCTTCGGCGAGAAGGGCTGCGGCGAGCGCTTCCCGGGCCTTCGCGCCGCAATCGACGCGCTCGCAGGTGCCGGCCGCCTGAATCACGAAGGCCGGCTTGTTCGAACGGAACGCCGGGAGAATCGCGTCTCCGGTCTGCGGTCCGCCGATCCGCATCGCAGGCCCCGCGAAGGGGGCGGCGATGGAACCATCCCCCTCCACGATTTCGCGCACGCGATTCAACTCCCGCTGCTGTGCCTCGCTCAACGGCAGTTCCTTGTGCCGCAGCGCCGCCGCCCATTGCAACCAGTCCTCGCGCACCTCTTCGGCGTCGCGGCGGTCGGGATGGCCGTTGCCGGTCCAGATGTCGGTGTGGCCGTAGCCGTCCATCTGCCGGAACACGTAGCGGTAGCCCCGTTCCTTGAGGAAGTCGCAGGCACGGCGGGATTTCTGCGGGTTGTCGTTGCCGCCGTGGACGAAATACCATTCGGTCTTCGTCGCCGCGGGATCCTTTGCGTCGAACAGCTTCGGATCGAACCGGTATCCGCCGCAATAGGCGATGACGCCGGCGATCTGGTCCTGGTGTTCGGGGCCGAACCGTCCGACGTAGGCGGCCCCGTTGGAGCCGCCGAACAGGAACACGCGCCGCGGGTCGATCGGGTAATACTGCTTCGCCCACTCGATGACGCGGAGCACCGGCTCGTCGTCGGCCGTCGTCCAGCCTTCGCCCTTGGACTTGCCGCCGATCACGATGAACTCGCGGTCGAGTTCCAGCTTGCGGATCGATTGGCGAAGAGATGGTCTTCAAGGCGAAGCCAGCCCGGAACGTGGTGAAGGTTCCGCCGCTGAATGCGATAGAGGAGATGTGAAGTTCGTCCAAGCGTCATGGTCGTAGCAGCTTGAGGTATGTGTACGGGAGGCGGAAGCGTTTCTCGATTTCTTGCCTCCGTGATATCTTATTGGGAACGGAATCGGACTGATTCGCGTCTCAATTCGCGGTTGGGCATTGTGTTCGTTCTTCAGTCCACGTCCGCTCTCCAGTCACGCCCCGGGGGAACCCGATGCGGTTGAATGAACTCGTGCGAGTGCGGCTGCTGGCGATGATCTTCGTGATCGGTCTTTTCGCGTGTATGGCCGAGCGAGGACAGTGCCTGGCGCAGGAGCGGGTCGGCAACATCGATCGAGTGGCCGCCGAGGTTCGGCCGGAGAGTTCGCTGGCCCCCTATTTGATCTCCGACTTCGTGGGCGTGGCGGTGCTCGAGCCGGGGCGCCTGCCGGACGATCCGGGTTTCCGGTTGCTCCCGCCGGTGCCGCTGCATGAATTCATACCGCGGCTCCAGCGGGACGGCGACCTGCGGTTGGAGCAGGTGGAACGGATCGCCTGGGCGGTCACGACCGCGTCGCCTCCCGGACCTGTCGGACGATTCGGACCGCCTCCCATGGAATTGGTTCCCGCGGTCGTGGTGCGATTCCGGCGCGAGATCGCGCAAAAAGACGTCGACGGCTGGTTTCTTGCGGGGGCGGGACGAAACGAACTGCATGGTTCCATCGCCCCGTTCCTCGCCGATGACCGAACGGTGATCGTCGCGCCCGAGTCGATCCTCAAGAAGATGCTCGACAACCGCGAGACCGACTCGCTGGTGCGGAAGATGCTGCGAAACGTTTTAGGAGAGCACGACCTGGTGGTGGTCGCGGACGTGGAGCGATTGCAAGCCGATCTTCAATCGTTGCAGCGAACGATCCTGCTGGCCGGTCCCCGCGAGACCGTCCCGGTGCTGTTCGCTCCCTTCCTGCTGGCGCTCGACGACGTGCGAAGCGGGACCATCACGGCGAGCGCCGCCGGCCGGCCACGCGTTGAATTCACCTTCGTGCCGCACTCCGACGAGGGAGCCGAGAACTTGCAGGCGGCCACCCAATTGACCCGCAAGGCGGCCGCGCTGATGTTCGGCTCGCTACGGCAGGAATTGGTCGGCAATCGAAAAGTCGCGGCCTTCATCGCCCCGCCCGACCTGCGGACGCTGCTCGACATGGGGGAGAAGACGCTCCGTGAGGCGAAGGTGATTCGCCGGGAGAACTCGATCGCGATCGAATTCGTCGCCCCGGCGGACTACGAGAAGTTCGTGGTCGATCGACTCGCACCGATGCTCGGGAAGATCGACGAGGGCCGCCGCGAGCAGGAGCGCGTGAATCGGCTGAAGGAGGTGGGGTTGGCCATGCACAACCATCATGCCACGTATGGTTCCTTGCCACAGCCCGTGTTCCGCTACCAGAAGGAAGAGCGAGGGATATTGAGTTGGCGAGTCGCCGTGCTCATGTTCCTCGAACATCCCCAAATGAGAGACGCCTTTCGGCGCACGGAAGCCTGGGACAGCGACCACAACAAGCAGTTTCTCGCTCGAATCCCCTCGACCTTCCGCAACACGGACGCCAAAGCCGAGGACGGGCTGACCAGCATCGTCCTCGTCACCGGCCCAGGCACCGCGTTCGCCATCGAGAAAGAAGGAGAAGCGGGACGAGTCTACGGTCCGCAATTCGCCGACATCAGGGACGGCACGTCGAACACGCTGCTCGCGATCGAACTCCCGGCCGACAAGTCGGTCCCCTGGACGAAGCCGGCCGATTTCGTGCTCGATTCCGAGAAGCCGCTCGAGGGCCTGGGAAAGATCCCGCCGGAAGGGCTGCTCGCCGTGATGATGGACGGCGCCGTCCGACGCATTCCGCCCGACATCAAGCCCGCGGACTTCAAGGCGCTCTGCACGTGCGCTGGCGGCGAAATCGTATCGACTGCCGACGTGTTGAAGTGAGTTCCGCCCACAATCCCGAACCGGCATGCGGACGACGCCGAACGGATCTCGAAGTCCCCCCAGGACGACGAACTCGGGTCGGTCGGGATTGACGTCTCGAACCCGATTCGATACCGTGCGCGGCGAAATGCGTTCACGTCCGGCGATCAGGTGATCGACGTGCGTCGGCTCTGAATTGCGGGGAAATCGATGACTTCCCCGCCGAGCAGTGGTTCTGCTCCAATCGCATCGACTGCGTGGCGAATGACTATTCGACGACTCGATTTCGCACATTCCTTCCCGAGCCGTCGCCCACGTGGTGGTTGGCGGAAACGGGGAAGCTGCATCGCTCATGCCACGCTGCTGATCGCGATCGTGCCGTGCGACGGGGATCTGCACCGTCTTCATGCGGGCGCCGTGCAGTGGTCTCACTCTCAGGGGCAGGAGAACGAACCTCGAGAGGAGAGCAATCCTCACGAGGAGCAACTCGCCAAGAATTCCAAGAGACTGGTCGTCGAACGCGAATTTCAATCCGCTTCGAAGGGCTTGCCGGGTTTGTCGAAGCGCATGCCGTCGAACGTGCCCTGCGGCCGCCAAGCCGCGATTCGCAGTTTTTCGCTCGTCGCCAGCAAGTTGGGGATGGTGTGCCATCACGACTTTCGCGACGGTCTCGGCGCGCCTCTGCTGCGCTAGGCCCGTGACGCGCGGTGCGCGCCTTTTCCGGAATTCGGGTTGGAAGGCGTGTCCGTTCCGCTGGCGGGTTGCTGCACGGCTATCGAGTCGCTGACTCGACTGTTCGTGCAAACCTCTCTCCCGCCCCGCTGCCGTCCGAGTTCGCGGCGCCCATGGGCCGCGTCGAACCCGTTCGAAATTCTCGACCATCGCGCGGCCGCGCCGCCATCCGTTCGGCCCCCATGCGCCAGAGGAGATGAGCAACATGCAATCGGCCGCTTCGACTCGATCGGCGAATCCGTCGAGTCTTCCCCCCGCCCCCCGCAAGCCGCACGCGCCGGACGACGTCTCCTTCGGGCAGCGGCTCAAGTATTATTTCAATCCGGTCGACGGACGGTTCGAGGATCTTGCCCGCGGGCCGTGGTATCTGAACGTGCTGCGGGACTTCACCGCCGGATTGATCGTGGCGATGGTCGCCATCCCGTTGGCGATGGGAATGGCGATGGCCTCCGGGTTGCAGCCCGAACAGGGGATCGTCGGCGGCGCCGTCGCGGGATTGGTGGGCGCCTTGTTCGGCGGCTCGAAGTATCAGGTCTACGGGCCGACCGCCGCGTTCATTCCGATCATCGCCGGGATCATGGCGACCGGCTACGGCCACTCGTTCCTGGTTCTGTGTTCGCTCTTCGCCGGTGGAATCCTGATCGTGATGGGTCTCGCCCGACTGGGGCGGATCGTCGCGTTGGTTCCGCACTCGATCGTGGTGGGCTTCACCATCGGCATCGCGATCGTGATCGCTTTGTCGCAGGTGGGCGAGGCGCTCGGGTTGCCCGAGGCGCTGGGATACAAGTTTCTCGACAAGGTGCAAGGCATTTGGGCCCAGGCCGGCCAGATCAGCATTTACGCCATTCTGATCGCCCTGATGACCTTCGTGCTGACCAAGATGCTGCTGAAGATCTCGATCTACATTCCGGCGCCGTTGATCGCGCTGGGAGTGGGAACGGGACTGGCGTCGACGATCTGGTCCGACAAGGGGCTGTTGCTGATTCGCGACAAGTACGGCGCGATTCCCACGAACCTGCTGGTGTTCACCGGCCCGTCGGGCATCGAATTGTCCGCGGGGTTCTTGTTCAGCCTCGTGTATTTCGTGATCGCGATCGTGTTCGTGTCGGGAGTCGAAAGCCTGCTTTGCTCGCGGATGGCCGACCGTTTGGCCGACAACCGCGGAATGCCCTACAACCCCAACAAGGAACTCTGGGGGCAAGGCTGGGTGCAAACGATCGTGCCGCTGTTCAACGGGTTCCCCCATACCGGCGCGCTCGCCCGAACGGCGACGAACATCAAGGTCGGCGCGCTGTCGCCCCTGGCGGGGTTCTTCAAGTTCGGCTTGAAACTGCTGCTGGCGGTCTATCTGGCGACGTTCCTCGAAATGGTTCCCATGGCCTGCATCGGCGGGATTCTCATGTTCGTCGCCTTCGGCATGGTCAAGCCGGCCGAAGTCACGCAGGTGCTGGCCCATAACCGGTTCCACGTGGCGTTGATGATCTACACCGCCGTGATGGTCGTGCTGACCGACTTCCTGATCGGCGTGCTCTCGGCGATCGTGCTGTATGCGGTGCTGCACCGCTTTCTGGACACGCCGGTCGAACCGCCTCGGTCGCCGACACCCGCGACCGAACCGGAACCGGAACCGGAATCGGTTCCGGTCGCCGCCGCCGGATATCAGCACGAAAGGGCCTGATCGAATGGGTGTCTTCGAAAACCTGCTGGTGGGACTCGCCGGTTCCGAGGCGGATGACGAGTTGATTCGTCATGCCCGCCACGCCGCGGAGGCGGCCCTCGTCGAGAACGTGCGGTTCGCCCACGTTCGCCCCAACGAGGGTTCCCCCGACGAGGCGGCCGCGTGCCAGGCGGCTTTGGAAATGCGGATCGCGACGGCGTGGCCGACACGGCAATCGTCCGGACCGTCACAGCCGGCGTGTCGCGCGCTGGCGGGTCCGCTGATCGATCGATTGCTCGAGCACATCGTCGAGGAACGGATCGACCTGGTGCTCGTCGGCCACCGCAAGGAACGAAGCGGGCGGCGATCTCTGGCGCGTCGCCTGGCGATGACCGCGCCCTGTTCCCTGTGGATGGTCCCGGAAGCCGGTCCGTCGCCACAGGGCGGCCCGGAGCCGAACTCGTCCGAGGATCACGAGGTTGGCGGCGTTCGCGCGGCGCCGCCGCGACGGATTCTCGTTCCGATCGACTTCTCCGATCACTCGGCCCAGGCGCTCTCGGTCGCGACGGCGCTCGCCGCCCGCTGCGGGCTGTCGGAATGCCGGGCGCTGCACGTTTCGTTCGATCCGTCCCGCGTCAGCTTCGAGGAGTACGAGGCGGTCCGCCGCGGTGAAGAGCGGGCGACTTTCGATCGATTCATGGAATCGATCGACTGCCACGGCGTGCGCGTCGAACCTTCGTTCGAAGAAGGGCCGCACGTCGCCGACACCATCCTCCGCGTCTCGGAAGAGCAACGATCCGACCTGATCGTGTTGGGCACGCGAGGCCGAACCCAGTCCTCGGCGATCCTCCTGGGAAGCGAGGCGGAGCAGACGTTGGTCCGCACCCGCATCCCCTGCCTGTTGGTCAAGAAGTCGGGGCCTCCGATGTCGTTTCTCGAAGCGCTCTTCGATCAGCAGACGTACCGCCAGGGCCGGTTGCAGTTCAGTTGATGCGTCCGCGATCCGTCAGCGAACGGATTGACGGCGCCCTGCCCGCGACTTTAGTCTGAAGAAAGGATCTTGCGGCGACGATCCATTTCACCTCTATTTCCACCTTCGCCCTTCCTCGCCCCCCACGGAAGGCAGTTGCAGATTGGACGATCCGACCATGCATCGCTGCCGTCATCTGTTGGTGGGCTTGGCACGCACGGAGGCTGACGCCGGCCTGATTCGTTATGCGGCTCGACTCGCCCGATTGGGAGCCGCCGTCGAGTTCCGCTTCGTCCATGTTCTGCCGACCCGCCCCGACGAGTCCGAAGAACAGCATCACCGGGACCACGTTCTCGCCGGACTCGAAGCGGACATTCGCGACGCGTTCGCCGATGTTCCCGACGTCGTGAAGACGTATTGCAACGTCCTCAAGGGGCCGCTCACCGACCGCCTGCTGCAGTTCGCCGCCGAGCAGGAGGTGGACTTGATCCTGATCGGCCATCGCCGCGACCACTCGGGCC
>JBBDNT010000256.1:6812-13811 GCA_040877445.1 Planctomycetaceae bacterium
CGGCGGGGGCGGCTCGCCATGAAAGCTCCCTGTTCCGTGTGGATGGCGCCCGACGGTTCCGATCCGCGGTTGCGGCGAATCCTCGTTCCGATCGACTTCTCCGCCGCTTCCGCCGACGTGCTCGACGTCGCCGCCTCGCTGGCCGATCTGGCCGGAGGCAGCGAATGCCTCGCCCTGCACGTCTATTTCAACCCCGCCGTCACCACGTTCGACGAGTACGACGCGGTGCTTCGCGGCCAGGAGCAGCAGTCGTTCGCGAAGCTGCTCGAGTCGGTCGATGCCCGGGGGCTCGAGATCGAGCCGCTCTTCGTCGAAAGCGCCAATGTCCCGCACGCCATCGAACGGGTCGCCGAGGAACGCCAGTGCGACCTGATCGTCATGGGAACGCGCGGACGCAGCCGTTCTTCCGCCATCCTGCTGGGCAGCGAGACGGAGCAGACGATCATCGAGACTCGCAAGCCGTTGTTGGCCGTCAAGCACTTCGGCTCGCAACTCGGCCTGCTGGGAGCGTTGCTCGACAAACAGGTCATCGGGAAGAAGGGTCCGCGTTTCGGCTGAATGCGATGCACCGTTTCCGACATGTCATGGTCGATCTGCCCCGCGCCGGCGCGGGTTCCGGCCTGATTCGATGCGTCGCGCGGTTCGGGCTGACCGCTGAAAGCTGATCGCTGACCGCTATCTCGACAGTCCTTCACGAGCATGGCATACTCGCCGGTGACACTTGGCGGCGACTTGCGAACTCCAGGAGAATGGCCATGCGGATCAGGCGGCTCGCGGGCGCGGTAGTGCTGTCGATCGGACTTTGGCTGGTCGCGCCGGCCGAGCCGACTTCGGCCAACGATGAATCGCTTCCCGCGGAGTTGGCCGCTGCCGAAACGGAGTTCTTCGCGCCGCGACTCACCGCGGACGAAGTGCGGGTTCTGCTCGGGACGTTGGCGAACGCTGATGTCCGGGATGCCGCCGAAGCGGAGTTGGCCGCGAAGGCGCAGGGGCACGAGTCGCTGATCGTCGAGTTCGCGGCCCAGTCGCCCGACCTCGAAGTTCGCGAGGCGTGCGCCGAGATCGTCGCCACGCTCGATGCCCGTTGGCGCGACACCGAAGCGGGACGCGAACTCGCCGAGGCGTATCGCCGACATGGCAACGCGCTGCTGCCGGCCGCGTGGGCCGCGTCTCGCAAGGATCCGCTTGACCAGCGGACGGTGGCGGTGCTGATGGCGCTCGAGCCGGAATCGGTCTGGCGTTGGCTGTCGCAACGGGACGACGAACACGATCCGCTCCGCTATCTGCTGTTGCGGCTTCGCGAGGCGAGTCGGGATGAATTCGCGCGAGCGCGACTGTTCGAGCACGATGCTGCGAACGTGGTGAAAGCGCTCCCCGACGTCTTCCCGCGTTCGTTGCCGGGAACGCATCACGCGGCGAAGCGGATCGTGGGACACACGGCCATCGGGGCGATCGAGCTTCATCTCGACCAGTCGAAGTCGCCCGCAACGCTCGCGGCGGTCGAACTGGCGAAGCGGCGGCTGTCCCTGTTCGAGCACGACTGGCGCCGCGAACCGGGCGTGCTTTCGATCGGCATCGACAACTGCACGTACGCGCGCGGCGCGCAGGAGATCGCAACGCGGCCGATCGTGCGGACCAACGCATCGGTCGAAGGAGACGCAGTCGCCGTTCCCGCGAAAGAGCATCTGCCGCTGTTGCATCTCGAGCAGTATCACTTCGTCGGAGCGACGGCGAACCATCTGCCGCTCCCGTGGTGGGTCGATGCCTATCTGCCGGCGCGTTGGCGGGACAAAGTCGGCGCGCGGACGGTCCCCTTCCGGGGCGAACAGCCTCCAAGCGTGCTTCCGCCGGCCCCGTCGAAACGCACCGCGGAGGAGGAGGCCGCCCTCGCGTTCAGCGAATGGCATCCGTTCTTCGAACCTCAACCCGGCACTCCACAGGAACTCGCCGAGCGCCGCGAACTGGCCGATGCGCAGATCAAGCGGGCGCTGTCGATCGCGCGGGAGACGAACGCCGACGATCGCTGGCGGCTGGCGCTGCCGCACCTGGAAGCCGCGGCGCGAATCGCCCCGGATCATGAGCCGGCCGTCTACGAATATTGCCGGGTGCTCCGCGAGGGCTACTACCGCGAACCGGTCGAACTGCGCAACGATCGGCTGCGGCTGATGGCCTGGGCGGCTTCCGACTACCTGCTGCGATTTCAGTCGACTCGCGAGCGGGGGAATCGCATGTCCGACGCGCTGGGGTTCGCCGCAGCCAATTCGCCGGGCATCAAGCAATGGCTGTCCCCGGCGGAAGGATCTGCGAACCGCGCCCGGCGGGAAGGCGAGCCGGGGGTCGCTCCGATCGCGCCCCAAGCCGCACTCTCGCCCGATGAATATTTCATCCTGGAATGTTGCCGGCGGGCGCTCGATGGGTCGTTTCCAGCGCCGCACGAGACCGCCCCGCTCGTGGGAAGCCTGGTGAGGATCGTCTATCGCGGCATGCGGACCAACGCGGTCCCGCTCGAGCGGCGGCGGGCCTGGCTTGACGGAATCATCGCCCAGGCCGACCATCGACTCGCCCAGTTCGACGAGGCCGACCTGGAATTCGACGGCATCACCATGGCGAACCGCGCCGTCCTCGAGCGGCTCGCCGACCTGCTTGTCCTGCGGCGCAACGCGGCCTTGGCAGTGGCCGACGACGGGAATTCCGATCGAGCCTGGGAACTGTTCCGCGACCTGCTGCCCCGGATTCCGTACGCGGTGTGGAAGGTCGAAGGCAGCCGGTCGCTCGATGAATCGCTCCATCCGCCGGGGGCCTGGCGGGCGCGGACGGAGTTCGCGGAATGGGCGGAAACGCGTCAACTTCCCACGGGGCTGGTCAGCCCTCCTGCGATGCAAAGCCAGCGCGGGCTGCAATACCAGAGCGTCCCCCTTCCGGATCGGCGGGTCATCCGCGTCCAAACCGCGGGGCACGCGACCGCTTGCATGGTCGTTCCCCTGGCGGTCGTGAAGGACCGCCTCTACATCGTCGTCGCCGCGCCGTCCGAGTTTGGTGGATACGCAGATCCACGACCGGCCGTGGTGCCGCTCGATCGAGACGGCGGTCCCCGCGGACAGGAGGTCCGTCAAGGCGAGCGAGTCCAGGAATCGATCGTGTGGGATACGATGCGGTTCCTCCCGCAGCCGCCACACGGAATGATCCCGTCCGCGGGAGCGGCGTCGTTCCGGGATCGGCTGTGCGTGGCCGATCGCGCGGGCGGAGTTTCGATCTTCGACCCCGAGGGCGAGAAATGGACGCGGATCGACCTGTCGCGGCACGACACGATGTTCGTCCTCTCGCTGCACGCAATGGGCGAGGGCCGGCTGATTTGCACCGCGACGACGAAGAACGAGGCCCGCCGCGTCACCGGCCGCCTGCACCTGCTGGTCGATGTCGAGTCCGGGAAATCGGAAGTGCTCCGGCGGTCCGAATTCGAGCAACTCGCGGATCCGCCGGCGCTGGGGGCTGAAGCGCGCTGCTTGATCGGTCAAGGTTGGAACTTCAGAGAGGCCCGCGACGCTCCGTCTGACGGTCTCGAACCGCGGTATTCGGCCGTGTGGGAGCACGAGGGAAAGTGGATCGGACTGGGCCGCCGCGGTCTCGACGTCGATCTGCTCGCCCGTGACCCGCAACGGATCGAACTCGCGTTTCGCGGAAAGCTCGACGGAACCGTCGGCCTCCCGCCGTACTCCGGCGTCGCGGCGGTCCGCTTGGGCGACCGCAGGTATCTGAACGTGGGGATGACGCTTCACGAGTGCGATGCGGCGGGCGAGATTCGACGGAGTTGGTTGGGAAAGTCCTCCGTTCGGCCCGCGAAGGGTTTGCTGGGCGAGGCGGCCTACGTCGCCTCGGTCGATGGGACGCTGCCGATCGGCTACATGCTCGCCTCGGCCGGACCGCTCCTGCTGTCGGAGTTGTGGGGCGCTTCATCGCTGATCGCGTTCGACCCGATGACGGAAACGCTGTACGGCCCGTTCGACGTTCGGTTCGCGACGGCGGTCTCGGCGGGGAACGGCGCCTGGATTTCCGGCAGATTCGCCGACGGCGCCACTTACGTCACCGCGGAAGAACTGGTCGCCGCCGCCAAGCGAGCCGGGGCGGTCACGACGGTCGCGGAGCACGCCCGACGGCTGGAGGAGCGAATCGAAAGCATGCCGCAGCTCCCGCGGGCCACCGAATGCTTCAAGCTCGGTCGGCTCACGGAAGCCCGCGCGCTGGTCGAGGCGGGACTCGCCCTTCCGCCCGATCATCCCGAGGCGGTCGTGCGGGGAGCGGCAACGGCCGAAACCGAGAATCGCCTGCGAGTTCATGAATCCCGGGCGCTGTTCCTGCTCGCGTGCCTGTGCGCACCGGACGCTCTCGACGACGCCCCCAAGCTGCTCGAATGCGCGGCGAAACTTGCCGCGACCGACGACCGGAACCCCGCGCCCGTTTACACCAACGAGAGGAGGATCGCCCTC
The DNA here is from genome assembly GCA_040877445.1 of Planctomycetaceae bacterium. Classification (GTDB taxonomy): domain Bacteria; phylum Planctomycetota; class Planctomycetia; order Planctomycetales; family Planctomycetaceae; genus JBBDNT01. The sequence goes on from JBBDNT010000256.1 coordinate 11,297, forward strand.
ACGGGAACGTACCTCGAATTCCGCCTGCACCGCCGCAACGAGGATTGGCCGAAGACGCGGATCGCCGCCGAACGGATCCTCGCCCGCTTCCCCTACATCGTCGACGACCTGCGGCAGGAGGTGAATGCGGGATACGAGGAGAGCCGCCGGCAACTGGATCGAACGGCTGGTAACGGCTCTTCACCACCGACGGAACGACCGGAGTCTCGGCCATGAACGACGCCCCCATCACCCTCCGTTCGTCGACAGTCCGGATGAACGGGACCGAGATCAGAGAGTCGTTGGAGCGGCTCCGTGGCAAAAGGGCGTTCATGAGTCTTCGAGGCGAATCGCCGCGCCACGGCTCCATGTCCCCGCGCGAACATCGAACGCTCCCGTCGATGCGGCATGCGTCGGATCGGTGCGAGACTCCTCATTCCCTTCCTACGATGAATCCGCGCGCGGTGCGGGGCATTCATTCGTCGTTCGCGATTCGCAATGGATCGCCCCAGTCGCCGGTGAAGGCGATCTCCTCGAGCGGCTTGCGAACGCGTTCTCCGCGCTCGCGGTCGCGGTAGTCTTGCGGCAGACGGTCCGGTCGGCCGTAATAGCCCAGCGCGATCATCGTCAGCGGCTCGTGCGAGTCGGGGATGGCGAATTCCGCCCGCGCCTGGTCGGGGTCGAAGCCGGCCATTTGATGAACTCGCAAGCCGATCGCTTCGGCCTGAAACACGAGGCTCGCGTTCGCCAGGCCGACGTCGTGCCGGGCGTGGCGGTTCGGTTTGCCGTTCTTGTCGAACCGGAACTTCGCGCACGCCAGCATCAGCACCGGGGCATGTCGCGCCCACGGAACGTTGCCGGGAGAGAGGCAATTCAGCAGCCGGTCGAACGTGTCTCCTTCGCCGCGGACGCCGATGATGTACGCCCAGGGCTGCTCGTTGAACGAGGACGGCGACCAACGGATGGCTTCGAGCAGGCTGCCGAGTTTCTCCGGCTCGACCGCGCGGTCGTCGAACGCCACGGGACTCCAGCGGTCGCGGAGCAACGGATGGATGGGGAACCGGGTATCGGCGGGCTTGTCCATGGGGATCTCCGCGTGCGGATCGAAGTCGGAAGTTCGAGACGCCTTCCACTCACGGGAGAGGATCGCGGCGCTCGAAGGCCAGCGGGTGGTCCGACTCGACGTGGGCCACCCGCAGCGTGATCTTGCCGTCGAGCACGTCGGTCAGCAGGTCGCCGCAGACTTCCGCCCGCCAGCCGCGCAACAGCCGCGGCGTCGGGCCGCGGTGCTCCTTGTAAACGTGCCAGCGGACGAGGTGCTGCAAGTCGGCCGAGGTTCCCACCAGTTGCTGGGCGATTTCGACCTCCGCGCAGCGGTTCGCGAGCGCGATGCTCAGCAGTTTGCCGATCACCTGTTCGTCATCGCGGCGACTGGAGGAGAACTCCGGCCGGGGAACGCGGGGCAACTGCTCCGGCGGCAAGGCCAAACCGCGTTCGACGCACGCGACCAGTTCGGCCGCGACGCGCTTGTAGTCCTTGCGGTTCATGTCGCGGGTTTGCGCGACGTCGTTCTCCGAACGGGGCTGCCGGTGGACCATCTCCATCAGCAGATCGTCCCGCAGGATGCGTCGCGGGGAACGGTCGCGGCGTTCGGCCTCGGCCTCGCGCCACGCGGCCAGTTCCCGCAGCACCGCCAGTTCGCGGGGAGAGAGCTTATGCACGCCGGAAAGCCGTTCCCAAGGCTCGCGGTTCCGTTCGCGGTCGATGTCCTCGATCATCCGCCGGCATTCGTCGCGCACCCAGTCGACGCGGCCGCGGCGGGTCAGGTCGCGCTCCTGCCGGTCCCACACCGCCAGCACGTGGTCCACGTCTTCGATGGCGTAGCGGGTTTGCTCGGGAGACAGCGGCCGGCGACGCCAGTCGGTGCGGGTTTCGCGGCTGTGGACCTGCCGGCCCAGCACGCGGGGGACGATCGTCTTGTAAGCCAGCGGATAACTCCGGCCGCGGAATCCCTCGGCGATTTGCAGGTCGATGACGTTGCGGGGCGGCTCGTCGATCGCGTCGAGACAGAACCGCACCTCGGCCTGACCGCCGTGGACGATCACGCGGGTTTCCTCATCGGCCATCAGCTTCCACCAGCTCGCGAGATCGCGGACGGCGTAGGGATCGACGGCGACGAGTTTCTCCTTCGTGGCGAACTGCAACAGGCACAATTCGGGACGATAGGTGTACTCCGAGACGAATTCGGTGTCGAAGGCGACGAGCCGCTGCGACTTGATATGCGCGCACAGTTCCTCGAACTCGTCCCGCTCGACGATCAACGACTCGCTCATGTCGTGCTTTCGGATGCCTCGGAACCTCGCCGCGCGGGGGAAATGAACCAACCGCCATGAATGGCGGCGGGGCCTCGAACCGCGATTCTTACCTCCGATCATATTGCAGAACCGAAGGGGGGGCAATTCGGGTTGTTCGACGGGTGGCGGGGGCGCTCCGCAACGCGGAAGCCCCCGTGGCGCGCGACGGGTGGAGGGGGCGC
>JBBDNT010000257.1:0-13800 GCA_040877445.1 Planctomycetaceae bacterium
GGCGCGAGGGATCAAGGCATGTTCCGCCGCTGTTCGCGCGAGTTCGGCGAACTGTCGGAGGGCTCGTCCCGGTCGGCCCGCGGTGGGCGGGCTACGCGGGGAATGCCCCGGAATCGCGAACGATGAGCGACTCCCGGATGAGGCATTCGAGCGCCTCGGGGGGGATTCGGCGGGCGCGGCCGATCTTCACGTAGGGGAGGCTGCCGCGGTCCATCAGGTTGTAGAGCGTGCTGCGGCCGAGCGCGAGGCGGTGCGCCGCTTCGCGGACGGTGAGCAGGCGGGGGAGGTTGTCCGCCTGCGGAGCAGGACTGTCGTTCTGCCCGGTGACGGAATTGTGCTGGTCTGCTCCAGCGTGCAGTGCGTGCATGGCCGTCTCTCGGAATCCACTGGCGTTCGATGCGTCCCCTATTCCTTACCTACCGCGTTTCCTGCGGAACCGACGATGGTTTCTCGCAAGTTCACCCGGACGGCAGCGTTTCCACGCGCGTCGCCCCGCGACATTCCGGCCCGCTGAAAAAAATAGAATGAATTCGTTTGACTCCTGTCCGTCCGCCTGTATGCTAGTGAAGGTTCGTCACTATCACGATGAAATCGAGGGAACGAGAAATGCCGAACAATCCGGGCGGACGTGGACGCCCTCCAGTCGAAGAAATCACTTCCAAGCAGCGGGAGACGTTGCGGGCGGTGCGAGATTTCCTTGCTCAGCGCGGCCAGTCGCCGACGATCGCGCAATTGGCCGAACTGCTCGATCTGAGCGGCCCGACGGTCCACGCCTCCGTGAATCAGCTCGTCCGCAAGGGGTATCTGAAGCGGGAACCGAACAAGCACCGCGGGATTTCCATCGCGCGAGAGGGGGCAGTGGTTGACGATCAGGTCACGATCCCGGTCCTCGGGTGCGTGGCCGCCGGTCGCCTCGATTTCGCCGAGGAGAACGTGGTCGGCCATGTGGGCGTCGAGGCCTACCTGGTTCGAAGCGGGCGGTTTTTCGGACTCAAGGTGGTCGGAGACAGCATGAAGGGAGCGGACATCCGGAATGGCGACACCATTGTCGTCCGACAGCAGCCCTTGGCGGAAAATGGAGACGTCGTCGTCGCCTGCGTTGATGACGAGGCGACGGTGAAGCGGCTGTACTATGCGCCAGACCGGATCGAACTGCGGGCGGAGAACCCGAAGTATCCTCCGATCGAGATCGGTCCCGAAGAGGCAGCGAGGTTTCGGATCGTGGGCCGCGTCGTCGCGCACATTCGCCGTCGCGTCCGCTGAAGCACGAGAGCATTCATAACACCTTGTCCGGCGGGAGCCGGCCGCGTGTCGATCGCTGGAGGAGTCGACGATGATCCATCGCACGAAAACATGAGCGACTGCGACCAGTGCTGGCAGCACATCGGCAGGGTTCGCGAGCTGTACCTGCTCAAGTTGGCGTTCCCGCCCCCCGGGCATTGATGCGTCGAGCGTCCGCCTCCCCGGAACCGCTCCGTCGCCGCCCGGCCCTCGTGCCGACTCGTTTTTTCGACTCCAGGAACTTCCCGCGCCCGGATTGCGCGCCGATCTCATCGAGGTGACCATCGAATGACTACACAAGACGTTGCATCCGTGTCACGCCAGCTCAAATCCCATCGCGCCGAGCTGGCGACGCTGAACCGGACCATCTCCCACTCGCTATGCCTGGCGACGGAACCGGATCTGTTGCCTCGCCGCCCCCGGGGCCGAGAGTCCCGGCGTGTTCCCTCGACCTGGGGGAATCGGCGAGACGCCTTCGTATGGGACAGCTGGGATCGGATGATCAACGGAGAGCAGGATCTCCGGCGTTTCTTCGCCGTCGCCGAACGGATCGGGGGCGACGTCGGCGAACTCGAGCAGACCGATGCGGCGGAACTTCTGCCGGGGACCGTCGACGAGGTCATCGGGCGACGGATCGAGCTGTTCCTGCCGGACTATTGGCTGTTCGTCGTGCATCATCTCGGCTGGACGGGGTTGCTTCCCTATGCCTGCAAGGTGCAATGGAAACACGGCCGCACGTTCGCCGACGAGTCGTTCGGCGCCGTCAGCCGCTTGCCGGTCAACGTGGTCCAGGCTTCGATCGACGCGCTGACGGTGCTCATCGATGCCGTGCCCGGCACCGATCACGACCAGGCTGCCGACGAATCGACCGAGCATGACGACGCGGCGGCGCCGGCATCGACCGTCGAGGACTCTACCTCAACGGCGGTCTTGCAGCGTCGCACGATGGCGGCCAGCCAGATGAGGAAGCGCGCGACGCGGGCCGGCGCGATCGAAGCCTTGCGGAAGGAACTGATCGAACACATCCACGCGGCTCGTGACCACGCGCGGGCCGCGATGGATTGCGGCCGCACCGCGGAGTTACTGCCCCAACCTTCGCAGAGCGACCTGGCGCGGCGCGTCGGCATCACGCGGTCGGCTGCGAGCCGCTGCTTCCTCGACAGGAACGCCCGCGAACTCAATCTCCTTTGGGAAACGGCGGGCGACCTGGACGCGATTCTGCAGTTCTCTCGACGGTAATCGGCTCCCCGCGCGGGCCTGTCGCACTTGTCGCAGTTCGTGTCGCAGTTCGTGTCGCAGTTCGTGTCGCAGTTGCACTGTCGCAGATTTCGTGCGACAGCGACGAAGAATTTTCGAGGTTCCAACTTTCCATCGGCCAACAACTTGTGGAGCGAGATCCGGCGCGCAGTCTGAATTTCGTGCGATTTCCCCGGCGGGTGAACGCGGTGCAACGGCATCGCGACAAGTTCACCCGCTTGAGGGAGACACGAGATGTCCGCGAATGCAGTCCTGCCCCCCGAACCTCGCACGGAATTGCCGGAGAGTGGTCCCGACGCCTCGGCACCGGCCGAAGCACGCCCGGTCGTCGACATCGAGCACGAGCTGACGAAGGGATTCGCCGCGCGGCTGATCCGCCGCAAGGCGAAGCAGCTCGTCGGCCGCGGCGGTTTCACCCGGACCGATCGCGCGGATCTGGAGCAGGAGATGAAACTCCGGGTTTGGAAGCGGTTTCCGCAGTTCGACCCGGCCAAGGCGCATTGGAATGCGTTCGTCACCACGGTGGTGGAGCGACACTGCGCGTCGATCCTGCAGCGGGCTCGTCGCCGGAAGCGGGTCGACTCCATCACCTCCGCGTCCTTGAGTGAACTCGTCGAGAACTGGGACGACGAACTCGTCGAGTTGGGCGACGTGATCGGTCCCGAAGACCGCGAGCGGATGATCGGCCGCTACGTCGACGGGTTCGAGGACCAGTCGGAGCTCAAGCTGGACGTGGCGGAGGTCATGGAAAGGTTGCCGGAGGATCTGCGTCGGCTTTGCGATCTCCTGAAGATCCACAACGTTGCCGAAGCGGCGCGCGAGCTGGGACTCCCCCGCACGACCGTCTCGTCGATGGTGTCGCGCCTGCGGCAGGCCTTCGTCTTCGCCGGCTTCGACGATTTTCCGCGGAATTCGTCGTCGCCCGGCGCCGAAACGCGGTAGGTGAGGAATAGGGGGACATGAAAAGTCGATTCTGAAACGCTTGCGGAAGAAAGCCAGCAGATGCGCTCTCTGGTGCCGTGGAATACAGGTCGTGCGGCCGCTGCTCTTCACGACGACCTCCGCTTCTTGATCCGCGAACCGGCCTCCTTCTACCACGCCGAGGCCGGGCGGCACCTGACGAGCCATCTGCTGGCCGACTTCCGCAAGTCCCCTCTCCTCTACCACAAGAAGCGCACCGGCCTCGTCCGCGACGAGGACCGGCCGGCATACCTCCTCGGGCGGGCCGCCCACGTGCTGATCCTCGAAGGGCGGAAACGCTTCGACGAGGAGTTCGCCGTGGGCGGCCCGGTCAACCCGAAGACCGGCAGCGTCTACGGCGCGAACACGAAAGCCTTCGCCGAATGGGCCGCGGCGCAGGGGAAGCCGGTCCTCACGCAGGAGCAGTTCGACCTGCTGTTGCGGATGCACCTCGGCGTCGCGCGTCACGAACTAGCGACGAATCTCATCGCCGAAGGCGTGCCGGAAGGTGTCGTGCGCACCGAGTACTGCGGGCGCGCCTGCCAGATCCGGATCGACTGGTTCAACCCACACCACGGCATCTGCGATCTGAAGACTGTGGACGAAATCGACTGGTTCGAAGCGGACGCCCGGCGCTATGGCTACGTCCATCAGATGGCCTTCTATCGGGCAGTCGTTCACGAAGTCGCCGATCAGTCCGTGCCAGTTTACTTCATCACCGTCGAGAAACGGGAGCCGTTTCGGGCGGGCGTCTGGCAGGTCTCCAACGAAGCATTGGGCATCGCCCGGCGGGGCAACGAACAGGCCATCGAGCGGCTCAAAGAGTGCGAGGCCTCGAACACGTGGCCCAGCGGTTACGAAGCAATTCGGATTTTCGACGACATTTGAGGTTCTTCTCCTGGCAAGGCACGGCTGGGCGATGCGAAGCCTGGCACGGTTGGGCTTGGCGCTCCACGGCAAGGCACGGATTCTTTTCTACTCGAACGAGGCAGGTCATGAATCTTCTGGATCGAGTCCGGCGCGGCAAGCAAGTCGCGCCGCGGCGCACGATGGTTTACGGATTGGCCGGCATCGGGAAGTCGACGTTCGGCGCTTCGGCGCCGGCGGCGGTGTTCCTCCCGACGGAAGACGGCCTGGGGAACATCGACTGCGACAGCTTCCCGTTGGCGGAATCGTTCGAGCAGGCGCTGCAAGCGCTCGCGGCGCTCTATTCCGAAGAGCATGACTATCGCACGCTCGTCGTCGATTCCCTCGATTGGCTCGAGCGGCTGATCCACGCCGAGGTCTGCCGGCAGCGGAACGTCCCGAGCGTCGAAGATTGCGGCTACGGTCGCGGTTACGTGTTCGCCCTCTCGCACTGGCGGGAAGTCCTCACCGGCCTCGACGCCCTCCGCAACGACCGCGGCATGACGGTGGTGCTTCTCGCCCACGCGCGCATCGAGCGGTTCGAGAACCCGGAGACGGAAACCTACGACCGGTACGTGCCGCGGCTGCACAAGCTCGCGTCGGCCCTGATCCAGGAATGGGTCGATGAGTGCTTGTTCGCCACGTACCGCGTCCACACGAAGGTCGCCGACGAGGGGTTCGGGCGGAAGAAGGCCAAGGGGATCGGCACGGGCGAGCGGATCCTCCGCACGACCGAGCGTCCGGCGCACGTCGCCAAGAACCGCCTGAACCTCCCCGACGAGCTTCCCCTGGACTGGAACGAGTACGCGACGTTCTTCGCCGCGTGACCGCCCGCGGAAACGGACGAGCCATCGCAAACGCCCGCGAAACAGCGCACACACACGTTGCTCTAAATCGCGCGATCGCTCGCCTGGCAGTCGACGGCCGTCCGTCCGCGGCGCGGTCTTCTAACTTGCTCACCTTCTCATCATCAACCCACGGAGCACCACATGACCGACCTGCGCGGGTTCAACGCCCACGAAGTCGAACCGACGACGGCTTTCGATCCCCTCCCCGCCGGCAAATACCTCGCCGTCATCACCGAATCGGAGACCAAGGCGACGAAGACCGGCAGCGGCAGCTACCTGCAGTTGACGTTCGAGATCCTCGAAGGGCCGTGCAAGGGGCGGCTTCTGTGGGCCCGGCTCAACCTCGACAACCCAAACCAGACGGCGGTGAAGATCGCCCGCGCGGAATTGTCGGCCATCTGCCGAGCGGTCGGCGTGATGACGCCGAACGACTCGCTCGAACTGCACAACCTGCCGCTCACGATCACCGTCCGCTGCAAGAAACGACCCGACACGGGCGAGATCTCCAACGAGATCAAGGGATACGAGCGAAAGGGGGTCGCGACGGGACAGCCGCAGTCGGCGACCACTTCGACACCCCCCTGGCGGCGGTGATCGTCGCGATCCGGCGCTGCGGCGCGGCAGCGAGATCATGAGGAATCTCGACACGTACCCACACAGCCAGTCATCCTCTAACGAAAACCCCCATGAAAATCATCAGCGTCAACATCGAAGGTACGACTCCGCTGCTCTGCAACCGGTTCACCGATGCCGCGCAACTCGCCGCGAGCAACGGCAAATCGGTATCCGTCGTCGGCGACAAGGGGACTCCGCGGGAACAGGCCCAAGCCAAGCTCTATCTCGGCGCGGAGGGCCGCCCCATGATCCCGCAGCCGAACCTGTTCCGCTGCCTGATCGATGCGGGGAAGTTCTTCAAGGCCGGCCGCAGCAAGGTCACCACGCAGAAGAGTTCCTTGCTGCCCGCCTGCGTGGCCGTCGAGGAACTGGAGATCCTCATCCAGCACGCGGAACCGTGGGACGTCGATACTCGGCCGGTACGGATCCCGAGTACCGGCGGCCGCATCCTTTGCCATCGCCCGTGCTTCCACGACTGGAAACTCGATTTCACGCTGCAGGTCGATACGGAGATGCTCGGCGTGAAGCTGCTGCGGGAGATCGTCGACGCTGCCGGCAAGCGGGTCGGACTCGGCGATTTCCGTCCGGATTGCAAGGGTCCGTTCGGGAAGTTCGTGGTGACACGATGGATCAATGAAGCGGTCGTGAACGCTGCATGACGTCTTCCGGACGGAAGCGTACATCAATCAATGCCGGGATAGGCATGGCAAGGCAGTGCAGAGCGGGGCAAGGTAAGCCAAGGCAAGGTTCGTTCTTGATGTTCGAAGTCGCTCTGCCGTTCCCGCCGTCCGTAAACCGCTACTACCGCAACGTCGGCCAGCGGACGCTGATTAGTCGCGAGGGGCGCGTCTATCGACAGCAGGTTTGCGCACTTCTCGCCGGGCGATTCCGCGAACCGCTTGTCGAACCGCTCGAGGTCGAGCTGCACCTGTATCCGCCGGACCGCCGTCGTCGCGATTGGGACAACTTTCAGAAGGCGATTTGGGACTCCCTCCAGCATGCCGGCGCGTTCCACGATGACAGCCAGATCCAGAAGGCGATCGTCGAGAAGCATCCGCCGGACGGGACCGCACGGGCCATCGTCCACGTCAAGGTGCGACGCCCGCAGCGCGATCCCCATTGACCGGGACGACTTCAGCAGCTCAACGCGTGGCAAGTCGTGGCCTGCCACGGCACGGCGGGCCTTGGCGAGGCGCTGCACGGTGCGGCAAGGCAAGGTTTCTGCGCATTCGTTCGAGTCTGGAACACGATGCACCTGCGTCCGTATCAACTCGAAGCGGTCGAGGCCGTTTACCGGCATCTTCGCGAACGGCACGACGCTCCCGTCGTCGTACTTCCCACCGGGTCCGGGAAGAGCTGGTGCATCGCGCAGATCGCGGCGGATGCCGTCGAACAGTGGAACGGCCGCGTGCTGGTTCTCGCCCATCGCCGGGAACTGCTGGAGCAGAATGCCGACAAGATCCGCCGGCTCTGTCCGCGACTGGCCGTGGGCATCTATTCCGCCGGGCTGGGGCGGCGCGACACGAACCCTCCGGTGATCGTCGCCGGCATCCAGAGCATCTACAAGCGCGCCTGCGAGTTCGATCCGTTCGACCTGGTGGTCGTGGACGAGTGCCATCTCATTCCCGCCGAAGGCGAGGGAATGTATCGCCAGTTCCTGGCTGACGCCACGAAGGTGAATCCGCACCTGCGGGTGATCGGCTTGACGGCGACTCCCTTCCGGCTCGACTCGGGACCGATCTGCTCCTCGGACCATTTCCTGAACGCCGTCTGCTACGAGGCGGGGATCCGCGAATTGATCCGCGACGGCTTTCTGTGCCCCCTGATCTCGAAGGCCGGAATCGCGAAGGCGGATACCGGCCGGCTGCGCGTCCGCGCGGGCGAGTTCGTCGCCGACGAAGTCGAGCAGTTGATGGATCAGGACGAACTCGTCGAGGCGGCGTGCCGCGAGATCACCGAACTGACGCACGACCGCGGATCAGTGCTGATCTTCAGCGCGGGGGTGAATCATGGACGGCATGTGCAGCGCGTGCTGCAGGAACTCAGCGGCGTCGAGTGCGGCTTCGTGTGCGGCGAAACGGCGCGAAGCGAGCGGGACGAACTGTTGGCGCGATTTCGAGGGGAAGCGGACGGACTGTTAGAGCGAACGCCGCTACGATACCTCGCCAACGCCGACCTGTTGACGGTGGGATTCGATTCGCCGCGCATCGATTGCGTGGTGTTGCTGCGGCCCACGATGTCGGCGGCGCTCCTCGTGCAGATGTGCGGTCGAGGCTTTCGGCTGCATCCAAAAAAGCGAGATTGTCTCGTCCTCGATTTCGCGGGCAACATCGAGCGGCACGGGCCGATCGACCAGATCAAGGCGACCGTTCAGCCGAAACAGGGAACCGGCGAAGCGCCGGCCAAGGAATGCCCGGAGTGCCGGTCGGTGATCGCCGCCGGCTACGCCGCGTGTCCCGATTGCGGCTACGAATTCCCGCCGCCGGAACGGCAGAAGCACGAGGCCAAGGCGACGGACGCCGGAATCCTCTCCGGCCAGGCGACCGACACCGAATACGACGTGCTCGACGTGACTTACAGCGTCCACCGGAAGCGGGATGCGTCGGACGATGCGCCGCGCACGATGCGCGTCGATTACCGGCTGGGTCTCGACCACTGGGTCAGCGAATGGGTCTGCTTCGAGCACGACGGATACGCCCGCCGGAAGGCCGAGCAGTGGTGGAAGCGCCGCTCGCCCGATCCGATTCCCAATTCCGCCGAAGAGGCCGTGGCGATCGCGAATGCCGGCGGCCTGGCTTTCACCGATGCGATCACCGTGCGGTACGTCGTCGGCGAGAAGTTCGATCGGATCGTGGGATACAAGCTCGGCGAACTGCCGGAAGCGGTCCTGGCGGGCGGGATCGATCTCGATGACGTGCCCTTTTGAGGATCGGCAGCTTGTCTAGAGTCCTCGTCATCTCCGACACGCATTGCCCGGGCATGCGCCGGGGTTACGTCGATTTCCTGAAGCGCGTGGCGGACGCCTATTCGATCACGCGCGTCGTCCACATCGGCGACCTCGTCGACTGGTCGTCGATCTCGTATCACGAGAAAAGTCCGAGCCTGAGCAATGCCACGAAGGAATACGAACGCGCGCGGCGGCAGGTCGCCTCCCTGGCGAAAGCCTTCCCGCAGGCGGACTGGCTGATCGGCAATCACGATGCGCTGACCGAACGGCAGGCGATCTCGGCCGGCCTCCCCCCGCAAATCCTCCGCTCCTACACCGACCTGTGGGAGGTCGAGTGGGTCGTCCATCCCCGGTTCGCGAAGCTCGTGATCGACGGCGTGATTTATGCGCACGGCGACAGCGGGCGCGGCGGGTGCGACGCGGCGTTCCGCCAGGCGAAGGACAATTTTCGCTCGACGGTCATCGGCCACTTCCACTCGCAGGCGGGCGTGAAGTGGTGGGCCAACCCGGAGTTCCGGGTATTCGGCATGTCGGTCGGCTGCGGGATCGACGCCGGGCGATTGCAGTTCGAGTACGGCCGGAAGATGCCCGCCAAGCCGATCCTCGGCTGCGGCGTCGTCATCGACGGCCGCCGCGCCCACTTCGAGCCGTGGCTGCTCCGCAGCCGGTGATTTTTCCATTCCCCTTTTCGAGAGAGCCGCATGAGCGAAACGATCACCGTGGACGAAACCTGCCTCGAATGCGACGAGGAGGCGCAGGGGCACTGCGACGATTGCCGGCGCTGCCATGTCTGCTGCCGGTGCGGTGGAGGCGAAGGTTAGCGGCGTTGATCCACCGAACTAAGCCTTCCACAACTCCGGTTTGCCCGCAAGCTCGTACAACAGCGGATATCCGCGTTCCCAATCATCAATCAATCCGTAGGTTTCTTCGCCCGTATGGGCGTGACGCCTCCTCGTGGCGTCGATGACGTATTTCCGCTTGAACGCTACACCGAACTACGCCTCGCCAGGTCGCCTCCACGTCCGATCCAGCACACGACCTTCAGTATCGACACACCAAGCGTGCTGCACCGGATAGAGCGAATTGCCGATGGCAGGGAACGCAACTCCCTCGACATAGGAGAGGCGATGTCGGCAACCGTGACGAAGAAGCATCCGATACGAATTCGCATAGCAGACGCACGGTTGACCGTACCGGAAAGGTTTCGGCAAGGGACGGGGTACGAAGAACCGCCCATGCATGAGGACGAAACCATGTATCCCGCGAGTTAGACCGGCTGCCTCGCGACCTCGGGTCAAAGCCCGAAGCGTACCCAGCAATTCCTACTCTCGATCCGACAGCTTCATGGCGGACTCGCTGGAAAACGGCAGTGCCCGTGCGATCCCACATTCTACAACGACGTGCTGCCCAATCCCAAGTTGCTCGACCTCCGACACAGACTGCCAGGCTGTCGCAAACAGGTCGGCCTCCGACTATCGCATCCATTTCGAGGAGAATCGTGACAACGAAATCGATCGAACCCGCGCTGCGGATCTTCACCGGCGCCGACAGCGGCGCGGCGAACCCGAAGGATCGCATCGGGGCACGGAAGCCGCCGCTGCACCTGGTTCCGCCAGCGGCCGAAATCGCCGAGAGCCTCGTGATGGCGCTCGGTGCGCAGAAGTACGGGCCGTTCAACTGGCGATCCGCCCGCGTCAAGGCGTCGGTGTACGTCGCCGCCGCGCGCCGACATCTGCTGCAGTGGTTCGACGGCGAGGACGACGATCCCGAGAGCGGGGTATCGCACCTGGCGCACGCCCGCGCTTGCCTGGGAATCCTCCTCGACGCGTTGGCCACGGGGCAGCTCGTCGACGACCGCCCGCCGAAAGGCGCGGCGTCGGAACTGATCGAGAAGTTCACGAAAGAGACATGACGGCGCCGGCGTGCCGCGCAAATGAGTCCTCACGGAGACAACACGGAATGCAGTGCATGACGACGGAACCCGTGGTCATCGACCCAGAGTTCCACGAGTTGATCCCCCCGCTCGCGGCGAACGAGTTGGCCGACCTCGAGGCCAACCTCCTGCAGGACGGCTGTCTCGCCCCGCTCATCGTTTGGGGCGAGCGGCAACTGCTGCTCGACGGCCACAACCGCAAGGCGATCTGCGATCGTTACGGCATCGAATACGCGGTGTGCGAAACCAGTCTGCCGGACCGCGATGCGGCGAAGCGTTGGATCATCAAGCACCAGTTTGGCCGGCGGAATCTGACGCCGTACCAGCGGGCGGAGTTGGCATTGAAGTTGAAACCGATTCTGGAGAAAGAGGCGAGGGAACGGCAGCGGGAAGGGGCGCGGAAGGGGGGCCAGGCGGGGGGCCGCGGCAGGGCGAATAGGGTTCCCAAGATTTCTTGGGAAGCCTATCTCGAAGATCGGGAGCGGGAGGAGATTGCCCGGATCCAGGCCGACCACTCTCACGATTACGATACCCAATGCGCCCTTATCAGCCGGGCTAAACAGCACTACGCCAACGAGCGTCGGCGCCATGACGCTGCTGATGATCTGCAGGTCTACGTCGCGGCGACGGACACGAAAATCAAGGTTGGCGTATCCGCCAATCCAACATCTCGCATGGCCCAGTTGGCCACCAGTGACCCGGGGATCGAGTGCATCGCTTCGTTTCCAGGCGATCGGCGCATCGAGGCCGCTGCGATCAAGAGATTTGCCGCACACAGCATCGGAGGCGAATGGTTTCACCGGACACCCGATCTGCTTGACGAGATTTGCCGATTCGTCAAGAAGGAGTCGCAGCGGCGCAATGAATCGTCAGTGAAGCTGTCTGATGTCGCCGGCGTGTCGCACGACACGATCGACAAAGCAGACTACATCTCCCAACACGCCGACCACGAGACGAAGGAAAAACTCCGCCGCGGCGAGACGACGATCCACGCGGAATACACCCGGCTGAAGCAGCCGCACGTCGCCCACAACAGCGGCGACAACGAGTGGTACACGCCGGCGGAGTACGTCGCTGCCGCACGGACGGTGATGGGCGGGATCGACCTCGACCCGGCCTCGTCGCCGGCCGCCAATGAAATCGTCGCCGCGGAGCGGTTCTTCACCATTGAGGGCGACGGCCTCGCGCGCGACTGGACCGGCCGCGTGTTCCTCAACCCGCCCTACTCCCAGCCGCAGATCGGCCGGTTCGCAGAAAAGCTCGTCGGCCATGCGCAGCGCGACGAGATTCCCCAGGCGGTGGTCCTCGTCAACAATGCGACCGAGACGCGCTGGTTTCAATCGCTTCTCGGCGCGGCCTCGGCCGTCTGTTTCCCGGCCGGCCGCGTCCGCTTCTGGCATCCCGACAAAGTCTCCGCGCCGCTGCAGGGGCAGGCAGTGCTTTATGTGGGAGCTCACCGGGAATCGTTCGCGCGGGAGTTCGCTCGGTTCGGGAGGGTGTGCCATGTCGGATGACGGCTACAACCCGATGCGCTGGGAATGCCGCCTCCAGGGCTGCTTCAATCGCGTGAAGCGGCCGAAGATCGAGGAACTCGCGTCATCGCTCCCCCGGAAGATCGGGTTCAGCGACGTCGACGGGATCGTCGAGTTGGGCGGCAACCTGCTCGTGCTCGAATGGAAGGAGAATCGCTTCATTCCGCGCGGCCAAAGGCTGCTCTACGAGCGCTGGACGCGGTTCGGGCCGGCCACGGTGCTCCTTGTCGTCGGCGACGCCGAGTCGATGAGCGTCGAGGAGCTTGCTGTCGTCCATTCCGGCTGCATCGAGGACTGGCAGCCCGCGACGCTCGACATGCTCCAAGAGGAAATTCGCGAGTGGGCGGACTGGGCGCAGCGCAACCCGCAACGGCTGCCCGCCGTCTCCCGGATCGCGGCCGGACTCGAATGCCATCATCACTCCATCAACGGAAATTCTGCATGACGTGCAACGGACCGAAACCATCTCCACTGCGGCCGGCCAGCCACGTCGTGGCCGATCTCGAAGTTCGGCTAGGTGACGACCTCTCGATCGAGGCGGCGCGGATCATCCGCGACCAGGAAGAGACGATCGAGAAGCTGTCTCGCGTGATCTCGAAACTGCTCGACGGCACCCGATCGCGGAACTGACATGAGCCACGTCGGCAACGAGGAGGCACGACCGTCGGTCATCGACGCGGCCCGCGGCTACATCGACCGCGGTTGGCGGCCGGTCCCGATTCCGCCGCGCACCAAGCGGGCGGTGATCGACGGTTGGACGAAACTGCGGATCGACCTCGAAGACGTGGAACGGCATTTCTCTCCGGACGACAACATCGGCCTGCTCCTCGGCGAGCCGAGCGGCTGGCTCGTCGACGTGGACCTCGATTGCGCCGAGGCCCGCGACCTCGCGGAATCGTACCTGCCTCCCACCGCCGCGGTCACCGGCCGGCCGAGCAGCCCGCGCTCCCATCGCTGGTATTACGCCGCCGGCGCCGTCACGAAGAAGTACACCGATCCGCTCACGCGGAAGATGATCGTCGAGCTGCGTTCCACCGGCACGCAGACCGTCGTCGGCCCCAGCATCCATCCCGAGGGGGAACGCTATGAACTGCTCACTGGCGAACCCGCATGTGTTCCCGCGCCGATGCTCGCGGCCTGCGTGGCGGCGCTCGCCGAGGCCGTCGTCCGGCTGCGTTATCCCGAGCGCTCCGTCTCGGAGCCGCCGAAACGGCGGCCGACGACTGCGCCCGTGGACGACGATCCCGCTCTCGTCGAGCGCCGGGCGCTCGCGTACCTCGACCGCATGTCCCCCGCGATCAGCGGCCAGGGGGGGCACGGTGCGACCTACGCCGCGGCGACGGCACTCGTCCACGGCTTCGGCATCCCGCCGGAGCGTGCCCTGGACCTGCTCCTCGAGCACTACAACCCCCGCTGCGACCCGCCGTGGACCGAGAAGGAATTGGCGCACAAAGTCCACGATGCGGCGACGAAATCGCACGAGCGCCCGTTCGGCTGGCTGCGCGACGCCGAGCGCCCGGA
>JBBDNT010000258.1:0-4523 GCA_040877445.1 Planctomycetaceae bacterium
CCCCCGTGGCACGCGACGGGGGCTTTCGCTGCGCGAAGCGCCCCCGCCACCCGATCGCGCACGAAGTAAGCGGCCGATCGGGCGGATCCGCTTACTTCGTGCGCGGCTCATCGGCGCGCGTGGACGCTACTCCCCGATGCAATACAACGTCTCCTCCCGCCCGTTCGCTCCGGTCGTCGCGTGGCGGAGGTAGATGCGGTTGCCGCAGATCGTCGGGGTGGCGAAGGCTTCATCGCCGAGTTGGTTCTCGGCGAGCGGCTCAGCCTTCTCCGGCGTCGCGCGATACACGAAGGTGCGGCCCGCTTCGTTCGTGACGTAAATCACGTCCTTCACCAGCACCGGCGAGCTGCTGAAATTCCCCGACAAGCGGTGCTTCCACAGTTCCTCGCCGGTCTCCGAGTTCCAGCAGATCGCGACGCCGTTGTCCGTCACTCCGTACAAGTGCCCTTCGCGGACCAGCAGCGACGGGACGTAGACCTTGGTGTTGTTCTCCCAGGCGACCTTGCCCGAGCCGTCGGCTTCGACCGCGGCGACGTGGCTGCGGGGGTAGCCGCCGGTGGTGAAGATCCGCTCGCCGTCGGTGACGGTCGAAGTGACGCATTCGGTGGTCGCGCCGGGAATCTCCCACAGCTTCTCGCCGGTGAGCGGGTCGAAGCTCGACACGAGGTTGCAGCCGGTGAAGAGCAGTTGCTCGCGCCCCGCGGCTTCGAGGACGATCGGCGCGGCGTAGTTGGCGGTCTTGGGGCGGTCGTTCTTCCAGACGATCTCGCCGCTCGCGCGGTCGAGGGCGGCGATCGCCCCGCCGTCGTGATGATCGGCGGCGACCAGCACCAGCGACCCGTGAATGCCGGGCGAGGCGCCGAAGCCCTGGTGCATCGAGTAGTCGCTGACCTTCTTTTGCCAGAGAATCTTGCCGTTGCGATCGAGGGCGGTCGCGTGCAGGGCGCCGTCGTTCACGAAGTTGATGAACAGCCTCTCGCCGTCGCAAGCGACCGTCGCCGAGGCGTGCGACGACTTCTTGTGCCCCTTCTTCACCAGTCCGCCGCGATGCACGACGGTTTCCCACAGCGGCTTGCCGGTGCGGCGATCCCAGCACAGGACCGACTGCGTCTCGCCCTCGACATCGGCGGTGGCGAGAAAGACCTGGTCGCCGACGACCGTCGGCGAGCCGTGCCCGCGGCCGGGGACCGCCGCCTTCCAGGCGACGTTCTTCTCCGCGCTCCATTCGACGGGCGGCTTCTGGTTCGGGTCGGCGTGGCCGTTGCGGTTCGGTCCGCGCCACCACGGCCAGTCGCCCGCCGCGACCTCGACCGGCTTCGCCGTCGTCGCGATCTTGTCTTCTGCGGCGATCTCGGTCGCGGCGGGGAAGAAGGCGAACGCGAGCGCGACGAGCGGGCACGAAAGGAGGCAGACGAACGAAATCCGGCGCATGACGAGCTTCTCCGAATCAGGACGAACGAAGCGATGACATCTCGCCGATCTTAGCGTTTCGCGAACGATTCCGCATCTCGGGCGGGCGCATTCCCGCCCACCAGCTCCGCTCCACCGGAGCGGACCGAAAGTACGTCCCGCCTGCCGGGCGGGACGTGATGCGCGCGCGGATTCCGACTACGTCGCGCCCCGCGCGATGCGTGAACACCATGATCCCTGGCGGGCGGAATGCGATTCCGTCCTACGCGCGTTCGAAGGGAAACGCCAACACCTCGGCGAGCGAGTCGGCCCCGAGGGCGAGCATCGCGAGGCGGTCGAAGCCGAGGGCCACGCCGCAGCATGCGGGCAACCCGGCCTCCATCGCCGCGAGCAGCCGGCTTTCCGCCGGAAGCGCGCGGCGGCCCTCCTTCGCCCGCAGCGCCGCTTGCCGGACGATCCGCCGCCGCAACTTCGCGGCGTCCGTCAGTTCGTGATAGCCGTTGCACAGTTCGATTCCGGCGATGTACAGCTCGAACCGCTCGGCGACGGGCGGGTCGTCGGGGCGGATTTTCGCGAGAGCCGCCTGCGAGGCGGGATAGTCGTGCAGAAACGTCGGGCGCTGCTTACCGAGATGCGGATCGACCGCCCCCGCCAGCAGCAGGTTCAGCCAGGCATCGCGCTCCTCTTCGATCGGGGCAAGACTCGCGGGCGCTTCGATTCGCAATGTGCTTGCCAACGCGGCCAGTTCGGGCACGGACAGACTGAGCACTCGCGTGCCGGCGTAGCGCTCGAAGGCTTTGTCGTAGGTCATGCGCGTGAACGGATCCGGCGGCAGTCGCGGAGGAGTTCGCGAAAGATCGGTCGCACTCTTGTCGCGATGCAGCGTCGCCGCGCGATCGAACACGTGCCGCACGAGTTCCTCGGTGAAGGCCATCTGCTCGTGATGCGTGTCGCCGACGCGGTACCATTCGAGCATCGTGAATTCGGGATTGTGCAACCGGCCGAGTTCCCCCTGCCGCATCACCCTCGACACTTGAAAGATCGCCTCCGCCCCGGCGGCGAGCAGCCGCTTCATCGCGAACTCGGGGGAGGTTTGCAGGAACAACTCGGTTCCATCGACGTCGCTCGCGTGCGCGTCGCATGTGCTGCGCTCGTCGGCCAGCCAGCGCGTGGAAGTGGAATACGGTTCGAGCCAGGCGTCGACGACGACGTCCCGCGACATCACCGGCGTTTCGACTTCCAGATAGGCCCTTGAGCGGAAGAATTCGCGAACCGCGTGCAGCAACTCGGCGCGCATCCGCAGCGCCGCGAGAGAGGCGGTTGGTCGCCAGGAATCATCATCGCTCATGCGGGTTCAGGTTTCTCGCTGATCGGCTGGCGGAACCGGCCTTTCATCTCTCGGCGCGGGCGCGGAATCGCCCGGTTGCGGCGCGAAGTGGTCCGCCAGGATTTCCGCGATCCTTCGGCAGCCCGAGACGTTGAAGTGGCAGTCGTCGAAGAACACGGTCGTATCCTTGGGGAGCATCGCGTCGAGGTCGAGGCAGTCGGTCCCCTCTTCGCGGCAGACCTCGATCATCACGTCGTTCATGCGGCGATTGATGCGCGCGGCGATCTCGGGCACCAAGGCGCCCCGCGACTCCAGAACCCCCATCAACAGTTCGGACAACTCGGCAGGCATGTCGTCGTGATAGAGCACGGGTTGCGTCAACATCAGCAGTTTCACGCCCCGCGCGCGGGCCGTGACGATGATGTCCCGCAGATCCTCCCGATAGATCCGTTCCATCTCCTCCATCTCTTCGGGCATCTCGGTGATCGGCCGCTCGCGGAGCGACGTGCGCCGATCGGCACGGCAAAAATCGACCACTTCGGAGGTGAAGCCGATCATCGCGGCCCTTCGAGACCCCCGTCGCGGGCGCGACTGCCACGCCGCCTCGAGTCCTTCCACGATCCGCAGCTTTCGGTAGTAGACGTAGACGGGACGAACCAGAGGATCGCGCCAGGCTTCGACGATCATGTCGCGCGCGGCGTCGCGCATCTCTTCGTGCCGCCCGTCCAGAAAGTGGCCCCAGTCGTTGACGCCGCACATGACCACGACCCAGTCGAACTCCGACGTCGCATCGTAGAGTTCGATCAGTCGGGCATGGTGAGCGGCCTGTAATCCCGCCCGACCGCCGTTGCCCACGAAGACGTTCTTCTCCAGCCGCTCCGAGAGGATCTCCATCAGCTTCCAGGGAAATGTGTCCTCGTCGTCGACGTCGGGACACATCGTCGTACTGCCTCCCACGAACAGGATCTTGACGTCCGTTCCGCGAAGTTGCTCGAAGTCCATCTCGGGCGCTCGGAGGCCGAGCCGGTTCACCGAGAACATCGCCCCCGGGAGAATGCCCGGGAGCTTCCCTTCGGTGTCTTCGATGGGCACTCGCATCCCCGGCGGCAAGGGGGCCACCTTCACCAGCGAATCGGCGGGCCAGGCGGCCCGCACGAACAACTCGAGCCCCACGAACGCCAGCAACGTCGAGTACGTCAGCATCAGGAGTTGCGCGATGCCGCGCCCCGTCCGCAGCACCCACAGCGCCGCCGCCAGGTAGGACAGCAACACCGCCATGATGCCGAAATCGATGGCATCGAAAGCACTCGCGCCGCCGGACGATGCGCCGCCGGATGACGGACCGCCGGACGATCCGATGGCACCGATCAGCAGACCATGAACGGCCACTGGAAGAAACAGCATTATGCCCGCGGCGGCTGTTCGGGCTTTGGTGCTGAACATCGTTCTACACCAAGGGGTATACGTGCTCGGGACGCCCCGGTCCACCGAGAAAAATCAGCCACGCCGCCGCGATCAGCCCGATGATCAAGGGGGGCAGCCACCACGCCTTGTTCCGCATCAGCAGGCGAAGCAACTCCGCGAACAGCCCAAGCCGTTCCCGCGGCGAATCGTGCGGAAGCTGCTGCGCGGGATCGATCGAACTGCTCATCGCCGGGTCGTTCCGAACAAGCACTCGAAGGTTCGTCGCCTCTTTCACGCGGCGAGGCGAGGCCCACGGCCAATAGCCATTAAAGGCGCGAGGCGGGCCGGTTGTCAACGGCCGAGACGTCCCCGCGACGCCGTT